>NZ_JBOFRG010000254.1:0-8702 GCF_051650885.1 Clostridium sp.
CGAAATATCACTTCATCCAGAATGGCAACAAAAAATAATTCATGTATATGAAAGTATAGGTGAAAATAACCAATTAATCATAGCAACGCACTCACCACATATAATTGGAGATATTGAGGCAAAACAACTTAGAGTCATAAAAAAAGATAATTTAGGAATAAATGTAGTTGATAATGATAAATTATCAGAGACTTATGGGAAAACTATAGGTGACATATTGAGTACGACTATGAGCTTAGAAAGCTTAAGAAATGAAAATATAACAGAAAAATTAAATAAGATATACTCTCTATTAAATCAAAATTTATATGAAACAAAAGAATTTAAAGAAATATTTAATTATTTAAGAAAGTATTTAGGTGACTTAGATAAAGATATTATGAGAATTAGATTGGATATTTCTATAAGGAATAAGAAAAATGCTAAAGGTTAGGAAAGGAAATGAACCAGAGTTTCTATTAGAATTTAAAAGAAAAAATAAACCTAAGACATGGGATGATTATAACAATTTGATAGTTTCTTGTAATGAAAAAAATAGTTGTGGTTCATATAAGGGAAATAAATATAATGATAAATTTCTTAATCCAATAGTAGATGATTTAGATGAATATATTGATTATAATATTGCAAGTGGAGAAATTATACCTAAAGAGAAGGATGAAAGAAGTATTAAGTATTTAAGAGCAAAGTATACAATTGATATTTTAAATTTAAATAGCTATGAGTTAAGAAGTGCTAGAGCAAATTTAATTGATATCTTGAGTGTATATGAGGGAGAAAATAAAAAATACATTCAATTCTTTTTAGATGATAGACATAATTTTCCTAGTTTGATTAAGATTTATATGAGCATATAATCAAGACAAAAAGAAATGTAGAAATGCATTTCTTTTTATTATGCAAAAAAATATTATAAAAAGAAAAAATATCCATATGAAATAATTAGTCTAATATAACTATTAGTAAGAAAATATCTGTTTAATTAGTAAGGAACTAAGAAAAGCATAAAAATAATGAAAAGGTAGAAAAATATGTGGATTATAAATATTTATATGATACAATGGACAAGCTTAAATATGCAAAGCAAATTAAGAGACTGTAATAAAGTTAATTTAAGGATATATTGAGAAAAATATGAGAAGTTAAAACTAAAGATGATTGGAGATTGAAAAAATGTTTTGTAAAGATTGTGGAAAAGAAATAAGTAGTAATGCTGTAATGTGTCCAAACTGTGGTGCACCTATGGCTACAGTAGGAGAGAAGAGTAAGGTGGCAGCAGCTTTACTATGCTTCTTTTTAGGTGGTTTTGGAATTCATAGATTTTATGTTGGTAAGATTGGAACTGGTATTATAATGTTATTTACTTTAGGGTGTTTTGGTATATGGACACTTATAGATTTTATAATGATTTTATGTGGAGCTTTTAAAGACAAGGCTGGAAATAAATTAAATTAAGTTTTGTTGAAGTGTGTAGGAGGGTAAATGGATTATATATTACAAATTATATTAGCAATTATTATTTATAATTTTTTAAAGAAAAAAGGCTTAAATAAAGGATATAACATAGCTTCATTAATTATGGCAATAGTCATAGTATTTGTAGCAAATTCGTATCGTGGACAAGATATATATAATTCTGACTATAATAAGGTGTTTGGAACTCACTATAGTGATACATGGCTTATATTATCAGTGCTTGCTGGAATAGTTACTTTTACAGTTGCGGCTTTATTGGCAAAAGGAATGGGTGAAAAAATAGCAGATGAAGATGATGATAAGCCGGAATTTCTATATTTTATATCATTACCTTTAATAGGTGGAGTTATTTTATCAGGTGCAGTTTACCTTTTATTTGGATTAAGTGCTTTTCCATTTTGTTTTATAGGACCATTTGGATTGATAACAGTAATTGTAATAACCTTGATTTTTATAAAGTGTAAAGATGATGAAATAGATATTTCTAATGAAGAGCAAGATTTAAATGAAAATAAAGATAATAATGAATTAAATAAATAGTGTAAAGATAAGGCAAACTAAAATTTTTTAGTTTGTCTTATTTTTTTCAAGTAACTATTAGAAGATTTATGAATAGCTTAAATAAGAAGGAGAACTTTATGTGGGAGGGGTACTTATAGGAGAGTTAATTGATTTATATGTAAGTAGAAGTGATTTTTTTATTGAGCTTGTATTAGAACATATTAAGATTTGTTTTATAGCAATTTTTCTTGCAAGTGTAATTGGTGGAGTGATAGGGATTTTTATAAATGAGTTTAAGAAAGCATCGGCTGTTGTTTTAGGAGTAACTAATTTTGTTTATACTATTCCATCTATTGCGCTTTTAGGTTTTCTTATTCCTATATCAGGGATTGGGAATAGGAGTGCAATTATTGCTCTTACTATTTATGGACTTTTGCCTATGATAAGAAATACTTATGCAGGGCTTAGGGAGGTTGATAAAGAGATTATTGAAGTGGCTAAGGGAATGGGGAGTACTAGGTTTCAAATTCTTTATAAAATTAAATTACCTTTGGCTTTAGGTGTGATTATAGCAGGTTTTAGAAATATGGTTGTTATGACTATTGCTTTAGGAGGAATTGCATCTTTTATTGGAGCTGGAGGACTTGGAGTTTGTATTTATAGGGGGATAACTACAAATAATACTCTTCTAACTATTGCAGGAAGTCTTTTAATAGCAGTTTTAGCAATAGTGTTTGATTTTATTATAGGTGTAATACAAAAAAGGTATAGCGTGGAGGGGTAATTAATGAGAGGTATAAAAAAAATAAGTATAATTTTAAGTTGTATATTTTTAGGAATTATTTTAAGTTCTTGTGGGAAAAAAGAAGAAACTATAAAAATTGCAACAAAGCCAATGACAGAACAGTTTATTTTAAGTGAAATGCTTAAACTTATAATTGAGGAAAAAACTGACTTAAAGGTAGAGATAACTAAGGGGATTGGTGGAGGAACAAGTAATATTCATCCTGCAATTGTTAAGGGGGATTTTCATATGTATCCTGAGTATACAGGAACAGGATGGAGATTTGTTTTAAAGGATAATAGGAATTTAGAAGATAAGGAATTGTTTGAAGAATTAAAAAAGAGATATGAAGAAGAATATAAATTAACATGGACAAACTCCTATGGATTTAACAATAATTTTGGGTTAGTTGTAAGACGTGATATAGCAGAAAAGTATAATATAAAAACTTATTCTGACCTTTCTAAGTATTCAAAGGATTTAACTTTTGGTGCAGAATATGATTTTTATGAAAGAGAAGATGGATATGAGGGGCTTAAAAAGGAATATGGATTTAATTTTAAGAAAACTGTAGATTTAGATATAGGGTTAAAGCATAAGGCAATAAATGAAAAGAAGATTGATGTAATGAATGTTTTTACAACTGATGGAGCTTTGACTACTTCTGATGTAGTTCTTTTAGAGGATGATAAAAAGTTTTATGATACTTATTATTGCAGTACAATTGTTAGATTAGATATTTTAGAAAAACATCCAGAGCTTAAAGAAGCTTTAGCATTAATGGATAATATTATAAATGAAGAGGAAATGGCAAAGTTAAATTATAAAGTTGAAGGTGAAGGAAAAGGAGAAGAAGAGGTAGCTTATGAATTTTTAAAGGAAAAAGGAATAATTAAGTAAATGAAGATAATTGAATTTAAAAATGTAAGTAAAGGTTACAAGGGAAAGATTGCTTTAAAGGATATAAATATTTCTATTGAAGAAGGTGAGTTTGTAACAGTTATAGGAACATCAGGCTCAGGCAAAACTACTTTTATAAAGCTTATTAATGGACTGCTTAAAGAAGATGAAGGTGAAGTTTTAATAGAAGGAAATAGAGTTAGTGAAAAAGGGTTTGAATTAAAGAGAAGAGGTATTGGATATGTAGTTCAAAGTATCTCGCTTTTTCCACATTTAAAAATTGAAAAAAATTTGACTTATGTTCTTGATTTAGAGAAAAAGATAAGTAAGAAGGAAAAGGAAAAAAGAGTAGAAGAGGTTTTAAGGATTATAGGATTAGAAAAAGAGGTTTTAAAAAAGTATCCTAGAGAACTTTCTGGTGGAGAAAGACAGAGAGTTGGAATTGGGAGAGCTTTAATAAATAATTCTAAAATTCTTTTAATGGATGAACCTTTTGGAAATGTAGATGAAATAACGAGAAAAACTCTTCAAGAAGAGATTTTAAAAATATATGATGAAAGAAAAATAACTATAATTTTTGTAACTCACGATATAAGAGAAGCTATGAGGCTTGGAACTAGGATAATTGTTATGGATAAAGGTAAAATAGTACAAGTTGGGGGAAAAGAAGAAATATTAAATAACCCTAAAACAGAATTTGTAAAAAAGTTAGTAAAAGAAAGTAAATGGTAAAGATATTAATTTAAATTAAACTTTTTAAACAGAAAAGCAAAGATGTTGACTTTACAAAATTTAAAAACTATAATTTTAAGTGAAAGTTAATTAAATTAAACTTTTAAAAAATAAATATTTTAGGGGAGGCTCCTATATTAGATAAATGCTACTGCTCAGAAACATCGAAAGATGCCAATGAGTCAACAGGTATTGCCGAGTTAAGGCTTTACTTAACGTAGCTGAGTTTAGCTCAAAGCTATATAGTGCTAAAACCATGGTACAAGATTTTTTTAAGATGATTGTTATAGGTTTTTAGGAGTATATTCTAAAAACCTTTTTTTATTTTTATAGTCTTAGTACTTATAGTATGTACATAATTAGGAGAAACTAAAGGAGGAGATTGATAGATGGATACAGATGGAGGCGAGTCTATACGGAAATAACTAAAGGAGAAGAAAAAATATGAATATGCAAAAATCAGTAGTTGATAGAAAGTTTGGAATAATAGATATTTTAATTTTTGTAGCGATAGCAGCAGTTCTTGTTTTAGCTTTAACACCAGCTATAAATGGTCATGTAAATCCAAGCGATGTAGGAAGTACAATATCTATTAAAATAAGTAATATTCCAGTATATATGTTAAAGTCAGTTGGAAGAATGGCAGCAGCTTATGTTTTATCATTAATTTTTACATTAATTTATGGGCATATAGCAGGACATAATAAAAAGGCAGAAAAGGTAATGATACCAATTATAGATATACTTCAATCTATACCAGTGTTATCATTCTTACCAGCTGTATCACTTGGACTTATGGCATTATTTCCAAGTCATAATATAGGAATAAACTTAGCAAGTATAGTTCTTATATTTACAAGTCAAGCTTGGAATATGACATTTAGTTTTTATAATTCAGCAAAAACTTTACCAGAGGATTTAAGTCAAGCATCAGATGTATTTAGATTAAATAAATGGCAAAAGTTTAGAAAGCTTGAGCTTCCATTTGGAATGATGGGGCTTGTATGGAACAGTATGATGTCTTGGGCAGGAGGATGGTTCTTCCTTATGACTTGTGAAATGTTCACCTTAAATGGTAAAACTTATGCACTTCCAGGAATAGGTTCATACCTTCAAGAAGCAGCAGATAAAGGCGATATAAAAGCCTTAGTAATAGGGATTTTATCATTAATTGTAGTAATAGTTTTATTAGACCAACTTATATGGAAGCCTTTAAATGTTTGGGCAGATAAGTTTAAAATGGAACTTACTCAAACTGAAGTACCTCATTCAGCACTTTTAACTCTTTTAAGAAGATCAGCTGTAGTTGGATTTATTATGGATAATATAGTAGATAAAATTGGAGAGATTTTTGGTGAAAAGCTAGATAGAGTTATTGATAAATATGAAGCTGCAAAGAAAGAACGTGCAAGTGAAGGAAAGAAAAGTATAATAAGAGTAATTATAAAATGGGCTATTAGAGTAATTGGAATAATAATTTTAATTTATTTAGGAATAAAAGCAAGTAAATTATGTATGGAATTAACAGCAAAAGAACTTTTAAGTCTTTTCCCAGCAGTTGGAGCAACATTCTTAAGAGTTGTTGCAGCACAAATTATTGCATTAATTTGGACAGTTCCAGTTGGAGTTTTAATTGGAATGAATAAAAAACTTGCAAAAATCTTGCAGCCTTTGGTTCAAATAGCAGCGTCAGTTCCTGCAACAGCAGTATTTCCAGTTCTTTTATTATTTTTAATAAATAAAATTGGTGGATTAAATATTGCAGCAGTAATTCTTATGTTACTTGGAACACAGTGGTATATCTTATTTAATGTTATTGCAGGGGCAATGGCTATACCAGAAGATTTAAAAGCTGCAGCAAAAACTTATGGTGTAACAGGATTTAAAAAATGGAGATATCTAATACTTCCATCAATATTCCCATACTTAGTTACAGGAATGATTACAGCAGCAGGTGGATGTTGGAATGCAAGTATAGTTGCAGAGTATGTAACCTTTAATGGAAAAACAGTAACTACAACAGGACTTGGAGCACTTATTTCAGAGTCAACAGCAAATGGAAACTTTGCAATGCTTTTAATGGCAACACTTACTATGGCAATTGTAGTTGTAATATTTAATAAACTTGTATGGAATAGATTATATAAATTAGCAGATGAAAAATTTAAAATGGAAATTTAAGACGGAGGTGGATTAAATGAAAAGTACAAAGGAATTTATTAAAGTAGATAGTATAGTAAAATATTTTGGAGATTCAGATAAGCCAACATTAGATAACGTAAATTTAACTATAAATGAAGGTGAATTTGTAGCAATACTTGGTCCATCAGGTTCTGGTAAAAGTACCCTTTTAAGAATAATGACAGGACTTATTAAAGCAGATGAAGGTGAAGTAATTTTAGATGGAAAAAAGGTTAATGAAGTAAGTTCAGCAGCGGCTATAGTATTTCAAAGCTTCGCACTTTTTCCATGGCTAACTGTACGTGAAAATGTTGAGCTTGGACTTAAAGTAAAAGGCTTTCCAAAGGATTATACAAAAGATAAGGCAGAAGAACTTATAAGCCTTATAGGACTTGATGGTTTTGAGGAAGCTTATCCAAAGGAATTATCAGGAGGAATGAGACAAAGGGTTGGATTTGCAAGAGCATTAGCAGTTGAGCCAAAGCTTCTTTGTTTAGATGAACCATTTTCAGCACTTGATTATTTAACAGCAGAAAACTTAAGAACAGAGCTTGTAGACCTTTGGATGGAAAAAAGAATGCCGATTAAAAGTATAATAATGATTACTCATGGTATTGAAGAAGCTGTACTTATGGCTGATAAAATAATCATGCTTAGTAAAAAACCAACACATGTGGCAGGAGAAATAGAGATTAATCTTCCACATCCAAGAAATAGAAAATCACCAGAGTTTGAAAAGTTAGTAGATAAGGTTTATAAGCTTTTAATTGAAGGAAAACTTGAAGATCAGGAAGTTGTACCAGCAGATGATATTCCAAAATCTGAAAAAGGTAAAGTTACAAGACCAGTAGCTATTCCTTATTCACATGTTGGAGTTATGGAAGGGCTTTTAGAACTTATTGATGATAACGGTGGAAAAATGGATATCTATCAATTAGGTGGAGACTTAATGATGGAAATAGATGATTTATTCCCAAATATCGAAGGAATATCAATGCTTGGCTTTGCAGAAGTAAAGGAAGGGGATATATTTATAACACCTCTTGGAAAAGAATTTGTTGAACTTGATAAAGAAGAGAGTAAAGATTTATTTAAAGATCAAATAGAAAAGATTTCTACATTTAAGGTTATATTAAATGTATTAAACAATAAAGCAAATAAAAAAATGAAAGAAGAATTCTTTAAAGAACTATTCAAAAAATACTTTAGTGCAGATGAAGTAGAAGAAATGATGGATATAATAATTGACTGGGGAAGATATGCTGAGTTATTTTACTATGACCATGATGCAGAAGAATTATATCTTGAAGAAGAAGAATAAAAAAATTGCCGTGTAGGCAATTTTTTTTTAACATATAAAAGGAAGAAAATGTATAATATAGGTATATATAAATTTTTTAGGAGTTAAAATGAAAAGAGAACAAAATATTGATTTACTAAAGGTGATATGTTGCTTTTTAGTAGTAGTCGTACATTCAGTAGCACCCTATTTATTAAAGGGGATAAGTATGGGAAGTGCTGACTTAAATGCAACAATTCCAATATCTATTATAGGAAGAATTGCAGTCCCTATATTTGTAATGATAAGTGGTGGATTTTTAATTAAGGAATATAAAAATAAAAAAGAGTTCTATAAGAAAAGACTTCCAAGGGCAATAGGAGCAATTGTAATTTGGAATATTGTATACATCTTGTTTAGAGTGGGATTAGATCCAAGCTTTAACATAGGAACTATTTTTAAAGAAATCCTTATGGGGGGAGCATCTATTCATTTATGGTATCTATATTTATTAGTATTACTTTATATACTTACACCATTTATTGTAGATATAAAAAATAAAATGAGTGATAAAACATTTAGGAATGTGAGTATAGTGGTTCTTATTATAGGATTTGTATGTGAACTTCTACGAGCAAAAACAGGATTTTTGAATATTCCTTTGTACTATCCAGTTGAATTTTTAGGATATTTTTTAATTGGAAAAGTTATAAAGGATATAAAAATTAAGAATAGTACACCATTTTTGATTTTATTTATCCTTTCTTTAGTAGTTGGAAGTGGATTATCAATATACTTTAAAGAATTAGGAAATCCACTATTTATGTATTTTCATACAAGCCTAAATCC
>NZ_JBOFRG010000255.1:0-2902 GCF_051650885.1 Clostridium sp.
AGCTATTCCTGATTTTTCCATAAATTCATCACAAATTAGCAAAACTCTTTTATTTTTTATCTCACTTAATTTTTCTATTGCACCTTCACCAAAATAAATTTGTGTTTTAATATTAAATTCATTCATACTCTTAATACTCCTTCAATTTGAAACCAAAGTATATATAATTCTCTTGTAAATTCGTAAGCTTATCATCATTGTATCATACATCTTATGAATGTTAAAGTTTTACTTTTTTAGGATTAATATGTTTTTAAATCAAAAGAAACCTTATGTTTCCATAAGGTTTCTTCGCATTTTTTATAAGTCATCTATTAATGTTGCAGCTTTTGCATATGCTGTTGATTTTGCTTCAAAAAAATCTGTTTTTACAGAATTCGCATCCGCTTGTCTATCAACCCATTCTGCAGGATTACTATCATATCCTCTATATAACTTTTGAAGTCCAATTGCTTCTAATCTCATATTTCCTAAATATTTTATGTAATCTTCTATAAGCTTCTTATTTATTCCTTGAACTCTATCACCAATTACATAATGTCCCCATTCAATTTCGTTATCTACACCAGTTTTCATCATTTGTCTTAGTTCTTCTTTTAATTCTTCTGTAAATAATTCTGGTTCTTCTTTTTGAAGTTCTCTTATAATACTTCTGAATAACCAAAGGTGTGTATTTTCATCTCTGTTTATATATCTTATCTCTTGTGCTGAACCTGGCATTTTACCATTTCTCTCTAGGTTGTAGAAGAACATAAATCCTGAATAGAAATAAATTCCTTCTAATATATAGTTTGCCATTATTGTCTTCACAAGATTTCCTCTATTCAGAGATCTTCCAAACTACAAATCAAACCTGCTATATCAACATATAAAAAGAGCAAGATATTTTATATCCTACTCTTTTAATATTAAATCTCTAAACCTAATTTCACTATATTATTAGCAACCATTTTTTTAATAATTCAAATTTATTTATTCTAACTTATTTTTCTTCTTTACTTGCTGGAAGTATAACTTCAACTTCTGAGTGTGGTCTTGGGATTACATGTACTGAAACCAATTCACCAACTCTTTGTGCTGCCGCTGCTCCAGCATCTGTAGCAGCTTTAACAGCTCCTACATCACCTCTAACCATAACCGTTACAAGACCTCCACCAACATATTCCTTTCCTATTAAATAAACATTTGCAGCTTTAACCATTGCATCTGCAGCCTCTATTGACCCTATTAATCCCTTTGTCTCAATCATTCCTAAAGCATCATATTTCATATTAAAATCCTCCTAAAATCTTTCTTTTTAATTTATTTTAATTTTTATTATTTAACAATTTTTATTTTTGATTTTGATGTAATACCAAGTGAATTCGCTTCTTCTACATCTAAATGACATTCAAGCTTAAAATTATCGTTGGTTCGAATATTAACATTTTTTAATATCCCCCCTCGTATTCCATCTACTTCTATAGATACTACTTCTCCATCCGACACATTGAAATGCTGTGCATCACTATTTGTCATGTGAATATGTCTTTGAGCCACTATTACACCTTCTTGTATTAATGCACTTCCCATTGTTCCAACTAAAGCAATCCCTGATGTATTTTTTAAATCCCCTGATAGTCGTACACTAGGTGCTACTCCCGTTTTTATTGAATCACCTAGTGATATTTCAACCTGTGTTTTACTTCTTATTGGTCCTAAAACTCTAACTTTTTCTATTGCCCCTTTAGGTCCACATATAGTTATTGTTTCCTTACATGCAAACTCTCCCGGTTGACTTAAATCTTTTAATTTTGTAAGTGAATACCCTTTTCCAAATAAAGCATCTACTTCTCTTTGTGCAAGATGTATGTGCCTATTTGAAATTCCTACCGGAATTTCAAAAGAGTCTTTCACCTTTTTTTCTCGTTCTTTATTTTGATTCATAGCCGTCAACAATAGCTTTAATACTTCTTCTAAATTATTTTGCATGAGTATTACCTCTTCATAGTTGCTATAATTTGATTCACAAGACTTAAAAGTTCATTGTTATCCATATTATTCTTTAATATATCTTTGCAAATATCTATATTTTCAGTTGATGCTTGAGATATTTCTGATGGACTCATCTTCATTGCCTCTACATCCTCTTTAGTCTCCTGTGCTCCTTCATCCAATAAATCCACACAATCAATTAATCCATAAGCTACTCTTTTTAAATTTATTAGATGCATCGGTGTAACATTTTCAGAAATTGAACTTCCTCCCCATGTTCCACATCCAAGTGTAAATGATGGCATAAGACCTGTGCTCGCACCTGTTCCACCTTGTGTTCCACCAGTATTAACTAAAATACGTGATGCTGGTTTTCTAGCAAATTTTAATACTATGTCTCTATCTTCTGTATGAATACTCATAGTATGCCCTATTCCATTTTGCAGTAATTCTATACTTAAATCACATGCTTCATACCAATCATTAACTGTATAGAAACCTAAAACTGTAGTTAACTTTTCATAAGATAGTGGGTATCCTTCACCTACTCCATCTTGTCTTCCAATTAGAACCTTTGTCCCAATCGGAACCTCAACCCCTGCTGCCTTTGCTATTACATCAGCTGCTCTTCCAACAAATTTAGCATTCATCATATGCCCTTGCTTGAAAAGTAACTTACAAACCTTCTCGGTTTCTTCTTCTGTCATAAAATATCCCCCACATTGTCTAAGTTCTTCTATGACTTCAGCCTCATTGCAAATTTCACAAATTATCGACTGCTCTGATGCACAAATTGTTCCATTATCGAAAGTTTTACTTGCCATTATATTGCTAACAGCTTTTTTTATATCTGCTGTTCTTTCAATGTATGCCGGTGAATTTCCTGCTCCAACTCCTAATGCTGGTTTTCCTGAACTATATGCTGCTT
>NZ_JBOFRG010000256.1:0-1133 GCF_051650885.1 Clostridium sp.
TACAGTAAATACTCCAAGTGGTAATCCAGAATTAACATTGATAAAAACTGTTGATAAAACTAGTGCTAATGTAGGAGATACATTGACTTATGCCGTAACTGCAACTAACACGGGAACATTAGATTTAACAAATGTAATAGTTACAGATACACTTCAAGCTGGAAATATATCTATAGTTCCAGGTTCATTAACAGTAAATGGAATACCAAATAGTGGAGATATTCAAACAGGAGTTAATGTTGGGAATATTGGAATTGGGTCAACTGTTATTTTAACTTATCAAGTTAAAATTAATGGCACTCCAAATCCGAATCCAATTCCAAATGTAGCAGGTTCTGGATATACTTATACAAGACCTGGCGGAACGCCAACTCCAGGAACATCAACATCAAATGTAGTAAATACAAATGTTCAAGGTAGTACAGGAGGTGGAGATGCAAGTATTATAAAAGCAGTAGATAAAGCTATTGCAAATGTAGGTGATGAGATAACTTATACATCTACTATACAAAATACAGGAACTCTTCCACTTACTAATGTAGTGTTCACAGATGCTATTGAAGCTAGTGGTGTAACTTTTGTTTCAGGTTCTGCTACTGTAAATGGAGTGAGTAATCCAGGAAATCCAAGTAGTGGAATAACCGTTGGAAACCTAGCAGTTGGGGCATCGGCAGTTATTGTATTTAGAGTAAAAATAAATAGTATGCCTGTACCGAACCCAATTCCTAATAAGAGTAATGCTAGTTACACTTATACACCTACAGGTGGCACACCTATAACTAATAATAAAGATTCTAACAATGTAACAACTCAGGTTAATAATCCATCAGGAACACCTGAAGTTACTATAGTAAAATCAGTAGATAAAACAAGTGCTAATATAGGTGATACTTTAAATTATGGGATTACTGTAACAAATACAGGGAATTTAGACCTTACAAATGTAATAGTAACAGATACAATTCAAGCAAGTAATGTAACATTTACAAATGGAAGCCTTACTGTAAATGGTTCACCAAATGCTGGGAATATCCAAAGTGGAGTTAATATTGGAAATTTAGCGATAGGACAATCTGTTTTATTGACTTATAGAGTAAGTGTAACTGGAATTCCAGTACCAAATCCAATTCCAA
>NZ_JBOFRG010000257.1:0-35517 GCF_051650885.1 Clostridium sp.
TTTATTCAGTAGAAAGAAAAAAAGTTGTTATATTCTGTGCTAGAGGTGGAATGAGAAGCAGTAGTATTCATTCTCTTTTATATTCATTAGGTCTTAGAGTTTATAAACTTAAGGGTGGATATAAAGCCTATAGAAGATATATAAATGAAAACTTTAATAAAGTTATAGAAGATGTAAACTTTATAACTCTATATGGAAAAACAGGAGTTGGAAAAACTGAGTATTTAAAAGAACTTCAAAATAGAGGCTTTGATATCTTAGATTTAGAGGGAGCTGCAAATCATAGAGGTTCATTATTAGGTTCAGTATCTATAGGTGCTTGTAATACTCAAAAAGCTTTTGAAACAGAAGTATTCTATGCACTTTCAAAAAGAAAATCTAACTTAGTTTTTACTGAAGGGGAAAGTAAAAGAATTGGAAGAATAATAATACCAGATAATATTTGGGAAAAGATTATGGAAAGTTCAAAGGTTTGGATAGAAGATTCAATTGAAAATAGATGTGATTTATTAACACATGAATATATTCAAAATGAAGAAGGTATAAAAGAGCTTTTAGAAGCTATGGACAAAATAAAGAAATATTTAAGTGTTAAAAAAGTTGAAGAATATAAGGATATGATAAAAGATGGAAACTATAGAGAAGCGTGCATAAATCTTATGGAAAATTATTATGATCCAATGTACTTAAATGGATTTAAAGAAAAAACATTTATCCAAACTATCCAAAATGAAGATAGGGAAGATACACTTAATAAGCTTATAGAGGTTTATAAAAAATTAGAACCATTATATAAGAAGGAAGAAATACTAGAGGAAATAGAAGAGTAATTAAAGGAGAGAAGATGATGAATAATAAAAACTCATATGATGTAACATCTTTAACATCATTAGAAAAATTAGAACCAGTAAGAGTTAGACCAGGGATGTATATTGGATCTACTGGAACTAAAGGGTTACACCATTGTGTTTGGGAGATATTAGATAATGCTATTGATGAAGTATCTAATGGATATGGAGACAAAGCAACAGTTATTTTAAATAAAGATAAAAGTGTAACAGTAATGGATAATGGTCGTGGAATACCAACAGGAATACACCCTATAAAAAAGAAGAGCGGTGTAGAGATGGTATATACTGAATTACATACTGGAGGAAAGTTTGATAATAAAAACTATAAGACTTCTGGTGGATTACATGGAGTAGGTGCTGCAGTTGTAAATGCTTTATCAAAGTGGGTTATAGTAGAAGTTCATCAAGGTGGTAAAATATATAGACAAAGATTTGAATATGCATATGATAAAGAACTTAAAAAAGATATGCCAGGAACACCAGTGACAGCACTTGAAGTAGTAGGTAAATGCAAAGATACAGGAACTAAGATTACATTTTTACCAGATAAAGAAATATTCCAAGTAACTGATTTTAAATTTGACATAATAGATGAAAGGTTACAAGAATTAGCATTCCAAAATAAAGGAATGAGACTTGAGCTTATAGATAATAGAAAAGGTGAAGAAGTTAAAAAAGAGTATTACTCAGAAAGAGGACTTCTAGACTTTATAGAATATTTAAATGAAAGTAAAACTCCTTTACATAAGGACCCAATTCTTTTTGAAGGTGGTAAAGAAATTTCGGGAATAGCTATGGAAGGAGAAGTTTGTATGCAATTTACAGACTCTTCAACAGACAATATAGCAAGTTATGTAAATAACATTCCAACAACAGAAGCAGGAACACATGAAACAGGTTTTAAAACTGGAATGACAAGAGCTTTTAAAGAATGGGCAAGAAAGCTTGGAATAGTAAAAGAAAAGGATAAGGAATTTGAAGGTGATGACCTAAGAGAAGGTATGACTGCAATAGTTAGAATTAAAATTTCTAATCCAGTTTTTGAAGGACAAACAAAAACAAAGCTTGGAAACAATGAAGCTTATACTATGATGAATGAGCTTGCATATACAAAGCTTGGAGAGTGGATTGAAGATAATAAGGAACTTGGAACAAGAATTATAAATAATGCACTTGCAGCAGCTCAAAGAAGAGAAAAGATAAAAAAAATAAATGAGGCTGAAAAGAAAAAAGTAGGAAAAGGAACTGCACCTCTTGCAGGTAAAGTTGCAGTTTGTACAGGGAAAGAAAAGATATATAATGAATTTATTGTTGTAGAGGGAGACTCGGCAGGAGGTTCTGTAAAGCAAGCAAGGGATAGAAGATTCCAAAGTATTATGCCATCAAAGGGTAAAATAATGAATACTGAAAAGCAGAAGCTTGAAAATGTACTTGCATCAGAAGAGCTTAAAATCTTTAATACAGCACTTGGAACAGGAACTTTAGATAATTATAGTGAAGATGATTTAAGATATAACAAAATAATAATTATGAGTGATGCGGATGTAGATGGATATCATATAAGAACTTTATGGATGACATATATTTATAGATATATGAGACCCCTTATAGCAAATGGACATCTTTATTTAGCACAACCTCCTTTATATAAGGTGTATAAAAAGGTTAAAAATAAGGAAGTATTTGAATATGCTTATTCAGATGATGAATTAGACGAAGTTAAAATGAAAATTGGGCAAGGTGCCTTAATTCAAAGATATAAAGGACTTGGAGAAATGAACCCAGACCAACTTTGGGATACAACATTAAACCCTGAAACAAGAACACTTATGCAAGTTACTATAGATGATGCAGCAAAAGCAGAAAAAATGGTTTCATTATTAATGGGTGATATAGTAGAACCAAGAAGAAAATATATGTATAAATATGGAGAGTTTTAAGAAGGAGGGATTTTTAAATGGCTAAAAAAATAGAAAATAGAATACCAACAGATAAAAATATTATTAGAGTGCCACTTGAAGAGGCAATGCCTGATAACTACTTACCTTATGCAATAGAAGTAGCTAAAGAAAGAGCACTTCCAGATGTACGTGATGGATTAAAGCCAGTTCATAGAAGAATACTTTATGGAGCACATATGCTAAAGGCATATCCGGAAAGACCTTACTATAAATCAGCTAGAATAGTCGGGGATATCTTAGGTAAGTATCACCCACACGGTGATACATCAGTATACGAAGCAATGGTAATATTAGCACAAGACTTTAGTACAAGAAACCCTCTAATTGATGGACATGGAAACTGGGGCTCAATTGATGGAGATGGTGCTGCCGCAATGAGATATACTGAGGCAAGACTATCAAATATTGCAATGGAAATGTTAAAAGATATAGATAAAGAAACAGTGGAGATGGTACCAAACTATTCAGATAGTGAAATGGAACCAAAGGTTCTTCCAAGCAGATATCCAAATCTTTTAGTGAATGGAGCTTTTGGTATTGCAGTTGGACTTGCAACTAATATTCCTCCACATAACTTAGGGGAAGTTACAGAGGGAGTTCTTGCTTATATAGATAATAATGAAATAGATACAAAAGGCTTAATGGAATATATAAAAGGGCCTGACCTTCCAACAGGTGGAATACTTATAGGTGAAAAATCAATTCTTGCAGCTTATGAAACAGGAGATGGAAAAGTAAGCTATAGAGCAAAAACTAATATAGAAACTTTAGAAAATGGAAGACTTGGTATAGTTATAACAGAGTTCCCTTATAGAAGAAATAAGGCAAGAATACTTCAAACTATTTCTGAAATGACAGGAGACAAGAAACATTCTAAGGTTTTAGAAAGTATTACTGACATAAGAGATGAATCAGATAGAAATGGGATAAGAGCTGTTATTGAATTTAAAAAAGCAACAGATGAGAAAAGCATTGATAAAGTTTTAAAATATTTGTTTAAAAAGACAGAACTTCAATGTAACATAAGCTTTAATATGGTAGCTTTAGCAGATGGTAAGCCAGAGAAAATGGGCTTAAAGAAAATGATTGAATATTATGTAGAACATCAAAAAGAAATTGTTTTTAAAAGAAGTACTAGAGAGTTAGCTATTGCAGAAAAAAGATTTCATATTGTAGAAGGATTTATAAAAGCTATTGATGTTTTAGACGAAGTTATAAAAACTATTAGAGCTTCAAAATCTAAGAAGGATGCTTCAGTTAATTTAATGGAGAAATTTGAGTTTACTGAAATTCAAGCAAATGCAATACTTGAAATGATGCTTTATAGATTAACAGGTCTTGAAATAAATGTTTATAAAAAAGAATATGATGAGCTTTTAAAAACTATTAAAAAATTAAAGAAAATTTTAGGTAGTGAAAAAGAACTTCTAAAGGTTGTAAAAAAAGAACTTATAGAAGTAAGTGAAAAATATAAAGATGACAGAAGAACTAAAATAATAGAAGATGATAGTTTAGCTAAAATTGATATGGAAGATTTAGTAGTTGTTGAAGACATAATGATAACTATATCAAATGAAGGCTTTATAAAGAGAATGCCACATAAAAATTACCTAAGATCAAACGCAGATAAAAATGAAATTGATTATAGAGAAGGAGATTTCCTAAGATTCTTAATTCAATCTAACACAAGAGATACACTTCTAATATTCACAGAAAAAGGGAATATGTATCAAACTAAAGGAATTAATATAGTTGAAGGAAAATGGAAAGATAAAGGTGAAAGAATTGAGGATATTGTACGAGGTCTTAATTTAGAAGAGGAAAAGATAGTAAATATAATTTCAATAACTACTTTAAATCCAAGTAGATATATTCAATTTATTACTAATGCAGGAATGATAAAGAATACAAGTTTAGATAATTTTAAAACAAGCTATTCAAAGCTTCAAGCTATAAAATTAAAGGGCGATGAAAAAATAGTAAAGGTAACTTTATTTAATGAGGAAGAAAAAGAAAACTTCTTAGAAGTTCAAACTAGGTTAGGGCTTAGATTTAATTTAGATATAGGAGAATTAGAAAATACTCCTAAAAATCTTTTAGGAAAGTTCTTGTTTAATTTATCAGAAAATGATGAAGTAATAAGCTATGAGTATAGAAAAGAGTTAGAATTTAAAGAATTTGGTATAGCTCTTGGAAATAAGAATATATTTAAATTATCTAGTCGAATAAGTAAAAATGATACTCTTAAAGTGTATACAGATACATTAAGCCATTTATTATTATTCACAGATAAAGGAAACATGTTTAAAATAAAAGCCTTTATGTTAGAAAAAGTAATAGAAGA
Source organism: Clostridium sp. (assembly GCF_051650885.1). Lineage (GTDB taxonomy): Bacteria > Bacillota > Clostridia > Clostridiales > Clostridiaceae > Clostridium. Next base: position 5,157 of record NZ_JBOFRG010000257.1, read on the forward strand.
AGATATAGCTTTAAGTAAGGTTATTGATGGACTAGAAAAAGATGAAAATATAATTAGACTATATTCAATTAAAGAATATAAAGAAGAACTTGGTGTATATGCAATTACCAAAAAAGGAATAATAAAGAAAACATCACTAAAAGAATTTGAAGGTGATTATATAAATGGAGGATACTACAAGCTAAAGTCTAAAGATGATTCTGTTGTAGTAACATTTATAGATACCTTAAATGATGGAAATATTATTATGCTTACTAAAAAAGGAGTTATGATAAAGTTTAACTCAAGTGGTGTAACACAGATGGGTAAATTTACTTCAGGAGTTACAGGAATAACTTTAAAAGATGGTGAAGAAGTTGTATATGCAACTCTTTTAGAAGATGATTATTATGACCTTTCAGTAATAACTAAAGAAAAGGTTGAAAATAAAATATTTATAAAAGACTTAAAACTGCAAAATAGAGCAGGAAGAGGGTCAAGTGTAATTCAAATGAATATGGAAGATGAAGTTAAAAATATTCAGTTAATAAAAAAATAATGAGGTGAAAAAATGAAAAAGATAGGTGTACTACTAAGTAATGGCTTTGAAGAAATAGAAGCACTTACAGTTGTAGATGTATTAAGACGTGCAAATGTAGAATGTTTAATGATTGGTACTAGCGGATTAGAGATAACTGGAGCCCATAATATAAAGGTAGTTTGTGATAAAGCTTTAACTGAAGAAGTAAAAGCATTTGATGGAATAGTATTGCCAGGTGGAATGCCAGGTTCTAAGAATTTAAGAGATAATGATAAGGTGATAGAGTTAGTTAAATATATGAACAAAGAAGAAAAGCTTGTTTCTGCTATATGTGCAGCACCTATAGTTTTGGAAAAAGCTAAAATTATTGAAGGAAGAAAAATTACATCTTACCCAAATTCTTTAGAAGATGAGAAAAAGGTGAAATATTTAGAAGAAAATGTTGTAATAGATAAAAATATTTTAACAAGTAGAGGACCAAGTACAGCATTAGAATTTTCTTATGAAATTTTAAGATATTTAGGACTTACAAAAGAAGCAGAAAATTTAGAAAAAGGAATGCTTTTTAAAAAGTAAATAGGGTGATGTAGATGAAAGAGAAGTGGCTTTTAAAGAATAAAAAGACTGAATTTCTAAAGTTAACAAAAGAGTTTAATGATGAGGGAATGCTTACATTAAGACTTTTAAGTAATAGAGGAATAGATAGTGAAGCTAAAGCTTCTCTTTTTCTTTATGGAGATATAAAGAATATGTATGATAGTTATCTCCTTAAAGATTTAGAGGAAAGCGTAAAAATAATAAAAGATGGAATAGAAGATAAAAAGAAAATCGTAATATATGGAGACTATGACTGTGATGGAGTTTGCAGTACAAGTATTTTATATAAGGGTTTTAAAAGATTAAACGCAAACTTTAAATATCATATCCCAAACAGAGAAAGTGAAGGATATGGTATGAATAAGGAAAGAATTAAAATTTTAAAGGAAGAGGGCTGTGAAATAATAATAACTTGTGATAATGGAATAGCAGCCTTTGAAGAAGTAGCCCTTGCAAAAGAACTTGGTATGACAATAATAGTAACAGACCATCATGATATTCCTTTTGTAGAGGAAGATGGAGTGAAAATTAAAAAGATGCCAATTGCAGATAGAATAATAAATCCTAAAAGAGAAGATTGCACATATCCTTTTAAAAATCTTTGTGGTGCAGGAGTTGCCTTTAAATTTATACAGGGCCTTTATAGAATGTATGGAATAGAAGAAGAAGCTTTCGATTTAATAGAATATGCAGCTATTGCAACAGTTTGTGATGTAGTTGATTTATTAGATGAAAATAGAATAATTGTAAAAGAAGGCTTAAGACGTATAAATAATACAGATAAAATAGGACTTAAAGAATTAATAAAAGTTAAGGAACTAGAAAATAAAGAAATAAATGAATATCATTTTGGTTTTGTAATAGGTCCATGTATAAATGCAACAGGGAGGCTTGAAATTGCAGATATTTCAGTAGAACTTTTAATATGTGAAGAAAAGGAACAAGCAAAGGAACTGGCTAATAGATTAGATGAATTAAATAAAATAAGACAGGAAATGACTTTAGAAAGCGTGGAAAAGGTTAAGGAAAAGGTAGAAATAGAATTAGAAGAAAAAGATAGAGTTATAGTAGTTTATGAAGATAGTATTCATGAAAGTATAGCAGGGATTGTAGCAGGGCGTATAAGAGAAAGTTATAATCTTCCTACGATAGTATTAACGAAAGGTCATGAAATGCCAAAAGGGTCAGGAAGGTCCATTGATGAATACAATATGTTTGAAGAGCTTAGCAAGTGTAAGGATTTAATGGAGAAGTTTGGAGGACACCCTATGGCGGCAGGGCTTTCCTTAAAAGAAGAGAACATAGTACCTCTTAGAAAAAGGTTAAATGAAATTTGTACATTAACAGATGAGGATATAATGCAAAAAACATTTATAGATACAAAGCTTTCTTTAGAGGATTTAGATTTTGAAATTTTAGATGAAATAAATAAAATGAGACCTTTTGGAAAAGCTAATAATTCGCCAACATTTGGAGAAAAAGCTATAACTGTGAAAAAAATTTCCTTTATGGGAAAAGAAAAACGATTTTTAAGGTTTAAAATAGAGATGAAAAATGGTAAAACTATAGATGGAGTAAATTTTAATAGATACGACCAGTTTAAAGAGGGCTTTGAAGAAGCCTTTGGAGAAGATGAATTTTTAAAGCTACAATATGCTGGAGGTAATTGTAATTTTAAAATGGATATTATATATTATCCTGATATAAATGAATATATGGGAAATAAAAACATCCAGTTAAATATTAAAAGCTTTAGATTCAATTAATAAGGAGTGAACAAATTGAAAAAATATAAGATAATAATGACAGGAGGAGGAACAGCAGGGCATGTTACACCAAACTTAGCCTTAGTTCCATCTTTAGAAGAGTTAGGATTTTCTATAAAATACATTGGTAGCAAAGACGGAATGGAAAGAGAGATAATAAAGAAAGCAGGAATACCTTATTATGGAATATCATCAGGGAAGCTTAGAAGATATTTTGATGTAAAGAATTTTACAGACCCATTTAAAGTAATGAAAGGTGTTGCACAAGCCTTAAGAATTTTAGGAAAAGAAAAGCCAGATATTATATTTTCAAAAGGTGGATTTGTAACTGTTCCTGTAGTAATTGCAGCATCAATCAAAAAAATACCAGTAATAGCACATGAATCAGATATGACACCAGGACTTGCAAATAAGCTTGCTTCACCATTTTGTGACAAACTTTGCGTAACATTTAGAGAAAGTTTAAAACATGTAAAAGAAGGTAAAGGAGTTTTAACAGGAAGTCCTATAAGATATGAAATGTTAAATGGTTCTAAGCTTTTAGGGAAAGAAGCTTGTGGTTTTACAGATGATAAAGAAATTATTTTAGCAATGGGAGGAAGTCTTGGTGCAAAAATAATAAATGATGAAATAAGAAAAAATCTTGACGAAATTTTAAAAGAAAACAATGTAATACACATTTGTGGAAAAGGGAATTTAGATAAAAGCTTAGAAGGTAAAAGAGGATATAAGCAATTTGAATATGTAAGTGAAGAGTTACCTAATTTAATGCAAGCAGCAGATTTTATAATATCAAGAGCTGGTGCAAACTCAATATTTGAATTCTTAGCTTTAAAGAAACCAACACTTTTAATTCCATTATCTAGAAATCAAAGTAGAGGAGACCAAATATTAAATGCAAATTCATTTAAAAAAGAAGGGTTTTCATTAGTGGTTGAGGAAGAGGAACTTGGAAAAGTTGGATTAATGAGTGAAATAAAAATGTTAAAAAACAGTAAACAAAATCTTCTAGAAGCCATGAATAAAAGTCAGATGAATGACGGTGTTAAGGGAATTATAAACCTTATAATGAATACAATAGAAAAAAATAAAAAATAGAAAAAGATTATACACACACAAAGGAGAAAAATGGTTCATTTTTTTCCTTTTTAAACTTGCAAAAAAAAAAAAGTGATATATAATAAAGGAGATGGGAACTCGTAAAAATTTAATAAGTATTTTTATGGGAAATAATAGATGTGAATTATTAACCATCAGATAAATAAAATTCGATTTTAAAGTTTGAAATTTAATTTTATTTATTATAAAAAATTCTAAATAGAATATCGCTCTATTTAGAAAAAATTCTAAATTTATAAATTTTTTATAATGAAAGAGGGGTCACCGCGATGAGAAAAATGAAAACAATGGACGGAAATACAGCAGCAGCTCATATTTCATATGCATTTACTGAGGTAGCAGCTATATTCCCAATTACACCATCATCACCAATGGCAGAACACGTAGACGAGTGGGTAGCTAAAGGAATGAAAAATATCTTCGGTCAACCAGTTAAGATTGTTGAAATGCAATCTGAAGCAGGAGCAGCAGGAGCAGTTCACGGATCATTACAAGCAGGAGCTTTAACAACAACTTATACAGCTTCTCAAGGTTTATTATTAATGGTACCAAACATGTACAAAATTTCAGGAGAATTACTTCCAGGAGTTTTCCATGTTGCAGCTAGAGCATTAGCTACATCATCATTAAGTATATTCGGAGATCACCAAGACGTTATGGCAGCTAGACAAACTGGTTGTGCTATGCTTGTTGAAGGATCAGTTCAAGAAGTAATGGATTTATCAGCAGTAGCTCACTTAGCAGCTATCAAAGGTAGAATACCATTCATAAACTTCTTCGATGGATTCAGAACATCACACGAAATACAAAAAATCGAAGTTTTAGATTTCGAAGAGTTAAAAGGATTAGTTGACTTTGATGCTTTAAACGAGTTCAGAAAGAACGCTTTAAACCCAAGTCACCCTGTAACTAGAGGAACAGCTCAAAACCCAGATATCTACTTCCAAACAAGAGAAGCAGTTAACAAATATTATGATGCAATTCCTGATATCGTAGAAGGATATATGTCAGAAATAACTAAGTTAACTGGTAGAGAATACCACTGTTTCGATTACTATGGAGCACAAGATGCTGACAGAGTAATCATAGCTATGGGATCAGCTACAGACGTATGTGAAGAAACTATCGATTACTTAAATGCTAACGGAGAAAAAGTTGGATTAGTTAAGATAAGATTATTCAGACCATTTGACGTAGCTAGATTTAGAGCAGCTATACCAGCAACTGTTAAGAAAATTGCTGTTTTAGATAAAACTAAAGAACCAGGATCAATTGGAGAGCCATTATACTTAGACGTTAGAAGTGCATTCTACGGAGAAGCAAACGCTCCAGTAATCGTTGGAGGAAGATTCGGACTAGGATCAAAAGACCCTAACCCTTCAGACATTGCTGCAGTATACGAAAACTTAGCTCAAGAAAATCCTAAAAACGGATTCACAATTGGAATCGTTGATGATGTAACTAACACTTCATTAGAAGTACACACTGACATCGATGCAACTCCAGAAGGAACTACAGCTTGTAAGTTCTGGGGACTTGGATCAGACGGAACAGTAAGTGCTAACAAAAGTGCTATCAAAATCATCGGAGACCACACTGATATGTATGCTCAAGGATACTTCGCATACGATTCAAAAAAATCTGGTGGTATAACAGTATCTCACTTAAGATTTGGTAAAAAGCAAATTAAATCACCTTACTTAATAGATAAAGCTGATTTCGTTGCTTGTCACAACCAAGCTTACGTTACTAAATACAATGTTTTAGATGGATTAAAGAAAAACGGAACTTTCTTATTAAACACTATCTGGACACCAGAACAATTAGAAGAACACTTACCAGGATCATATAAGAGATATATCGCTGAAAACAACATTAAGTTCTACACTTTAAATGCTGTTGGTATAGCTCAAGAAATTGGTTTAGGTGGAAGAATCAACATGATAATGCAATCAGCTTTCTTCAAGCTTGCAAACATTATCCCAGTTGAAGATGCAGTTAAATACTTAAAAGATGCTGTTGTTACTTCATACGGTAAAAAAGGTCAAAAAGTTGTTGACATGAACAATGCTGCAATTGATAAAGGAATCGGAATGATCCAAGAAATCAATATCCCAGCTTCATGGAAAACTGCAGAAGTTAGCGAAATACCAGGAGCTAAAAATGCAACTGAGTTCGTTAAGAATATCGTTGAACCAATGAACAGACAAGAAGGATTCGATTTAAAAGTTTCTGACTTAATGGATATTGTTGACGGTACTTTTGAAGCAGGAACTGCTGCTTATGAAAAAAGAGGAGTTGCTGTTAACTTACCTGAGTGGGATGCAGACAAATGTATCCAATGTAACCAATGTGCTGTAGTATGTCCACACGCTGCAATAAGACCATTCTTATTTAATGCATCAGAAAAAGAAAATGCACCAGAAGGAATGACTATAATTCCAGCTAAAGGAATAAAAGCAGACGAAGAGTTAGGATACAGAATCCAAGTAGCAGCTCTTGACTGTACAGGATGTAGCAGTTGTGCTGTAGCTTGTCCAGCTCCAGGAAAAGCACTTGTAATGAAACCAGCTCATACTCAAGAAGCTGAAATAGCTAACTGGGATTACTCAATAGAGAAAGTTTCAGCAAAAGCTAACCCAATGAAGAAAACAACATTAAAAGGAAGCCAATTCGAGCAACCATTACTTGAGTTCTCAGGAGCTTGTGCTGGATGTGGAGAAACTCCTTATGCAAAACTTATAACTCAATTATTTGGTGATAGAATGATGATCGCTAACGCAACTGGATGTTCATCAATCTGGGGTGGATCAGCACCTGCTACACCATACACAACTAACCATAAAGGATTCGGACCTGCTTGGGCTAACTCATTATTTGAAGATAATGCTGAGTTTGGATTAGGAATGTTCTTAGGAGCGCAAGCTATAAGAGAAAGATTAATCGAAAAAGCTAACAAAGGAATCGAAACTTTAACTGGAGAAGCTAAAGAAGCTTTAGAAGCTTGGGTAGCTGAATCAGAAGTTGGTGAAGGAACTAGAGATAGAGCAGATAGAGTTGTAGCTGCTTTAGAAGGTTCAAACGAAGAAATCGCTAAAGAAATCTTAGCTGAAAAAGACTTCTTAGTTAAGCCATCACAATGGATCTTCGGAGGAGACGGATGGGCTTATGACATCGGATTCGGTGGAGTTGATCACGTACTTGCTTCAGGAGACGATATAAATATATTTGTATTCGATACAGAAATGTACTCAAATACAGGAGGTCAATCTTCAAAAGCTACTCCAACTGCTGCAATAGCTAAATTTGCTGCATCAGGTAAGAGAACTAAGAAGAAAGATTTAGGAATGATAGCAATGTCATATGGATATGTATATGTTGCTCAAGTTTCAATGGGAGCTGATAAGAACCAAGTTCTTAAAGCAATTGCTGAAGCTGAAGCTTATCCAGGACCATCATTAATCATCGCTTACGCACCATGTATCAGCCAAGGAATCAAAGTTGGTATGGGTAATAACTTAGTTGAAGCTAAGAGAGCAGTTGATTGTGGATACTGGCAATTATACAGATTCAATCCTACTTTAAAAGAAGAAGGAAAGAATCCATTCACTCTTGATTCAAAAGAGCCAACTGGAGACTTCAAAGAGTTCTTAATGGGAGAAGTTAGATATGCTTCACTTGCTAAGGCATTCCCAGAAGCTGCAGAAGCATTATTTGAGAAAACTCAAAAAGATGCAATGGATAGATTAGAAAGCTACAAAAGATTAGCTGGAAAATAATCCTTTTAAATAGAGAGGCTTAAGTTTTTACTTAAGCCTCTTTTAATATAAATATAGATTTTTTAGAGATTCTTAAAAGTTTATATAAAATTACATAAAAAAGAAGAAAATACTATATTTAGTCTAAAACTGTCCTTTAGAGCAAAAAAAATTATAGAAAAGTAGAAAATTTAAATAAATAGCTTTTAATTTTAATTAAATAAGGGTAGAATGATAACATAAAGAAATTTTAGGAGGAATGAAATATGGATAAAGATTTAAATAAATGTGGATGTCACGAAGACGGAAATGAAGGATGCGGATGTAAGTCTGGAGAAGGATGTGGATGTTCAGGACACGAACATGATCACGCTCATGGAGAAGGTTGTGGATGTGGTGAACACGAGCACGAAAGCTTCGTAGTAGATTTAGTAGATGATGAAGGAAATGAAATTTCATGTCCAATCATTGATGCTTTTGAATTTGAAGGAAATGAGTATGTTTTAGCTCAAAATCCAGAGGATGATTCTGTATTTATGTTTAGAGCAGAAGATGAAGAATTAATAGTTCCAGAAGAAGATGAGTTTGATAGAGTTGCTAAATACTATAATGAAAGTTTAGCAGAAGCTTAAAACATATAAGAGAGTAGCTTTTTGCTACTCTTTTTTAGAATATAAAAGTATAGCGACACTAGGTGATTTGAAAAGTAGAAAATATAAAATTACTACTGTGAAAAAATGTAAAATAAATAATTTACATTAGAGAGTAATAATGGTATATTCTATATAGAGAAAAGGAAGGTGTTTAGAGATGAAATATGCAGATTTACATATTCATTCTTCCTATTCAGATGGCAAGCTTACACCAGAAGAAATAATAAAAATAGCTATAGATAAAGGTGTTAAGTATATATCAATAACGGACCATGATTCAATAGATTCACAGTATATTATAGATAAAAATATAAAAGATATAGAAATCATATCGGGAATTGAGCTTAGCACAGAAATAAATGAATTAGAAATTCATATGCTTGGATATTTTATTGATTATAAGGATGAAAAGCTTATAGCTAGAGTAGATAAAATAAAAGAAGAACGAATAATAAGAGCAAAAAAGATTTGTTGTAAATTAAATGAAATAGGTATTAAATTAGATGTGGAAAAACTTATATTAGAGCATCAGGCCATAGGAAGAGCACATATTGCAAATGAAATAGTAAATATGGGGTATGAGGAAAATTTTAAAGTAGCATTTAACAAGTATCTAATTAAAGGAAAGCAAGCTTATGAACAAGGAAAAAAATTAAGTTATAAGGAAGCTATTAATCTTATAAAAGAAAGTGGTGGAATTCCTGTGATTGCTCATCCAGGAAAGATATATAGATCTATGGATATTGAAAAAATCATAAAGGAATTAAAATGCTATGGATTAGAGGGTGTAGAAGTGTATCATCCAAGTCATAGTAAAGATAAAATAAACTTCCTATATAATATATGCAAAAAGCATAAGCTTTTAATAACAGGTGGAAGTGACTTTCACGATATTACAGAAAATGAAATAATAATAGGTACGCAAGGTATAAATGAAATATTATTAAATAAACTAATAAATTGTAAGTAAAAAAAGGGGGACGAAACTATGGAATTTTCTAAAAAAGCAATGGATATAGCACCATCTATTACGCTTAACATTACAGCTAAAGCAAAGAAGCTTAAAAGTGAAGGGAAAAATATAATTAGCTTTGGAGCTGGAGAACCAGACTTTAATACACCTAAGAATATAATAGACAAAGCAATCTTAGCTATGAATGAAGGAAAAACAAAATATACACAAACATCAGGAATAGAAGAGCTTAAAGAAGCTATATGTAAAAAGCTTGAAAATGAAAATAATTTAAAATATAAGTCATCACAAATTATTGTAAGTACAGGAGCAAAACAATGTTTAGCAAATGTATTTTTAGCTATATTAAATCCAATGGATGAAGTAATAGTTTCTGTTCCTTATTGGGTTAGTTATCCAGAGCTTATAAAAATGGCAGATGGAGTTCCTAGATTCATAAATAGTGGCGAAAAAAATGATTTTAAGATTACTGTAGATGTCTTAAAGGAAAATGTAAATGAAAAAACAAAAGCTATAATTATAAATAGTCCAAATAATCCAACAGGAACTATTTATAATAAAGAAGAATTATTAGAAATTGCAAAATTTGCAGAAGAGAAAAAGCTTATAATTATATCTGATGAAATTTATGAAAAGCTTATATATGATCATAATGAGCATATTAGCATAGCGTCACTTACACCATATGCATATGAAAATACTATAGTTATAAATGGACTATCTAAGTCAAGTGCAATGACAGGCTGGAGACTTGGGTATGCGGCAGGAAATGAGGATTGTATAAAACTTATGGTGTCTATCCAAAGTCATATGACATCAAATACTAATTCAATAACTCAATATGCAGCTTTAGAAGCTTTAGAAGGACCAAAAGAAAGCCTAGAATTTATGAAAAAAGAATTTTCCAAAAGAAGAAACTTTATGATTGAAAGATTAGGTGAAATAAAAAATATTAACATCATAAAACCAGATGGAGCATTTTATGTAATGGTAGATGTGAGTAAATATTATGGAAAAACTTATAATGCTAAAAAAATAAATGATTCTTTAACATTCTCAGATGTTTTATTAGAAGAAAAAGAAACAGCGGTAATTCCAGGAATAGGTTTTGGATTAGACGAGTTTATAAGATTATCTTATGCAATATCAATGGAGCATATAAAAGAAGGATTAGATAGAATCGAAGAATTTTTAAATAATATAGAATAATATATAAATGCATTAAAAGAATAAACACTTTTAGTGCATTTTTTATTTAATTAAAAGAATAATATTTATATAATGTTTATTAGAGAGAAAAATATAGAAATAAGGATGGAATTTTTTAAATGGTTAAATTAGGAATATTTGATATCGACTTTACTATAACGAGTAAGGAAACATTAATGCAGTTTTTTAGATATATGATAATGAAAGATAAAAGAAATTTAAAATTTTTACCTAGAGCAATAGGTTCAGGATTCCTTTATGGAATAAAGGTATTTGATGAAAAGAAAGTAAAAGAAAGCTTTCTAAAGTTTATAGATGGAATCGAAGAAAAAGATTTAGCAAATATAGTTAAAGGATTTTATAGAGATAGACTAAAAAATATTTTATATAAAGATGCAATAGATATGATAAAGAAATTAAAAGGTGAAGGATATGATATATATTTAATTTCAGCATCACCAGAATTTTATTTAAATGAGTTTTATGACATAAAAGAAGTAGACCATATTATAGGAACAAGATTTAGTTTCCATAAAGGAAAATTTAGAAGAATAATGGAAGGAAAGAACTGTAAGGGAGAAGAAAAGGTAGAAAGACTAAAGAAATATTTAAAGGATAATAATATCCAAGTTGATTTTAAAAATTCTTATATGTTTTCGGATTCCTTAAGTGATAAGCCTTTATTAGATTTAGTAGGAAATCCATATTTAATAAATTTTAAAAAGAAAAGTGAGATAAAAATACTAAATTGGAAGTAAAATTAAAAATGTTAATAAAATGGATAAAATATTAATAAAAAATGACTAAAAAGATATAAATGTGGTATACTAAAAGAAATAAATTGTAGCTGAGGTATAGTATATGGGTAATGAGAATTTATTTAAAAATCCTGATAAGCGAATTATAGATATAAAAAAATATAACGTAAATTCCCTTGAAATATCTTATGAAAAAAATTTATTAGTTTTAGTAAATGGGAAAAAGATAGGAAATAATAGCGAAATAAATAGAGAAGATAATGTAGTTTTATATAGAGAAAAAGAAAAGGGAAGTCGAAAATTAGAATTAGAAGTAAGTAAAGATAGATTAAAAGTAATAGGAAAGATAGTATACATAGATAAATTAAAAAAAGAAATAAAAGAAGTATTTAAAGATGGAGTCTTAACGCTAACAGAAGTCGAAACAACATTACTTGAAAAGGCTGATAGGTATAGAGAAAATGAAATCTTAAAAGTGCTTAAAGAATCAAATATAAATTATGGAATATTAAGAAAAAACGTAGAATTACTCTTACAAAAAGAAAATGAAAAAATAGAAATTGCAAGAGGAATAGCACCAGTTTCTGATGAAGAAGACACTCTTAAAATTCTTCTAGAAGAAAAAATAAAAAAATTAGATGAAGATAAAGTAGATTACAGAAATAGAAATGATATAACTATGGTTAAAAAAGGGGAAATTATAGCTAAAGTTATGGTAGGAAAGATAGGTACACATGGAATAGATGTATTTAATAAGGTTATTTTAAAGAAAAATAAAACACCATTAAATATAAAATGTGTAGAAGGGTGTATTTTTAAGGAAAATAAGGTTATAGCTCTTATAGATGGAAAAGTAAGAATTAAAGGAAAGGAATTTACCCTTTCAAAAATATTAGAAATAAATAAGAATGTAAATATGGATAGTGGAAATGTGAGCTTCCTAGGAAACTTATTTATAAATGGGAATGTAGGAATAGGTATGACTGTAACTTCAGGAGAAAGTCTTACTCTAAAAGGAAATGGAGAAGAATGTACTTTAATATCTAAAAAAGATGCAATTATTGATGGAAGCTTAATTCAATCAAATGTTTTAGTTGGAATGAAAGATAAGAATTTGTCAAATTATCTAGAAAATTTAAGGAATTTGAATTTTAAAGTAAATGAGTTAGTAGAATATGTAGAGCAAATATTGCAAGCTCAGAACAATTCAAAATTTGGTGAGATGATAAAGGTTATTATAGAAAAGAAACTACAAGATATCCCTAAAATAGTATTTTTACTTTTAATATATAAGAAGGATAATGAAGAATTCTTAGAAAGAATGAAAACTAAATTTATAGGGTTAGGTCCATTAGAAATAAAAAGTAAGTTTGAATTAAGAGATATAGGACAAGCCATCCAAAAAGAAATAGAAAATAAAGAAAAGGATATAGAAGAAAAATCAAAGCTAGAGATAGGATATGTACAAGATACAAAAATTAATTGTTATGGTGATATAGTATTTACAGGAAAAGGAGAATATATATCTCATATTATATCTAGTGGAAGCATAGTATTTTCAGGTGAAAATGCAATAGCTAGGGGTGGACATTTAAAAGCAAAGAATAATATAGAATGTAAGGTTATAGGAAGTAGTGGCGGTGCAAAAACTATATTAGAAGTTGAAGGTAATGGACAAATTACTGGTGAATTAGTATATAGAAATACATTAATTAAGTTTGGGAATAAAGAAAGAATTATTGAGGAAGACTCGAAGAATTTAAAGGCTTTCTTAAAAAATGGAGAAATAGAAATAGAGAAAATAATTTTATAGGAGGAATTTATGGAAAGTAATCTTAAGGTTTTAATATTCGGATTGAATGGTGAATATTTTGCAACAGATATAGGACAAGTTGAAAGGATAATAGGTTATGATAAACCAACTAAAATCCCAGAGGCCCCAAGTTTTGTTGAGGGAGTAATAAAGCATGAAGAAAGAATAGTTCCTATTATAAATATGAATGAAAAATTTTGTATAGAAGATAACAAGGAAGAAAATAAAAAAATCATAATAATTAAAAGGGAAGAAAAGAAATTTGGAATTATAGTTGAAAATGTATATGAAGTTAAAGATATAAAAGATGAAGAGATTGAGGAAGCACCAGAAATTGTATCTAATATTAGAGGAAGTTATATAAAAGGAATTGTAAAATTAGATGAAAGAATAATTATTCTTTTAGATTTAGAAAAGATTCTAAAGAGAGAGGATGAAGAAAAGATATTTTAGGAGGAGAATATGGTAGTCGAACAAATTAAGGTGGGGATAGCAGATTATAAGATTGCAAAAGCACCACATAAAATTATGACTATAGGGCTCGGGTCCTGTGTGGGGATATCTATCTTTGATTCTAAGCATAAAACTGTGGGGCTTGTGCATATAATGCTAGCAGACAGTAGAAAATTTAAAAACATTGAAAACGAAGTTAAATATGCAGACTTAGCTATTCCAAAGGTAGTTAGAGAAATGATAAAAGGTGGAAGCCTTAGAATAAATTTAAAAGCAAAAATAGCAGGTGGTGCATCTATGTTTAGCTTTAGCGATACTAGGATGATAAGTGATATAGGAAAAAGAAATATTATTGCAGTAAAAGAAGCATTAAAAAAAGAAAGAATTGATATCGTAGCAGAAGATATTGGAGGAAATAAGGGCCGAACTATGGTTGTAGATACACTTACAGGAGAAGTAACACTTAAAGTAGTAGGTGTGGGTATTAAAAAAATATAAGGAGACATTTTTATGCTTATGGATACAAAAGTTATAGTTATAGATGAATCAGCTTTTATAAGAAAAGTAATTTCAGAGTATATAAATGAAGTAAGAGGATTTGAAGTTGTTGGTCGATTTAGAGATATAAAAAACTCTATAAAGCAAATTATAAGTCTTAAGCCTGAAGTGATTGTATTAGATTTAAATAAAGAGGAAGTAGATGGATTAGCAAATTTAGAAGATTATGTGGAAAAAGAAAAGAATGCAAAAATAATAGTTGTTAGTGAAAATAGTAAAGAAGAATTTATAAGAAAATTAAATGGAAAGCTTTTAAAGAATATAGAATTTATATATAAAAAAGAAGACTTCACTATGGATGGAATAAAAAGTATAAAGAATGAATTAATTAACAGTCTTGAAGCTTGTATTAATAAAGAACATAAGATAAGTTATCAAAAAAAAGAGATAAATGTACAAAATAAACAAAAAGAAAAAAAAGAATATAAAAAAATAGATGTCTTATTAATAGGAGCTTCAACAGGCGGGCCAAGGGCATTAAATAAGTTGCTTAGTAGCATAACTAAAAGGTTAGATATACCTGTACTTATTGTTCAACATATGCCAGTTGGATTTACAAAAACTTTTGCTGAAAGATTAGATAGAAGTTGCAAGAATTTTAAGGTTGTAGAAGCAGAAGATGGAATGAGTTTAGAAAAAAACAAGGTTTATATAGCAAAGGGTGGAATACATATGTGTATTTCAGAAAACAAGACTATAAGGTTTGATGATAGTAAATCTATATGGGGAGTAAAGCCAGCGGTAGATAAATTGTTTATATCAGGAGCTAAAGTATATAAGGGAAATGTCCTTGCATGTGTTTTAACAGGAATGGGAAGAGATGGTGCTGAAGGGATTAAAAAAATAAAAGAATGTGGTGGGGTAACTATTGCAGAGAGTGAAGAAACGTGCCTTATTTATGGAATGCCAAAGGCAGCTATAGAAACAGGAGATATTGATTATGCTTTAAGATTAGAATTAATCCCATCTAAAATAGAAGAATGGGTGAGAGAGGTATAAAATGAATTTTGAGAAATTTTATGAGTGGGTTTATAAAGAATTTAAAATAAATTTGTTAGCCTATAAAGAAGTTCAATTAAATAGAAGAATTCAAAACTTAATGACAAAACTAGGCATGAGTAATTTAGAAGAATATTCAAAGCTTTTAAAAGAAAATTATGAGGAAAGACAAAGGTTTCTAGATTATATAACTATTAATGTAACAGAGTTTTATAGGAACCCAGAACTTTATAAGGAATTAAATGATATTTTAAAGAAAAGATTAGAAGAGACGAAAATGGGCTTAAAGGTTTGGAGTGCAGCTTGTTCAATAGGATGTGAGCCCTATACAGTAGCTATGATACTCAAAGAAATAAATCCAAGGCTAAGACATAGAATAATAGCTACAGATATTGATGAAACAATATTAAAAAGAGCAAGTGAAGGAATTTACACAAAGAATGAGATGAGAAGTGTTGAAAAAAATATAGAAAATAAATATTTTAATAAGGTACTAACTAAATATCATATTTCAAATGAAATAAAAAGCTTAGTTACCTTTAAAAGACATGACTTAATTATGGATTCTTATGATAAGAATTATGATTTAATACTTTGCAGAAATGTAGTTATTTACTTTAAAAATGAGGTGAAAAAGGAAATTTTCAAGAAATTTTCTGAGGCCTTAAAGCCAGGGGGGCTTCTTTTTGTAGGAGCAACAGAGAGTATATATAACTCAAAGGAATATGGTCTTTACAAAGAATCAACATTTATATATAGAAAAATGTAGGGAGGGGTACAAATGGATACATCTCAATATATGACTATGTTTTTAGAGGAATCTATGGATAACCTACAAACATTAAGTGAGTCATTATTAGAGTTAGAGAAAAGCCCAGAGGATGTAGAAATCTTAAATCAAATATTTAGAGTTGCACATACAATAAAAGGGATGGCAGCTACTATGGGTTTTACTGATATTGCAGAACTTACTCATAAGATGGAGGATGTACTATCAGATTTTAGAGATGGAAAGATGAAGGTTACACCTATTGTGGTAACAGTTCTTTTTGATTGTTTAGATACTTTAGAAAAAATGATTGATATAGTTCGTGAAGAGGGTGAAGGAACTATAGAAATTAAGGATATTATTAAAAGATTAGAAGAAGTAAAAAATGTCACTGATTCTAAAGAAGAAGTAGAAAAAATAGAAGAAAAAAGTATAGAAGAAAGTAATTTAGTTCTAAATGAATATGATTTGTCTATAATAAAACAAGCGGTTGAAAGAGGGTATAATGCATTAGAATTAAAAATAGTGTTAAGTGAAAATACTCTATTAAAATCTGCTAGGGCATTTTTAATATTTCAAGATTTAGAAGAAAAAGGTGAAATAATTAAATCAAATCCTTCAACAGAAAAAATTGAAAATGAAGAGTTTGAATTTACTATAGAGATAATTATTTTAACTACATCAAAAAAAGAAGAAATAGAAAAACTCGTAGAAAATATTTCAGAAGTAGAAAAGATTTATGTTAAATCTTTAGATTTTCAAAATGAAGAAGAAAAAAAGCCTATAGAAGAAATAAAAGAAAAAAAGATAGAAGAGAAGCCGAAAAAAGAAGAGCCTAAAAAGAAAGAAGAAAAGAAGGCTAAAGCTAAAAAGGTACATCAGTCAGTAAGAGTAGATTTAGAAAAAATAGATAATTTAATGAATATGGTATCAGAGCTTGTAATATATAGAACAAGACTTGAGCAGATAGTTATTGATAACAAGGAAAGTGAATTAAATGAAACTTTAGAGCAAGTGGGAAGAACTACCTCAGACTTGCAAGACTTAGTTATGAAAATTAGAATGTTACCATTAGATGTCGTTTTCAATAGATTCCCAAGAATGATAAGGGATGTATCATTAGAACTTAAGAAAGAAGTTAATTTTATAATTGAGGGAGCAGATACAGAACTTGATAGAACTGTAATAGATGAAATCGGAGAACCTCTTATTCACCTTTTAAGAAATGCAATAGACCATGGAATTGAAAGTAAAGAAGAGAGAGTACAAAAGGGTAAAAATCCCATTGGAACTATAAAGCTTCAAGCATATCAAGAAGGAACAAAAGCCTTAATAAAGGTTACTGATGATGGTGCAGGAATAAATGTAGATAAGGTTCGAAAAAAAGCAGAAAGAGTTGGAATTTCAACTGATGGAATGAGTGAACAAGATATTAAGAACCTTATATTTGCACAAGGATTTAGTACGAATGAAGTTGTTACAGACATTTCTGGTAGAGGTGTTGGAATGGATGTAGTTAAAACAAAAATTGCATCTCTTGGAGGAACAGTTGAATTAACAAGTGAGGAAGGTGTAGGATCTACATTTATAATAAGACTTCCTTTAACATTACAAATTATACAAGCTTTATTAGTTAATGTAGGTGATGAAACCTTTGCAATTTCACTTGGATTTATTGATAGAGTTATAGGATATGATAAGGAAAATATAAAAAAGACAAATGGAAAAGAAGTAATAGTATATAGAGATAGAGTAATTCCTTTAGTTAGATTAAATGAAAAATTAAATATAGAATCAAAAGAAGGAAAGAAGAAATTTGTGATAATAGTAAATGCAGGGGAAAGAACTTTTGGACTATTAGTAGATTCATTAATAGGACAGCAAGAAATAGTTATTAAGCCTTTAGGAAGAACCCTAAAAGGATTAAATGAATATATTGGGGCAACAATTTTAGGAAATGGGTTAGTAACCTTAATTCTAGATGTAGGTGTCTTATATTAGAGAATAGGAGGTGCTTATGACAGGGGATAATATTTTTAACTCTTTAGAACTAGATGCTATAAAAGAGGTGTCTAACATAGGAGCTGGAAATGCGGCGACATCTTTATCAGTGATTTTAGGTCATAAAGTAGATATGAGTGTGCCATCAGTGAATATGATTAAGTTTTCAGAAATATATGATTTAGATGGAGAAAAAGAAGTATATGGAATAATAGTAAGAGTAAGGGGCGAAATACTCGGAAACATACTTATTGTTTTTGAAAAGATTTTAGCAGAAAAGCTAATAGAAAAACTAACAGGAAAGCGAGAGGAAAATCTAACGGAGCTTGGAACATCAGTTTTAAGTGAAATTGGAAATATTATATCAGCAGGATATATGAATTCAATCTCAGACTTTACAGGGCTTAAAATAAGCCCATCAGTTCCAGGAGTAGCACATGATATGTTAAGTGCTATAGTGGGAACCGCAATTTTAGAATCAGAGCAGTATGGTGAATATATATTAGATATAGAAACTATATTTAAAGGTGAAGGTGAACATGATTTTGGAATAGATTTTTATTATATTCCAGCACCTGGAGCATTAGAAAAAATATTAAAGAAAATAGGATTAAATTAATTGGAGGGTATAAAAATGGCAAGAGTATTAATTGTTGATGACGCAGCGTTTATGAGAATGATGATAAAGGATATATTAGAGAAGAATGGATTTGAGGTAGTGGGAGAAGCAGCTAATGGTCAAATAGCAGTAGATATGTATAAAAAGGAAAGACCAGACATAGTTACAATGGATATAACAATGCCAGATATGGATGGAATTGAAGCTGTAAAAAGAATAAAGGAATTTGCACCAGAGGCAAAAATTATAATGTGTTCAGCTATGGGACAACAATCTATGGTAATGGATGCAATAAGAGCAGGAGCAAAAGACTTTATTGTTAAGCCATTCCAAGCTGATAGAGTTTTAGAAGCAGTTAAAAAAGTATTAGGTTAAAGGAATTGGTAAAAAAATATGCAAATAGTTGTATTTAAATTAGGTGAGGAACATTTTGCAGTAAAAACTGAAAAGGTACAAGGGATAAATGATATTATGAGCATAACAAAAGTACCAAATGCTCCAAGCCATATTAAAGGACTAATAAACCTAAGAGGAAGTATAAAGTCTTTAGTAGATATAAATTTGTTATTAAACATAAGTAATTCAAGCATAC
Organism: Clostridium sp.; assembly: GCF_051650885.1. Lineage (GTDB taxonomy): Bacteria > Bacillota > Clostridia > Clostridiales > Clostridiaceae > Clostridium. The sequence continues at coordinate 24,314 of NZ_JBOFRG010000257.1, forward strand.
AAGAAAATATAATTATATTAGATATAGATGGTGAAGAAATAGGGATTTTAGTAGACACAGTAGAAGAAGTTTTATCTTTAAATGATGATGAACTTAGAGTGTTTAGTGGTGAAAATAAAGAAGATTATATAGAAGGTATAATAAAATATGAGGACAGACTATTAACAGTTATAGATATTGAAAAGCTGTTAAATTAGTTAGAAATGGAGAAGGTGTATGGCAGAGGTTTTATCTCAAAGCGAAATTGATGCTTTGCTATCTGCTTTATCAACAGGTGAAATAGAGGCAGATGCTGTTAAAGAAGAAGAAGGAAAGCAAAAGGTTAAATTATATGACTTTAGAAGTCCGCAAAAGTTTTCAAAGGATCATATAAGAACATTTGAGCTTATTTATGATGATTTTGCAAGAAGTGCATCAAATTACTTAACAGGACAACTAAGAAATAATGTGAAAATGAAAATAGAAACGCTTCAACAGATAACTTATGATGAATTTGTACATTCAGTACAGAATCCTACAATGATGTCTATATTTAAAATGCCACCACTTGCAGGAAGCTTAATGATTGAAGTAAACCCAGAGTTTGCATTTGCAATTATTGATATTCTACTTGGTGGAAGTGGGCAAAAGGTAAAGGTGAATAAAGAGTTTTCAGAAATAGATAAAAACATAATGAAAAGTGTAATGACAGATATGGTAAAATATATGAAGGGTGCATGGGAAGATATATTAGAAGTTTCTCCAGAGATAGAGGGGCTTGAAACAAACCCAATGCTTAACCAAAGCTTAGCACCAAATGAACCTGTAGTATTAATTACTTTTTCAGCTGAAGTATCTAAAACTGTAAGCTTTATAAATTTATGTATTCCATATTTAAGTGTGGAAAAAATATTAGATAAGTTAGTTGTACAGTATTGGTTCCAAAACACAGAGGAAGATGGTATTCAAAAAGCCTCAATGGAAAAAATAAGAGATGGGTTAGATAAGATTGAAGTGGATATACATGCTGATTTAGGAGAATCACAAATAACAGTAGATGATTTCTTGAATTTAGTAATAGGGGACGTTATAAAGCTAGAAACTAAAACTACAGAACCAGTAAAGGTATATGTAGAGGATGAGGAAGCCTTTATAGGAGAACCAGGTAAAATAGGTAAAAATATGGGTGTTTCAATCTTAGATATAATAAATGAGGGTGTGAATTAATATGAGTAATGGTTTTTTATCACAAGAAGAAATAGATTCTCTTTTAAATGGAGATGGAAAAGATGAAAAAAGTAATAAAAGTGAGTTAACTGATATAGATAAGGACCTTTTAGGAGAAATTGGGAATATTTCCATGGGTTCTGCATCAACAGCATTGTACCAAATTATAGGACAAAGTGTTAATATAACTACGCCAGTAGTAAAGACAACAACACTTAAAGAAATAAAAAGCACATTTACAACTCCAAATGTGGTTTTAGACGTAGAATATACATCAGGAATAATAGGAAGAAATATTTTAATTATAAAAACAAGTGATGCTGCAGTTATTGCAAACTTAATGATGGGTGGAGATGGTATAGTTACAGAAGATGTAGAGCTTTCTGAACTTGAGTTAAGTGCTGTAAGTGAAGCTATGAATCAAATGATTGGTTCATCTGCAACTTCAATGGCAACTATGTTTTCAAGAGAAGTTAACATATCGCCACCAAGTTGTAAAATATGGAGTGAAACAGATGAGTTATTAACAGAAAAAATTCCTGAAGAAGAAGAGATAGTTAGAGTATCTTTTAAAATGACTATAGGGAATTTAGTTGATAGCAACATAATGCAAATATTACCTCTTAAAACTGCTAAAAAAATAGTTTCTATAATGACAGGAACAGAAGAAGCAGAAGAAGTAAAAGAAGTAAAAGAAGTAGTTGAAGAGAAAAAAGAAGAAGTTATAGTTCCGAAGATGAGAGAAGAAAAGCCTCAAATGAGAAAAGAAGAGGTTAGAGTTGAATATGAAAGAAAGCCTTCAGGAAATGTTTGTGAAAAAGAAATGGAAAACATAGAAATTCATGAAGCAAGCTTTGGAGAATTAAAAAGTGAAAAAAGAAAAGATGCTATGCCAAATAATATTGATTTAATTTTAGATGTTCCACTTTCTATATCTGTAGTTCTTGGAAGAACAAAGAAAAGCATAAAAGATATATTAGCACTTGGAACAGGGTCTTTGATAGAACTTGATAAACTTGCAGAAGAGCCAGTTGAAATTTTAGTAAATGGAAAAAATATAGCTTATGGTGAAGTTGTAGTTGTTGATGAAAACTTTGGTGTAAGAATAACTAGTATAGTGTCAAGTTCAGATAGAATAAAATCTTTAAAATAAGGGTAAAAAGAATTAACAAGAAATTTGTTAATTCTTTTTTTATAGAAATTTTTAAAGTATTTTTAAAAATAAACGATAATAAAGTATATACAGTTTGGAGGGAATAAAATGAAGGTAAATGGAGCATATAATGCAGTAAAGGCCTATTCAATAAATAAAGTAGGCAGAAAAGAAGAAGTAAAAAAAATAAAAGAAAAAGACAAAATTGAAATTTCGTCTTTAGGAAAAAGTTTAAATAATTTTGGAGCAGAATTTGATGAAAAATCAAGAGCACAAAAGGTTAATGATATAAAAATAAGTATAGAAAATGGAACATATAAGGTGAATTCAGGAAAACTTAAGGATGCGTTAATAAAGCATATGGGAGAAAGTAAAAATGAATATTAGAGAAATTTTAAATGGAGAACTAAAGGCTTTAGAAAATCTACTAGGGCTTTTAGAAAAACAATTTAAATTGATAATGAAAAAAGATGTTTTTGAACTTGAAGAAATAGTTGAAGAAATAAAACATGGAAATAAAGATGTAGCACAGTGGGAAGTAGAAAGAAGAAAAATAACAAAGGGAAGAGAAATGTCTCTTGTAATAGAAGAATTAAAGGATGAAGAGGCAGATAGAATTTTAAGAGAAATAAAAAAAATATTACATAGTTTAAAAGTACAAAAAGAAACAAATGAGCTTTTAATAAAGCAAGAGATAAGCTTTAATCATCAAATATTAAATGTAATGAATCCAAAGAGAGAAATAAAAACATATAATTCATATGGAGCACTTAGGAGGTAGACAATGTCAGGATTATTTTCAACCTTTAATATAGCAAAAAGAGGAATAAATGTTCAGCAAAGAACGATAGATGTAACAACTCATAATATAACAAATGTAAAAACACCAGGTTATTCAAGACAAAGAGCAAAAATAGAAACTACAAGAGCACATGGTGGTGTAGCTACAGGTGGAGCCGGTGCAGGACAAGTAGGAACAGGAGCACAGGTAGCTGCAATAGAAAGAATTAGAGATAACTTTTTAGATTACCAAATAAGAGGGGAAACTAGTGTTATAGGAAAGTATGATGTAAGAAACAGATATCTTTTTGAAGTTGAAACTATATTTAATGAACCTTCAGAAAATGGTTTATCAACACTTCTTGGAAAATTCTTTGATGGATTTCAAGAATTATCAAAGCAACCTAGTAGCTCAAATGCTAGAACAGTTGCAGCTCAACAAGCATTAGCATTAACAGATGGGATAAATCACACATATAACCAACTTGAAAAGCTTCAAGATAATGCAAAAATGATGCTTAAAAGTAATGTATCAGAAATAAATAGTTATTTAGACCAAATAAATAGATTAAATGAAGAAATTATTTCAGTAACAACAGCAGGACATGCACCAAATGACCTTTTAGATAAAAGGGATTTACTATTAGACCAGTTAAGTTATAAATTTGATATAACAGTAGACAAAGAAAAGTTTAATGGAATAGATTTAAAGCCAACAGAAGGTGGAAAAATGAATTCCTTAAATTTAGTATCTGCAAGTCCTAATACTGAAACAGCACGTTTTTCAATAGTATCAGGAGTAGAAAAAGATAAGAATGATGAAAATGTATATGTAATTAGCTATTATAAAAAAGGAAATTCAGATAACTCAGAAAATCTTCAAACACTTAGAGTTACAGGAATGAGTGATGAAGATGCAAAAAGAATAAAAGAAAGTGGAGTTTTATGGGCTAATGAAGAGGGACAGGCTACTAAGGGAGATGGATATCCAATAGATAATGGACAACTTATAAACTTCTCAGAGCTTATGGTTTTCAGTCCTACAAGTGGAGAGGTTAGTGGAAATATAAGTATTCAAGCTGATATTCAAAAATTTATGGATGAACTTGATAACTTAGCTAGGGCAATAGCCTTTTCAGTAAATGCTATCCACAGTGGAGAAGAAAATGGATTAAATGATGATATGCCTTTCTTTGTAAACAGTAGTATAGCAAAATATAATTCTAATGGATTAATGACAAACTTAGATACTATATTAGAAAATGAAAAAAATATAACTGCAAAAAATATAACAGTAAATAAAGAAATATTAGAAGACGTAATGAAAATAAACACAAAAGAAGATAAGAGCAATGGAGATTCTGATGGAAAGAGAGCCTTAGCTATAGCAGAGCTTAGAAAAACAATGATTAGAATCCAAGACTTTAGAGGAAAGGTTAGCACTCGTGAAGATATGTTCTTATCTACTAAGGGTGGAAGCAACCTAGTTAATTTAGGAATGACTATTGAAAATGCAAGTAGTGGAATGACTATTGATTCATACTTTAAAGATATGATAGATAGGTTAGGAGTTCAAGCACAAGAAGCTTCAAGAATGGTAGAAAACCAAGAAGAACTTTTAGCAAATCTTGAAATGAGTAAAGCATCAGTGTCGGGAGTTTCTTTAGATGAAGAAATGGCAAATATGGTTCAATATCAACATGCATATAATGCAAATGCAAAGGTAATTGCAACTGTAGATGAACTTTTAGATGTAGTAGTAAATGGTCTTAAAAGATAGGGGGAGAAATTAATGAGAATAACAAATTCAATGATGGCAAACAATTTCATGAGAGATATGAGAAAAAATCTTGGGAATTTAAATAAAATAAATGGACAATTAACATCAGGAAAAGAAATTAGAAGACCTTCAGATAACCCTTTCAAGGTGGCAAGGTCAATGCAACTTCACTCAGATATAAATGCAAACAAGCAATATAATTCAAACATAACAGATACAATAAACTTTTTAGATGCAACAGATACAGCATTAAATCAACTTACAAATGTTATGCAAAGAACTAGAGAACTTATGGTTTCATCAGGAAATGCAGCTTATGGAGAAGAAGAACAATTAGCAATTAAAAATGAAATAGACCAAAAGCTCAATGAAATGACACAAATATTAAATACAAGCTTTGATGGGAAATATATATTTGGTGGAACAGCAGGGACAAGCAAGCCATTAGAAGTTCGTGATGGAGAAATGATATTTGTAGATAAAAGTGGAAATAGAGTGGACATAGAAGAAGGAAGTAATGAGGCAGTAAACTTAGGTCAAAGTCTTACAGTAGAAATATCACAAGGCGTAAAGGTTGATTACAATGTTACAGCAAAAGAAATATTAATCTTTGATGATATAAATACAATGGACCTTATGAAAAATATATCAAACAATATAAATTCAGAAGACCCAGAGGAGAGAGAAAAGGTAATAGGAGAAAATTTAACATCAATAGATAAAGTAGTTTCAAACTTAATGAAGGTTCGTGGAGAAGTAGGAGCACTTCAAAACAGAATGGAAAGTGCCTTAGAAAAAAATGAAGCAGAAAACTTGAATATGACAGAAGTTTTATCTAACAATGAAGATATAGACTTTACAGAAAAAACAATGGAAGCCTCAATGGCAGAAACAGTCTATATAGCAGCACTTCAAACAAGTGCAAAAGTACTTCCACCAACACTTATGGATTACTTAAGATAGGAGATAAAAATTTATGGAAATAAAATCAAAGGTACATGGAAGCTTAGAATATAAGGAAGAAAATAAAATATATTTTAAAAATGGAATATTAGGCTTTGAAGAGTTAAAAGAATTTGCAATAATAGATATAGAAGACAATGAATTATTTAAAATACTTCATTCATTAGAGAATATGGAATTATCATTAATAATAATGAGTCCATTTAATGTAGAAGAAGGATATGAAATAAAATTAAACAATAAAACAATAGAAAATCTAAAGATAAAAAAAGAAGAAGATGTTTTACTATATACAATAGTAACTTTAAATGGTGATATAAAAAAGATAACAACAAATATGGCAGCACCACTTGTAATAAACATAAATGAGAATTTAGGAGAGCAAGTAGTTTTAGATAACTTTAGGTATAAGATAAAACATCCTATAAATAAGGAGAAATAAAATGTTAGTAGTAAGCAGAAAAAAAGAACAATCAATAATTATAGGTGAAGATATTGAGATAAAAGTTATAAGCGTAGAAAATGGAGTAGTAAAGCTTGGAATAGAAGCTCCAAAAGATGTAAGTATAGTAAGAAAAGAAATAATAGTAGAAGTAGAAAATGAAAATAAAGAAGCAAGCAAAATAGATTTAAATCTTTTAAAAAATTTAAAAATAAAATAAAGGAGAAAAAGGGCTATGGATATCAAATTAGTACATGAAGTAAACAGACAAGGATTTGATATTTACAAATCCAGCATAGACAATGGAAAAATAGTTAGAATAGAAAAAAATAATAATAATGAAGAACAAAAAGGTTTCGATAAAAAAGAATTAAATAGGCTTATAAAAGAATTAAATAAACACCTAGAAAAAGAAGATACCTATGCAAAATATGATGTGCATGAAAAACTTGGGGACATAATGATAAAAATAGTAAGCAAAGAAACAAAAGAAGTCATAATAGAATTTCCACCAGAAAAAATACTAGATATGGTGGCAAAGCTATGTGAAAATGCAGGAATAGTATTAAATAAAAAGGCTTAAAAGCTATGGAATATAGATTAAATAAAATTGATACAGATGCAAGAAGAAAAGTTTTAGAAACCACGAAAAATGGAAAGATACACAAGGGTGGAAATCTAGAAAAAATAAAAAAAGATAAAGAAAATATAAAAAAAGAGAAAAAAGAAAGTAATCATAGGAGAATGTATATTACAGTAGATGGGAAAAAAAATATTGGTAAAAACATAGAAATAGATGGGGAATTAGAAGTAAATAAAGAAAATTCTATAGGAACTATTTTAGATAAAAAGGGGTAGAAAAGTTTATGTATAACAATGGATATAATATGTATAAAAATAATAGCGTAACATATGCTTCAAAGGAAAAAATATTATTAATGCTTTTAGATGGTGGAGTTAAATTTTCTAAAGTAGCTAAAGAAGCTATAAGAGAAGGAAACGTAAAAAAAGCTCATGAAAGCCTTGTAAGAGTACAAGATATTTTTGCAGAACTTATGTGTACATTAGATTTAGATGCAGGAGATTGGGCTAAGGAAATCTTTAATGTATATTCTTTTATAAGAGAAGAATTAGTTAAAATAAACTTAAAGAAAGATGAAGAAGGATTAGACAAGCTTATTCCAGTTATAGAAGAAGTAAGAGACCTTTGGTATGAAGTAGAGAAAAAGGCAAAAGTATAAGGAGTGAGAAAATATGAGAATATCAGGTTTAGCCACAGGATTAGATACAGATAATTTAATAAAAGATATGATGAAGCCACATACAGTACGTGTAGATAGAGCAAAAAATGATAGAACACTTTTAAAATATAAGCAAGATATATATAGAAATACAATAAAGCAAGGAAAAGAGTTCTATAATAAATACTTCACAACAAAAAGTGAAAATTCAATAATCATGAGTAGTGCATGGCAAGGAGTTTCCTTTGAATCAAGTAATAGTGCAGTTACAGCAACAGGTGGAAGTACAACAAATGGAGCTACTTATAAAGTAAAAGTAGAAAAGATTGCTACAAGCACAAACATAAAGGTAGATCAAAAGGAACTTGATGGGAAAGAAAGTATAAAGCTTGAAATGAAAGGTAAAGATGGAAAAGTAAAATCTATAGAAGTAAAGCTTACAAAAACAGAAAAAGATAAAGAAGTTCCATTATCTAAGGATGAGATAGTAAAAAATTTAAACAAAGAATTAAAAGCAAATGAAATAGATGTTACAGCAAAATATTCAGACCTTGCAGGAGGTTTAGTATTCACTTCAAACCAAACAGGAAAAGATGTAGATTTTAATGTATTTGTAAAAGAAGATAAAAAGCCATATAGCCAAGTTGCAGATAAAACAGTGGGAGAAGATGCAAGAGTTTTAATAAACTATGGTGGTAAAGAGCCGTATGTATATGAAGGTTCATCAAATACAGTAACATTAGATGGAGTAACTTTTAACTTTTATGATGTTACAGGAGATGAAGAAATAAGACTTACAGGAAAAACAGATGTAAAAAAGACTAAAGATTTAATAGTTAACTTTGTAAATGATTATAATAACCTAATGGGGAATTTAAATAAGTTATTAAACGAAAAGAAAGACAGAAACTATGCACCTCTTACAGAGGAACAAAGAAAAGATATGTCAGAAGAAGAAATAAAGCTTTGGGATGAAAAAGTAAAATCAGGATTAATGAGAAGAGATTCAGATTTAGATAGAATAGCAAGAAACTTAAAAGAAACAATGAGAAAAACTATAGGTGGATTAAACTTAGAAAAAATAGGAATAACACCTGTAGCAGATTATGGAGAAAAAAATGGAACCTTCACAATAGATGAAGACAAGCTAGAAGAAGCACTGAAAAAAGACTTTGAAGGAGTAAAAGACCTTTTTGTAGGAACAGAAAAAGGAAAAGAAGGTGTAATAACTTCAATGAAAGATGTGTTGTACAAAGAATTTGAAACAGTATCAGCACCCCTTCTAAAAAAAGCAGGATACGAAGGTTCAGTAACAGCCTTTGACAACTCAATAACAAAAACTCTAGAAAAGAAAAATAAAATGATAGCAGAAATGGAAAGAGACTTAAAAAGAAAAGAAAATGCATACTATATGCAATTCTCTAGACTAGAAACTCAAATGTCAAAACTAAACAACCAAAGTGCATACCTAATGCAACAGCTAGGAATGGGAATGTAAAATGATAGAAAAACTTTTAAATGAATATAAAAATCTTACAGAAAGCCTAATAGAAGAGGCGAAAAATAATGGAGACATAGAAGAACTAGTAGAAAAAAGAGAAAAAATAATAGAAAGCCTAAAGAATTTAGAAATAAAAAATGAACTAAAAGAATTCAACAAAGAATTCAATATAAAAGAAAAAGAAGAAATCCTAACAAAAGAACTAGAAAAAAGAAAAAAAGAAATAAAGCTAGAGCTAGAAAAAATAAAAAAAAGAAAGCTTATGAGAACAAGTTACGGAAACAACATAGGACAAAATAATTTCTTAAATAAAAAAATATAATATATAAATAGAAAAGCTTAGAAGAGGAAACTCCAATTCTAAGCTTTTAAGCTTTAAAAAATTTTTTTTCAAAAACTAAAATCCAAACCCCGCGGCACGGAACAGCTTACAGCTAGTCCGCTTGCCCGGAGTTTGTGGAGAAACTAACCAACAGTAAATGAGTCAAAATAAAAAATTAAAAAAATTTTTTCAAAAAACTATAAAGTATATAGAAGTACATCCGATAAATAAGTATAAGCAAAAGATATTGCTTAAATAAAAAATTAAGGACAAGGATGTCCGCTTAAATTCAAGGAGGAATTTATTATGATAATTAATCACAATATGAGTGCTATGAATGCACACAGACAAATGGGAATCAACAACAACATGCAAACTAAGTCAATGGAAAAGTTAAGCTCAGGACAAAGAATAAACAGAGCTGGTGATGATGCTGCAGGACTTGCAATATCAGAAAAAATGAGAGGACAAATCAGAGGACTTGATCAAGCTTCAAGAAATGCTCAAGATGGTATCTCAATGATCCAAACTGCTGAAGGAGCACTTGGAGAAACTCAAAACATAATCCAAAGAATGAGAGAATTAGCAGTACAAGCTGGTAATGACACAAATACAACAGACGATAGAAAACAAATCCAACAAGAAATAAACCAACTTACAAACGAAGTAAACAGAATTTCTAACACAACAGAATTCAATACTCAAAAATTAATAGAAGGTTCAGCAAAAGATGGATTTAAACTTCAAATTGGAGCTAATGAAAACCAATCAATGACAATTGGAATCAATGATATGGGAGCTAAAGCTTTAGGAATTTCAGGAACTGAAAAGGCACTAGAGAACTCAGGAGCAAATAAAGTTATAGCAAAAGTTGATATTAAAGCAGATGAAAAATTGACAATAACTGTAGGGACAGAAACAATTGATGTATTAACGGGTGCAGCAGGTGGGACTTCAGTTGCTACAACTGAATTAACTGGGAAGTTAAATGATGCATTAGCAAAGAATAATATTGATGCTAAATTTGAAATGAAAGATGATGGAACGTTAGTAGTAACAGGAAAAGATAAAGATAAAATTAAAGAGGTTAAAAATAATGCAACTACAGTTTCAGGAACTATTTCAGAGAAGGAAACAAACGAGTTTAAAAATGGAATAACAAATGGTACTGATGATACAGCAATTGGTTCAGCATTAGATGTTTCAACACATGATGCAGCTAAAGCAGCTATAACTAAATTTGATACTGCTATAAATACAGTTTCAACTGAAAGAGCTAAACTTGGAGCATTCCAAAATAGATTAGAGCACACTATAGCAAACGTTGATACTTCAGCTGAAAACTTACAAGCTGCTGAATCAAGAGTAAGAGACGTAGATATGGCTAAAGAGATGTTAAACTTCTCTAAAGCTAACATTTTATCTCAAGCTTCACAAGCTATGCTTGCACAAGCTAAACAAGCACCACAGGGTGTTCTTCAATTATTAAGATAATTACCAAAAATCAGATGGATTTCATTTCCATCTGATTTTTTTTGCGGTAAAATTTAAGTACATATAAGCAAAAAATAAAAATTAAAATAGAGACTAAAACCCAAACCCCGTGGCACGGGTGGGCTAAATAGCTAGTCCGCTTGCCCGGAGTTTGTGAAGGACTAACCGAAAGTAAGTGAGCCAAAAATATTTTTTATTTTTAATGTAATTTCTAAAAAGTTACACAAGGGAAATTGTTTAAATCTAAAAATGAAAAATCTACTGTTTAAGGTTTTAATGGGTTGAATCATTTTAAGATTGGTTAGTTTTTACAAGAAGGACT
>NZ_JBOFRG010000258.1:0-4839 GCF_051650885.1 Clostridium sp.
AACTTTTAGATATTCTTTTTGAATTAGTTGAAAATGAGGAAATATCAGTTTTATATTCAACTCATGTTACTACAGATTTAGAAAGAATTGCAGATTATATTACCTTTGTTAAAAAAGGAAGAATAGAGTTTAGTTTAGAAAAAGACAAATTAATAGAAGAAACGGTTTTAGTTAAAGGAAAGAAAGAAGATTTAAATGAAGAGATAAAGAAATATTTAAAAGGGATACGACTTCATAAATATGGTTTTGAAGCTATAACAAATGAAAAAGAAAAATTAAAAGCTATAAAAGAAAATTTAGTTTTTGAAGAGGCAAGTTTAGACCAAATAATAGTTCATCTTACAAAGGAGGGCTAAAAGCTATGGTATTAGAATTAATAAAATTTAAGATTGAAAGTGCTATGGATATATGGTTTTTCTGGGGAATATTTATAATTACAGTTAATAGAGATATTTTTTATACAAATTTAGATGGAGAATTTACTTTTATCGTATTTGTACCTTTAATTATTTGGGGTTTTGTAGGAAGAAAAGCTGAGATGCATAGTATAATGCCTGTTAGCGAAAAAGAAATGTTAAAGGCAAATATTTGTATTGGAATATTAATGTTAGGGGGGATAGGAGCCTTTTATATAATGAGGGCAGGTCTTTATAATGTAACAATACAGTTTTATTCAGTACTTATAATAATGATAGGGTATGGATGTATTGTTATAATAGGAGAACTTCTAGGAAATATGAAGTATTTAACTAATTCATTGGGATATTTATTTATATGGATGGTATATGCATTTAAGGATATTCAGTTATTAAAATTATTTACTATGGGAACTTTAATTTGGATAGGAATCTTTTTTATATTTATTTATGGAAAGATTCTTAAGAAATTAGGGAATAAAGGAATAAGTATGGAGTGATAATATGGTTAAAGAGCTTGTGAAAATGGATTTAAGAAGAATGGCATTAATGCTAATTGTATATAGTTTTATAGGTTTGCTTTTAGGGGGAACAGGAACATCTAATTTTGTTATGTTTATATTGGGAATGAATGGAATCACAATGTTTTTAGAATCGAGAAAGAGTGATAAGTTTTTAAATGTGTTACCAGTTGATAGGAAGGAAATTTTAAAATCACAAATCTTAACTTCATTTATAATGATAGGAATTTTTTCAATCATTTGTATAATTACATTTTTTCTAGGACAATATAAGGTGGGATATATAGTGCAAAGTCTTGGAGTAGTAATAGTTATGATTGGAATTGTCTTTATTAAGGTTGTAGAATTTAATATAGAGGAAAATAATATAGGAATAGTATTAAAAAATATACACATAATACTTCCATTAACTCTTTTTATATTAATTATAGTAACAGAGAAGTCGGCAATATATGTATTTAATATATTTTTAATTATAAGTATTGGTGTTTTACTAGTATGGTTTTTAAGCTTTGGAAGAAAATATTATAGAAAACTTAAAATTGTGGCTAAATAATATAATTAACATTTTAAGAACTGTAAAATAATAGTATAAAAATTTGGTATAATAAAACAAAAAGAAAAGATAGGAGTGATTTAGATGAGTAAAAGAAAAGTACTAATTCCTATAGATGGAAGCGAAAAGAGCTTAATATCTTTAGAGTATTTAAAAGATTTTTATGACCCATCAAAGGTTGAAATAATTTTAATGCATGTTAAAGAGATTGTATTTGTAAGTGGAATAGTTATGGCAGACGAAATAAAGGTTGCTGAAGCTTTAGGACAAAAGATATTAGAAAAAGCAATGTCTTATTTATCAGATTATGACTGCACAGGAGAATTCTCTTTTGGATATGCAGGAGATGAAATTTTAGATTACGCAGAAGAAAATAATGTTGAAGTAATTATAATGGGGAAAAATACAAAGAAAAAATTTACAGGAATTGTTGGTTCAGTAACAGCACATGTTGCTAAAAAAACAAAATGTATTTTAGTTATAGTTCCAGAAGTTCAAGAATAGAAAAAAGCCATTTTATGGCTTTTTTTATTTGGGAAAATTTAAAGTGTTATAAAAATAAGTAATCTTATCTTTAAAAATAATGTTAAAATAATTTTATAAGGAAAATAAATTTAGAGAGAAGGTTTGAAGATGAATTATAAAGTAGATAAAGAACTTGTTTTAAAAAGAGCAAAAGAAATATTAGAATTTGATAGCCCTACAGGATTTTGTTTTGAAATAATAAACAAAATAGAAGAAATTGTTAAAGAATATGGGTATAACTTTGAAAAAACTAACAAAGGTTGTGGAATAATTACAATTGATGGAGAAAGTAACGAGCAAACTATAGGACTTTGTGCACATGTAGATACCTTAGGTGCAATGGTTAGGTCAATAACTCCAAGTGGAACTTTAAAGTTTACAATATTAGGTGGACCTATAGTACCAACTCTAGATAGTGAATATTGCACGATAAGAACAAGAGATGGAAAAATATATACTGGAACATTTTTAAGTACAAGTCCAGCAGCACATGTTTTTGAGGATAGTAAATCAAAACCTAGAGATGAAAAAAACATGGAAATTAGAATTGATGAAGTAGTTAAAAATAAAAAAGACGTAGAAGAGTTAGGAATAAATCCAGGAGACTTCATTTTTATAGACCCAAAAACTGTTATAACAGAAAGTGGATTTATAAAATCAAGATTTATTGATGATAAAGGAAGCGTTGCAGCATTACTTTCAATGCTTGAATTAATAAAAAGAGAAAATATAAAATTAAAATATAAAACAAAAATATTAATTTCAGTATATGAAGAAGTAGGACATGGTTCATCATATATTCCAAGTGATATTACAGAACTTATTGCAGTAGATATGGGATGTATTGGAGATGATTTATCTTGCAATGAATATCAAGTTTCAATCTGCGCAAAAGATAGTAGTGGACCATATGATTTTAATATGACAACTGACTTAGTAAATCTAGCAAAAGAAAACAACATAGATTACGCAGTGGACATATATCCTATGTATGGTTCAGATGTAAGTGCAGCACTTAGAGGTGGAAATGATATTAGAGGTGCCCTTATAGGTCCTGGAGTTCATGCAAGTCATGGAATGGAAAGAACACATTATATAGCAATAGAAAACACAATAAAATTATTAATTGCATATTTAAGTAAATAGATTATTTGTAATAAATTAAAAGAGCGTAATAGAGTAAGTTTTATCTATTATGCTCTTTTAGATTTTTATAGGTATAGAATTAATCTCGGAATAGTTTATTAAGTAGGCACATTAAAATTTAGGATGCCAATATGCAGAGGCTTCTTCCTCTAATTTTTTTAATCTAACATAGTAATCAGGAAACTCATTTAAATGAGCTAATGCTATTTTACCTGTAAGAAGTGGATCATCATCAGTAACATTTGTTTTAGGTGATCTTGCACCATGTTCAAGTTCTACATTCATACCTTGGGTAAAATCATAGATATCAAAAAGTTCATTAGAGAAGCAAATTTTTAGTATTCTAGCTACTATAGAGGCTTCTTCTACAGTAAAATGAGTTTTTACTTTATATCGGCAATGATTAGATTGGTCGATAAAAAAGTTGTTATTAGTTGTATCGTTTTGCATTTTTAAATTCTCCTAATAAGTATTTCTATTAGTATGATATTTTAAAGTGTAGAGATTGTGATTGTAAATTTTAAGAGTGAAAAAATAGAGAAAGTGAATTAATGAGTGAGAATAGGAGAGTTGAGAGTTTTTGAATATTTTAATATAATTATGGTAATAAATTAAAATAAACGGGAGGAGTTTAGTGAAGTTATGATAAAAAGCGATGTAAATTATACTTTGGATGATGAAGTTAGAGAAGAAATAAAAAGAGTAAAAGAAGTGATAATGAAAGTCGTAAAAAAATCTAAGGTGTATCTTTTTGGTTCAATAGCAAAGGGAAGGTATTCTAAAGATAGTGATATAGATGTGTTAGTTCTGATAAATGAAGGACTAGAAATAAAAAGTTTAAGAAAACTTAGAAATGATATAGAAGATAAAATTGAAGAAGAAAGTATAAAAAGAGCGGTAGATATAAAATTATATGAAGAAACTAGGTTTAGTGAACTTTCAAAAAAAGTTTCTTTTGAGAAAGATATAATAAAAGATTTAATTGATATAGGAGAGTGGTAACATGGGAAATAAAGATATGTTTTATTTTGCAGATATAGATGAAAAATTTATTTTAAATACAAAAGATATAGATGGATTAGAAGATGGGGTGCTTGTACATTGCCAGCAATGTATAGAAAAGAACATAAAGGGAATTGTACAATCTAGATATGGGTTAGTTAGTAGAGAACATAATTTAGTTAAATTGTTAGAATTATTATATAGACAAGACTATCCAGAAGTGAAAAAATATAAAAGCTTATGTAGAGATTTAAAAGATTTTTATTTTAGTAGAAGATATGCATCAGATGATTATGAGATTTTAGATAAAGAAGAGTATGAAGACTATATAGAGCAGTTTTTTGAATTATTAGAAATTTTGAAGAATATAAGAGAAAGTATTAGAAAATAAATAAGGCTCCATTTAAGTAGAGTTCTAACTTTACTTAAATAGAGCCTTATTTTAATTTTAGTATAAATTTGACTACTTGAATCTATAAATAGAAAGTGTATTCATAAAAAATTAGTATATTTTTTATAAATTTAATTAAAAAAGATATTTCTTAGTAGAAATATGATAGGAATAGTAAGAATTAATTGATAAATTATAGTAAAATTAAAATTTACATATATATTTAATGTTTTTTAGATTTTTAATAGGGGACGGATATTTAAAAAGTACATTTAATAATAA
>NZ_JBOFRG010000259.1:0-20037 GCF_051650885.1 Clostridium sp.
TTCAATATACATTTAGTTTTATACTTATTATTCTAGCCTTTATAATAGTCATAATTCTGACTATTACAACTCCACTGGTTTTAAAGCTACGAAAACTTAATACTATTGATTTAATTAGAAAATAAATAAAGGGATGCATTTTTTGCATCCCTTTATTTTAATATTCATAGGTTTTAGTATTACTACAAATTTTTATATTTAATTTTTTATCTCCTATAACCTTTTTATAAGAACATAAAAACTCATTTAGTTCATTGTCTGTTAAGTCTATTTCTTTTTCACTTACTAATGTTACATTTTCTTTTTCTAAGCTTATAGAAACTTCATTTATATCATTTTTTATTTTATATTCTTCTATCATTTTCTTTTCTATTTTTTTGTTATACTTTTCTTCAAAGCTTAATTTCTTTCTCGTATCTTCATATGATGTGTTTATAGCTTCTTTATCAAGTCCAAACATATTCATTGAACCTTCAAGACCACTTAAATCAAAACCGTATCTTCCCATCATCTTTTTTTGTATTTCAAATAATTTAGTTTCTGATATATTATTCTCTGCCATGTACTTACTTATTTCTTGTGCATATTCAGCCATGTTCATTGAACCTGATTGTGTTTTATAAAATAAATCAAACATATATCCTTCAAATTTATCTACATCATCTTCTCTTACTTTGTTTTTTAATTCTCCAAAGTCTATTACTTTTCCTTCATCCATATTCAAGGCCTCCTTAAAGCTTTTTTCTATACCTTTATTATATATTAATCTACTTATAAAAAAAAGACTACATACTTTTTTCCTTATGTAATCTTTATATTCTTTATTTTTTCTTTTTCTTATTTCCAGTTGTTACTTTTGTTTCTATTTTTCTTCCTTTAGTTAAATCAACCTTATCAATTTTTCTTGCAAGGTTAAATTGACCATACATTCCAACTAAAAGAGCTGGTATTGTAAGCCCTCCAAGTGCTGGTATTAAAAGACAGATAACAGCGGCTGAACCTGCTGCAATAAATACAAAACTAATGTTATATCTATCACATATTCTATAATACATATACATCATATATCCTACATAAATAACTGCTGATATTATTCCTAATATTTTTATAAATCCATTAATAGGTTGTGCAAATATCATAACTGCAACTAAAGCTATTAAGAAAAATTGGTTTCCTTTTCCAAGTCTTATAAGTTGATAAAAATTCCCTAATGGAATCCATCCAAGCCAAGGCTTGTCTAATCCTTCTTTTTTAGAAACTTTAAAAATTGCAAGTCCTGTTAAAATATAGTTTATAATTCCAAGTACTAATGATACTACTAAAATACCTAGCATCATTCTTTGCATGTCTGGTGTTATTTCTGGCATATTATAAAAAACCCCTCTCCTCTTACTATATGTATATGTTACCATAAACTAACTCTTTTGTCTTTAACTTTTTGAACTTTTGTAGAATAATGTAAACATTTCATACACAAATTAAATTTGATAAAATATTTTAATTTCTTTTAGGAGGGAATGTTATGAAGAAAAAATCTCATTGTAATTGCAATTGTCATTCAAAAAAACTTACAAGTGAAGACATGATACATCCTGTACCTTTATCAAGCTTAAAATCAAATTGTAGTTCTTGTAATTGTTCTAATGAACCTTTAAACAAGGAGAAAGATGGTACTTTTATAGACTATAACAATACAAGTTTTTCTAATAAGAGTCCAGTTGCTTATGGTGAAGAGGCTGATTCTGACGACTTATAAAAACTAAAAAAATTCCTTTAAAGAAAAAATCTTTAAAGGAATTTTTTTAATTTTTCTATTATAAAGCTTTTAAATTCTCTATCCATAAGAAGACCTGTATTTATATCTACAACTTCTATGCCCTCTTCTAAAAATCTCTTTTTAAAGCTATCTCCATGTACTCCATAAATATCTTTTTTAAAATGATATCCACTTGTTAGAAGAAGTGGTTTAAACTTAACTTTAATTATATTTTCATTTTTTAAACTCTTTATTGTTTCTACTGCTTCATCTTTTTTATTTAAGCTTAAAAATCTAAAGTTTTTATAATTTTCATTAAGAGTCTTTTTAAAATCTTCACTTATATAATCAAAAACATCGTCTTCTCTTCCATGAGATATTAAAATTGTAATATCTTCACCTTCTAAGCAATTATCTATAAATTCATTTTTGTATTCTAAAATAGGATTAGTCATTATTATTTCTTTAAAATCCAACTTATATTTATCTAAGATTAAATTTATTTTTCTATTTTCTTTTCCATCGGATAAGATAAGCTTTATTACTATTATCTTTTCATATCCCTTATCTTTTATTTCTTTTAGCTTTTCTTCTACACTTTTTATTCTAGAATCTTTTAGCTTGTTTATTATTCTTTCTGATGTAAATCCTATAAATACATCTCTTTTAAACTTTTCTTCTAATTCTTTTATGAAGGGATTAAAAATCCCCTCATATCCTTCTATTGTAGAAGTTCCAAAAGCAGAAATTAAAATACATTCTTTCATTATGAATTTTCCTTTATACAGAACTCTTCATATGCTTTTAGAAACTTATTTATATGCTCTTCATTGTGAAGTACTGATAAAAATACTGCTTCAAACTGTGATGGTGGTATATTAAATCCATTTTCTATCATATGGATAAAGTATCTTTTAAATCTATCTGTATCACATTTTTTAACTTTCTCATATGTGTCTACTTCTTTTTCATCTGTAAAGAATATAGTAAGCATTCCACCTACTCTATTAATAGATACATTAATATTATTTTTTTCTGATATTTCTTTTACACCTTTTGTAAGCATTTCACCGATTTCTTCTATATGTGCATAATAAACATCTTTATTTTCTTTTAATTTATTTAATGTAGAAAGACCTGCCTTTACTACAATAGGATTTCCTGACATTGTTCCTGCTTGATATACTCCACCAAGAGGTGCTAGGTTTTGCATTATGTCTGCTCTTCCTCCATATGCTCCACAAGGAAGACCTCCACCTATTATTTTAGCGTAAGTTACTAAGTCTGGCTTTTCTTTAAAGTACTTTGATGCACCTAAGTAACTTGCTCTAAATCCACTCATAACCTCATCAAATATAAGAAGTGAACCATTCTTTGTACACTCTTCTCTTAAAGTTTTCATAAAGCTAGCCTTAGCTTTTATTACTCCCATATTTCCTGCAACAGGCTCTATAATAACACAAGCTATTTCATTTCCATATTTTTTGAATATTTCTTTTATATTTTCTTCATCATTGTATCTTGCAATAATAGTATCTTCTACAATATTTTCTGGAACTCCAAGAGAACCAGCTATTCCATCTGTAAGTACTCCTGAACCTGCTTCTATTAAGAATCCATCAAAATGTCCATGATAACATCCTGCAAATTTTACTATTTTATCTCTCTTTGTAAATCCTCTAGCTAGCTTTACTGCACTCATAGTAGCTTCTGTTCCTGAGTTTACCATTCTTATCATTTCTAAAGCATCTATTTCTTCTGTTAAAAATTCTGCCATATCTAGTTCACCTTTTGTTGGTGCTCCAAAGGCTATCATATCTTTTGCCGTATCACTTATAGCTTTTACTACATCTTTATCAGAATGTCCTAGTATCATAGGTCCCCATGCTAAAACAAAATCTATATATTCTTTATTTTCTTCATCTATTATATTAACTCCATAACCTGACTTTATAATTTTAGGAGTTATTCCTATTCCATTAAAAGATCTTACAGGACTGTTTACTCCACCTGGCATAACCTTTTTAGATTTTTCAAATATTTCTTTATTCATAACCTTTTCCCCTCCCTATCTATTTAAAATTTTACTAGCTTCTAATGCATGATAAGTTATTATTATATCTGCTCCTGCTCTTTTCATAGATGTTAAAGTTTCTATAATTACTCTTTCTTCATCTATTAATCCTAAGCTAGCTGCTGATTTTATCATTGCATACTCTCCACTAACATTATAGGCTGCAAGAGGAAGGTCTACACGATCACGTACTTCTCTTATTATATCTAAATATGAAAGAGCTGGTTTTACCATTACAATATCTGCTCCTTCTTCTATATCTTCTTTTACTTCTCTTATAGCTTCTAGTCTATTTGCTGGGTCCATTTGATAAGTTTTTCTATCACCAAAGCTTGGTGCAGAGTTTGCAGCTTCTCTAAATGGTCCATAATAAGCTGAGCAATATTTAGCTGAATAACTCATAATAGGAATATTAACAAATCCATTATTATCTAATATTTCTCTTATAGCTCTAACTCTTCCATCCATCATATCTGATGGTGCTATTATATCAGCTCCAGCTTTTGCATGTGATAATGCTATCTTTTCTAAATATTCTAAAGTTTTATCGTTATCAACATATTCACCATCTAAAATTCCACAATGTCCATGACTTGTATATTCACACATACAAACATCTGTAACTACTAAAATATTTTTACTAAGCTCCTTTATTTTACGTACAGCTTTTTGAACTATTCCTTCTTCATTAAAGGCTTCACTTCCACAGCAATCTTTATGCTCTGGAATTCCAAATACCATTATTCCTTTAACCCCTAAACTCTCTACTTCTTCTACAACTTCATTTAATCTATCTACTGAATAATGATATATCCCCTTTAAAGAAGATATTTCTGATTTTATATTTTCTCCTTCAACTACAAATATAGGAAAAATAAAATCTGATGGTGAAAGTGTAGTTTCGCGAACTAAACTTCTCATACTTTCGTTTATTCTTAATCTTCTTCCTCTTTTTATCATTAAAAACACATCCTTTTTATATTAAGTTTACTATTTCTTTTAAGAATCCTTCTTCTGAATGAGTTTTGCACATAAGACTTTCTATGTTGTTTTCCTCTAGTGCTTCTCTTGTTTTAGGTCCTATTGCTATAGCTTTTTTCATCTTTAGCTTTTCTAATCCAAAAAGTTCTATCATATTAAATACTGTTGTAGGACTTGTATATAAAACATAATCAACATCTTCAAAGGCTCTATCATCAAAAAGATTTCCACGTATAGTATCATAAATATTTACTCTATCAACTACTGCACCTAAGCCTTTAATCCTTTCTTCTAAAAAGTTTCTAGCCTTTAGAGATGTAGGAATTAAAACTCTATCATCCTTTGATATTAAATCTTTTACTTCTTCAAAAAGACCTTCAGCTACAAAAGTTTTAGCAGTTTTCTTTGGAATTATTCCTCTTTTTAATAAAGCTTTTTTAGTAGCTTTTCCTACTGCATAAAAGTCTCCTCTTATATTTCTTATATCATACTCTTTTTCTATTAAATATTCAAAAAACTCATTTACTCCATTAACAGATGTGAAAAGTATATGATTGTAACCTTCTAATATATCTAAGTAACTTTCTAAATTTTCACTCATGCTTTTAACTTTTATTGAGTTTATTTCTGTTACATATGCACCTAAGTCTTTTAAATTATTTTTTAAATTAGAAGACTGCTCTTTGCTTCTTGTTATACAAATATTTTTAGAGAATAATGGTTTTTTTATAAACCAATCTAACTTATCACTTAATGAAACAACATCTCCTACAACTATAATACAAGGAGACTCTAAGTTATTTTCTTTAGCTAATACACCTATATTTTCTAAAGTTCCAATCACTTTCTTTTGTTTTGAAGAAGTTCCTTTCATAACTATGGCACTTTTAGTATTTTTATCTTTTCCATACTTTATAAGCTCACTAGTTATAATATCTATATTTTCAAGCCCCATCATAAACACTAATGTTCCATTTTCCTTTGCTAAAGCTTCAAAGTTTACATTTAAATTTTTAGCTGACATTCCTGTTACTATATGAAAGCTTTGTGCTATCCCTCTATGAGTTATAGGAATACCTGCATAGTTTAAAACTGATACTGGTGAGGTAACTCCTGGCACTACTTCAAACTCTAGTCCTTCTTCTAAAAGAGCTAGTGCTTCTTCTCCTCCACGTCCAAATACGTAAGGGTCTCCACCTTTTATTCTTCCTACTATATGCCCTTCTTTAACAAGCTTTACTAAAAGCTCATTTATTTCTTCTTGTTTCATTGAATGAGCATTTGGCTTTTTACCACAATAATATGTTTCGCAAGTCTCATTTAAAAAGTTTAAAACATTTGTTGAAACTAATCTATCATAAACTACTGCTGTACATTTTTCTAAAACTCTTTTTCCTTTTAAAGTTAAAAGTTCTTCATCTAAAGGTCCTGCTCCAATTAAATACGCTTTTCCTGCCATTTTTCCTCACCTATCCTTTTAAAATTTCTTCCCCTAATTTTTCTCCAAGATTTATATTATCTCTTTTGTTTCCTCTAATTTCTTTTATAACAAGCTTTCCATTTACTTTAAAAGTTCCTTTTAAGTAAAGTTCATCTCCTATTACCTCTGAATATATTCCAATTAAACTATGACAATCACCTTGAAGTCTTTTCATAAAGCTTCTTTCAGCTTCCACTCTAAGTCTAACTTCTTTATTATCTAACTTTCTTAAAGTTTCTATTCCTTCAAAATCTTTAAGACATTCTATTCCAAGTGCTCCTTGCCCTACTGCTGGTAAAAATTCTTTAGGGTCAAAATATTCTGTTATAATATCTTCCATGTTAAGTCTTTTAAGTCCTGCTGCTGCTAAGATTATACCGTCTAACCCTTGCTCTTCCATCTTTTTAAGTCTTGTTTGTACATTTCCACGTATAGGAACAACCTCTAAGTCTGGTCTCATTCTTTTAAGCATTTCTATTCTTCTTATACTTGATGTTCCTATTTTTCCACCCTTTTTTATATCCTTTAAAAGAGTTCCATTTGAAACTAATACATCTCTTATATCTTCTCTCTCTGGCATTGCTACAAGAGTAAATTCATCTTCTAATTTATAAGGTACATCCTTCATGCTATGAACTGCTAGATGTGTTCTTTTATCTAAAAGGGCATATTCAATTTCTTTTATAAAAAGACCTTTTCCACCTATCTTGTTTAACGCTACATCAAGTCTTCTATCTCCTTCTGTAACCATTAAGAATTTTTCACCTTCTAAATTAAGCTTTTCTTTTAAAAGCTTAATAACATAATCTGCTTGAACTTGTGCTAAAATTGATTTTCTTGTTCCTACTATATACTTCATTTTTCCACCTATCTTAAATTATATCTTCAAAAAACATTTTCAAGATATAATCCCCTTTACCTTTATCAAACATATATTTAAAATCATCATTATGAATAAAATCTAATATTTCCTTTTTATCATCTCTAACCTTTATTTTATTTCTAATATTACTTGTATATTCTATAAAAAAGTCTAAACTTTCTATTTCTTTTTTTAAAGTTTCCCTTAAATATACTGAACCCTTTGGATTTTTATTTTTTGTATTTAATCCAACATTTATATTTTTTGTATTTATAGTTGTTTGAATTATAAAATCTCCATTTAATCCATCACTACAATTTAAATATAACTTATCTAACTTATCACAGTCTTCCATTATAGTTTTTAAAACTTCTTCATTATCTATACAAATAATAATTAATTTATATCCCTTTAAATACTTTTTATCATACTTATCTTTTATTTTAGTTATATCCTTTAAAGCTTCTATTTCTTCTATAAAGCTTTCACTAAGGACTGTAATCTTTGCTTTTGTTTTAAGAAGATTTTTAAGCTTTATAAAACTTCCACGTCCTCCACCTATAACTAAAATATTTATTCTTTCGCTTAAAACTCCTATATTTAAATATTCTAAAGGAAAATCTTCTCTAGTATTTTTAAGCATTCATCTTCCCTTCCCTTCAAAGCTTCCTCTTTTAAAACTTCTATTGCACGACTTGCATAGGTGTTTCCCATGCTTTCTAACATTTTTTTCACTATTTTTTCTTCTTTATTTGTTTTTCTTTTATATGTACTATACCTTTTTTCAACTTCGTCTTTTTCTTTTTCTCTTATTTCTTTTATAATAGGTGCAATTTCTTTTATTTTAAGCCATTCATTATACTCATTTATATATCTATCTATTATAAATTTATATTCTTCCATTCTTTCTTTTCTAAGCTCTTTATTTTTATCATCTATTTTACTTATATTGTCAATATTTAAAATAGAAAATCTCTCGTTTTCATAAAGTCTTAAATCTACATCTCTTGGAAGTGCTAAATCAAATATTTGTATCTTTTTTCCCTCTTCATTTAAATCATCATATTTAACTACAGGATGTGGTGCTGATGTGCAAGAGATTATAGCATCCATCTCATTTATAATCTTATTTTTCTGGTCAAAATTTAATACTGTTACACGCCTGTCTTCCACAGAAACCTTAGATTTATCTCTAACTACAATATAAATTTCCTGTATATTCTTATGAGATAAAAGATTTTTAACAAGGAGGCTTCCTACATCCCCATAACCTAAAACCATTATTTTTTCTAAATTATCATCAATACATTTATTAACACTTATTGATGCTGATGAAACTGGTATTTCATAAAGCTTTGCTTCATATCTGAATCTTTTTCCACAAGTTATAGCTTCTGTAAAAAGTCTTAAAAGCTTATCCTTTATTAATTTTTTCTCTAAGCTATATGAATACGCATCTTTTATTTGTCCTAAAATTTGATCTTCTCCTAAAATTTTAGAATGAAATCCACATATAACTTTAAATAAATGATGTATGGAAGTATCCCCTCTTGCTATAAATATGTAATCCATAAGAGATTTATCAAATTCAAAAGCCTCAAAAATTTTTTTTAATATTTCTTTATCCTCTAAAAAATGATTAAAATAAATTTCTGTTCTATTACAAGTGCTAAGCACTACTATTTCTTCTACTTCACTTTTTAAAAGTTCTAAAGCTTTTTCACGTTTTTTATTACTTATAGAAAATTTTTCTCTTATTTCTAAAGGTGTTTCTTTTTTAATACCAATTAATCCTATCATAGCCATCTCTCTTCTTATCCATTTTACTTTTATATATATATTTTACCATATTTTCTAAAAGTAATTTTATTCTTTCTGTCTATATCATATATAAGTTTTATCTATATTAAAACATATTTTTTTAAACTTTCTATTAATAAAGAAGATTTAATTACTCCTTTAAAATAAAAATTTAATTTTCTTATTTCTTAAAAGCTTTTACTATAAAAAAAACTTCCTAAAGAGTTTATCTCTTTTAGGAAGCTTTTCTTTTAATAGTTTTGAGTATTTGGATATTTTATTCCATTCCAATATACATTATTTTTAACCATTGCTTTATCACTTAATGTAACTCCTTCAAGAGCCCATTTTTTCCATTCCATAAAGCCTGTTCTGTCTATAATATATCCTATATGTTCTTTTCCTTCTGGAGCATCTTTTAAAATATATTCTTTAACATATTTATATGTGTTTAATATTATCTTCATAATACTTTCTTCATCAGCCCAAATTAAGAAGTCTTCTGCAAGTCTTGGATTTTTCTTTCCTGTTCTTCCCATTATAGCTAATCTATAATATCTTTCCTTGCTTCTTGTCCAAGCTCTTGTAGGACACTCAACTACACATTGCCCACATCCTATACATTTCATTGGATCTCTTACTATTTTATAATTTTCCATAGTTAAAGCTCCAGTTGCTTTCTTTTTACAAGCTTTAACACAAGCATTACAGCTTATACATCTATTAAAATCATACTGAGGTTCAGTCATTCCTATTATACCAA
This sequence comes from Clostridium sp., assembly GCF_051650885.1. GTDB lineage: Bacteria > Bacillota > Clostridia > Clostridiales > Clostridiaceae > Clostridium. The sequence goes on from NZ_JBOFRG010000259.1 coordinate 9,717, forward strand.
AGTCATGCATTCTAGCTTTAATACAGTCATTTGGACATCCTGTTAATGCAATTTTAAAGTGTAAATCATTTGGGAAAATTTCTTTTTCAATTTTCTTTGCAAAATCAGTAGTGTTATAGTTACCAAAAGGACAAACTTTATTTCCTATACAAGCAGATACGTTTCTTGTTCCTGCTGCTGAATATCCTGTTCCCTCTTGAACTTGATTTATTTCTAATCCTTCAATTACTTCTTGAAGCATTTCATTTACTTTATCTACATTTTCCATTTTGATTCCTGGAATTTCAAATCCTTGTCTAGTTGTCATATGAAGGCTTCCGTCACCATACTTTTCTGAAATTTCAGCAACTCTCTTTAAATATTTTGCTTCAATATGTCCTCCAGGAACTCTTACTCTTGAAGCAGTTATTCCTCTTTCTTTAGTATATCTAAAAGCATTCTTTTTTAATTTTTTTAAATTTATATCCACAGTTTTCCCTCCAAACAACTAATCTATTAGATTTTTACCTTTTGTGTAGTTAAATACTGGTCCATCTAAACAGATATATGTATCATCCATTTTACAGTGTCCACATTTACCTATTCCACAACACATTTTTCTTTCTTGAGAAATCCAAATATTTTCTTCTTTTATTCCTCTTTTTAAGAATTCTAAAACTGTAAACTTCATCATCATAGGAGGTCCTACAACTATAACCTGTACATTATCCATATCTTTTATTTCTAATTCTGGAATGTACTTAGTTACAAGTCCTGTATGACCTTTATATCCTTCTTCTGCCGAATCAACAGTTACGATTAGATTGTCTAGCTCAGTTTCCCATGCCTTTAAATCTTCTTTAAATAATGCATCCTTTGGAGATTTAAATCCAACAATAAGAGTTGATTTAGTGCACTCGCTTTTATTTTTAGCAAAATAATCTACAACCCCTCTTACTGGTGAAAGACCTGTTCCACCTGCAACTATTATAATATCTTTACCTTTATAATCATTTACGTCAAATCCATTTCCGTATGGACCTCTCATAAATAGTTTATCTCCAGCGTAGTTTTTAAATACTTCTTCTGTAACTTTTCCTACTCTTCTTATAGTTAAATCTATAAAATTTTCACCTATTCCACTTACTGATATTGGTGCTTCTCCATACTTTGGAATTGATACTTCAAAGAATTGTCCTGGTTTAACATTACCACCTGTATACTCCATTCTAAATGTGTATTCTATATCTGTATGCTCTATAACTTCTAATATTTCTGATACATATGGTATATATTCGTTTTTACTCATTTGAACTCACCTCATCCATAGCTTTTCTTAATTTGTTTACAGCACCTGGCATGCTAATATATTGTGGACATACATCATCACATCTTCCACAACCAGTACACATATGGTAACCCCATCTCTTTTTATAGTCGTATACCTTATGCATTACTTTAAATCTCATTTTTTCACCATTAGGCTTTCTAAACTCGTGTCCTCCAGCCATAGTAGTGTATCCTGGAACTTGACATGAAGCCCAAACTCTTCTTCTTTCTCCAGCTTTTTCATTATCTTTATAGAAAATATCTTGCATAGTGTAACAAGTACATGTAGGACATACAAAGTTACATCTTCCACAAGCTATACATCTTTCATTATATTCATTCCACATTGTAGATTTAAAAATTCTTGTATCTATGTTATCTGGAATATCTACCTTTATTTCATTTGAAGTAACAAATTCTTTTTCTACTTCACATTGAACTTTTTCAAGATTCTCTACAGCATTTTTTATGTCTTCATCTTTTATATCTAAGTAAACAAAGTCTTCATCTACTTTTATGTATGCATCATAGCTATCTGTTTTATTTGTTTCCATAGAAACACAGAAACAATTTTCAAAACTACTTGGACATCCCATTACTATGAACTTTGCTTTTTCTCTTATTCTTTTATAATAAATATCTTCAAATCCATTATTTAAATATATATCATCAAATCTCTTAATAGCGTGCATATCACAGCTTCTAAGTATTATAACTGGTGTATGTGTCTCTCCTTTAGCTTCTTTAAACTCATCTTCAGTAAAGAAAAATAAAGTTTGAGTTACTGGTGTTATTATTTCTTTTGATGAAAACTCAGATTTTTTATCAAAAACTATTTCTGATATATCGCTTATTTCTCCATATCTTATAACATCTACTTCTGAAAATCTTCCTTCCCCTTCAAAAACCTTTGGTGCAAAAACTTTAATATTAGGTCCTAAACTTTTTATTAAGTTATTTACATCTTTTCTTCTTAATTGAATCTCCATAACAAAACTCCTTCCAAATTTAAACACATAAAACATCAATTATGCTTTTTATAGACTTATTATATTCTTTTCACAATCTTTTAACTGTAATCTTTGTCACACTCCTTTGAAATATTCTGACAATTTAGCTCTATCAACTATAATAATTTCCTTGTTATCCTTTATAATTAGCCCACTTTTAACTAATGAGTTAATTCCTCTTGAAACTGTTTCTCTTGGCATTCCAAACATTTCTGATAAATATGTAACACTTATTTTGATATTTATTCTACAACCTCTTTCTTCCATAACACCATAATCCTTGGATAATTTCCAAAGTTTAGCAGCTATTCTTTTCTCTATTTTTAAAGGCGTTGAATTTTTTATCTGTCTATATGTACGTCTAAGTTTTTTACTAAGACCTGTTAACACTAACTTGGTTAAATCAAAGTCACTTTCCATAATATCTAAAAAGTCAAACTTATTTATGCTTATAAGCTCACAATCTTCAAAAACTTCACAGCTAACTGATGCTGGTAAATCATCAATTAAAACTTCATTTAATATTTGATTTTCCCCAAGTATAAATATTATTTTCTTATATGAGCTTTCAGAAAATTTATATAAAGCAACCTTCCCACTTACTAAAATATAAATATTATTTGTAACTTCCTTATCACGAAAAATATGTTCTCCCTTTCTAACTTTAAGTAAGTCCCCATAAAGACTTAACTTCATTAAGGTACTTTTCTTTAAATTTTTAAAATCCTCTAGTCTTTTTATAATCTCTATATTAACCACCCATGCTCCTCCTTCATTAGTTATTTTAAGACAAAGTATAATCTTTTATACAATTTTAATTTTACTTAACTATAATATTATCCCCTATTAAATTCACCTCTTATAATTTTTAACTTTAACATAATAAAAAGCTAAAAGCTAGATTCACTCTAACTTTTAGCTTTTAAAATTTTCATATTTTTTTATTTTACAACTTTTGTTTTTGAAATTAAATAATATGGATATCCTACAAATAAAGCACCACCAATAATATTTCCTATAGTTGCAAAGATTATATTAATAAGTGCACCATTTACTGACATAAGATTGCTATATTCTCCTAAGAATCCCATAGTAAATAAAGACATATTTGCAACACTATGCTCAAATCCACTAGTTATGAATACCATTATACAAAGTGTCATTACAAGTATTTTAGCAGTCTCATCCTTCATTTTTATAAAGCACCAAACTCCAATACATACTAATATGTTACAAAGAATACCACGAACTAATATTTGTTCCATAGGAACATTTATTTTACTCATAGCTCCCTCTACTATATATTCAGCAACTACCCCTTTATTAAGTCCTGATAATTGAAATAACACTGCTACAACTATTGAACCTATTAAGTTTCCTAAATAACAAAAACTCCATATTTTAAGAACATCTTTTCTTGTAACTTGTCCCTCAAAATATCCAACTGCCATAACAAAATTATTTCCTGTAAAAAGTTCTGAACCTGCAAACATAACTAAAACTAATGCTGTTGAGAAAACCATTCCCATAATTAGCTTTGTCGCTGGTGAATGATATTCATTAAACTTTGCACCTACTGTGTAAGCAAGTATTATAGCTACTCCAACAAAAAGCCCTGCAAGAGCAGCTGCCATTATGTACGCTTTTCTATTATCCTCTAAAAAATCTCTTTTTTTCTTTGATCCTTCTATGACCTTGTGTAAATCTCCACTATACATTTTTAAATCCCCCTCAAAAAAATCTCACCTTTTTAATATACACACTTTATTCATAATATTCAATATTTATATTTTATTTTCAGGATAAAATTTCTCTTTTTGCTAATAATAATTATATCTTCATAATGAAAGGAGAATTTTTATGAGATTACCAAAACATATTGGAATAATTCCTGATGGAAATAGACGTTTTGCAAATTCTATTGGACTCACTAAAGATTTAGGTTACACCTATGGAATTTTGCCTGGACTTACACTTTTTAAACAATGTCAAAACTTAAATATAGAAGAGTTAACCTTTTACGGCTTCACTTTAGACAATACAAAAAGGCCTTCTGTACAAAAGGATGCCTTTATAGATGCTTGTATAAAGTCAGTTCATCTTATATCAAAGGAAGATGCTGAAATTCTTGTACTTGGAAACACTAGCTCTAAAAACTTTCCAAAGGAACTTTTACCTTTTACTAAACGTAAAGTTTGTGGCAAAGGGGGAATTAAAGTAAATTTCTTAATTAACTATGGATGGGAATGGGACTTATCAGAAAACTTAAAGTCTATCTACTCTTCGGACATTTCAAGAATTGATTTGATTATACGTTGGGGTGGCAGAAGACGACTTAGTGGTTTTTTACCTATACAGTCTGTTTATTCAGATTTTTATATTATTGATGACTTTTGGCCGAACTTTAAAGAAACACACCTTTTTGAAGCTTTAGATTGGTACAAAACTCAAGATATTACCTTAGGAGGTTAAATTTATGAAAACTGCCATTGTAATTGGTGCTGGAATTTCTGGTCTTTCTTCTGCCCTTAGGCTTCAAAGCAAAGGCTACTCTGTTACTATCCTTGAAAAAAATAACTTTATTGGTGGAAAAACAAGCCTTCTATCAAATGATTTTAACCTTTTTAACTTAACAGCAACTATCCCAATGTTATTCGAGTGCTATGAAGAACTTTTCAGAGATATAGGTGAGGATATTTATCATTACATAAACATAGTAGACAATAATTCTACCTTTAAAGCTTTTTTTCTAGATAATCCCCCTCTTACTTTTCATACATCCTTAGTAGATTTAGCCAGTGATTTTACTAATGATGATTTTGAAGAATATTTAGACATTGTTATAGATGCAAAAAATAATTATGATAGACTTCAAAAGAATTTTTTAAAGAACCCTACTCTTTCTTTAAGAAAAATCCGTAGTCTACCTTTTATCCATCCCTTAAAAAATACATATGATTATTTTAAAAGTAATCTTACAAATACAAACCTAGTAAATGCTTTAGCTTTTCAAAGTATGTTTATTGGAATATCTCCTTTTAAAAGCTCTAGTGTATTTTCAATTCTTCCATTAATAAATATAACTAAGGGCTTAGTATCTATAGATGGTGGAATTTCTAGCTTTGTTAAGGCACTTCATAAGCTTTTCTTAAAGCGTGGTGGAAAAGTCCTTTTAAATTCTGAAGTTTCTAGTTTGAATTTTATAAAGAACGCTTGCACTGGAGTAACCTTAAAAGATTCTTCTTCTTTGGAAAGTGATGTTACTTTTTTGTGCTGTGATTTTCCTTATGCACTTAAAAATCTTTTTCCAAGAAAGCTTTTGAAAAAAGATTTTTCTTATTATGAAAAAGATGAATTAACTATAGGTACATTTATTTTATATTTATCTATAGAAAAAGATTTTAAAAATTTAAATACTCATAATCTACTTATAAATAAGAATTTTTCTGAAAACATTGAAGAGCTTTTTAATGGAAAAATCCCTAAAAACTCTTCTTTATATATTTATAAAGATTCTTTTAAAGATGGTGTAACAAACTTAAATATCCTTATGCGTGTGCCAAACCTTCTTTATATTGACAAAAGCTTTTGGAATAATTCAAATATTACTAAATTAAATGATTTAATCATTAAAGCCTTAGAAGAGTTTTTCAAAATGCGGAATTTATCTTCCCTTATTTTATCTTCTAAAAACTTTACACCAAAGGACTTAGAAAAAGCTTTTAACTCTTATGGAGGTGCTTCCTATGGTCTTATGCCAACTCTTTCAAGGTTAGATATTTTTAGACCTACAGCTTCCATTAAAAATATAAAGAATCTTTATTTCGCTGGGGATTCTATTCATCCTGGAGCAGGTGTTTCTAATGTTTTAATTTCCTCTAAAATTGCAGTTAATCTTTTTATGGAAGATTTAGAAAAATAGAGCCTTGACATTTGTCAAAGCTCTATTTTAAAGAATGCACCCTTTTCCTTGTTTAAAAGGACAATAGTTCCATTATGATTTTCTATTATTTTTTTAGTTATTGAAAGACCAAGCCCTGTTCCACCATCTGTTCTTCGGCTTTCATCTCCACGAACAAATTCATCAAAAAGACTTTCACGTATATGCTCTGGAACACCAATTCCATCATCACCTATTGTAATCTCTATCTTTTCATCAATTTCCTTTAAACTAATATAAATATTCTTTCCTGTTTCATTATATTTAAGAGAGTTTTCGATTAAATTATTTAATGCTCTTTTAAACAATTTAATATCTAGCTTTCTTTTTATTTCTTTTTCAGGAATATCTACATGAAGTTCAATATGATTTTCTTCAAATTCTTCATAATAAAGAGCTACAACTGTTCTTAAAACTTCACATACATCTATACTTATAAAATTAAATTTAAAGCTGTTATTTTCAAGCTTTACAAATTCAAAAAGGTCTTCTATAAGCTCACTTACCCTTTCACTCTTTTTATAAATTGCATTGTAATACTGCTTCTTTTTTTCTTCATCTACAAGCATTCCATCATTAAGAGCTGCTGAATAACTTTTTATAGTTGTCATAGGAGTTTTTATGTCATGTGAAAGGTCTAAAAGTAATTTGTTTTTAGATTTTTCAAGTCTTCTATTTTCTTCTTCACTATTATTCAATTTTTCAATTAAATAATTTAAAGTATCACGTACTCCTTCAAATTCCTCTTCACCATTGAAATGTATCTTTTCACTGTAATTTCCATTTATAATACTTATTAAAGCATTATCTATTTCTATTAAAGGTTTTTTAAGCTTTCTTGCTGTATAAAGACTATATAAAATTATACAAAGAATTGATGCACCTGCTGCAACTAAAATTACTTTAGCATATTCCTTATAAAAAGGCTTTCCTACACTAAAAGGAACTTTAAAAAGGTTTAAACTAAACCTTATCTTATCCTTTGGAATTCTTAGAAGACAGTAATACTCCTCATTATCCTTATTTTTCACTGTATTCATAATGATTTCATAGTTGCCCTCTTCTTTTCTTGTTGCAAGTTCTAAAAGTTCATCCTTTGTATAATCTTTACTTTCATCTGGAATTTTTCCATATCTTCTTACAACCTGCCCTTGCATATTTATAATTTCCATTTCACCATTAAGCTCTTTTAATTCCTTTGTATTTATAGTTGTGTAATCCACATACTCACCTGAAATTATATTTACTAATGGTAAGCTATTTTTTTCTATAACCTTTGGAAGCTCTAATGCAATATAAAGGTATGCAATGGAGCATATAACTCCAAGAATTATTACAAAGTATATGTATCTTTTAAATATTGATACAACAAGCTTTTCTTTTCTTCTTCTTTTAAATATTGTTCTAAATATTTTTTTCAAACCTGTATCCCAGCCCTCTTATTGTTTTTAGATATCTTGAGTCTTTTCCTTTATCCTCAATTTTATCTCTTAGTCTGCTTATATGAACCATTATAGTATTGTCTCCACCTAAAAAGCTTTCATTCCATACTTCTTCAAATATTTGATTTTTAGTTAATACTCTACCTGGATTTTCCATAAAATATTTTAAGATTCTATACTCTATTGATGTAAGCTCTAAATCTTCTCCTTTAAATTTAACTTTCACGTTATATTTATCAAGTTCTAAATCACCAATTCTTATAATTTCTTTCTCACCTTTTTCTCCTTCTGTAAGCTTGTAACCCCTTCTAATTTGTGCTTTAACTCTTGCTACAAGTTCTAGTGGATTAAAAGGCTTTCCTATATAATCATCTGCTCCAACATCTAATCCTTTTATTTTATCCTCATCTGTACTTTTAGCAGATAAAAGTATTATAGGAATATTTGATTCTTTCCTTATTTCTTTTAATACTCTATATCCATCTATCTTTGGCATCATAATATCTACAATTGCTAAATCTATTTTTTCTTTTTTAGCTATATTAAGTGCTTCTACTCCATCTTTAGCTTTTATTATATTAAAGCCTTCTTTGTTTAAGTATAATTCTACTACATCTAAAATTTCTTTTTCATCATCGCATAATAATATATTATAATCCATCATTTCATCCCCATAATCTTAATTATTAAAAAGAATCCATAAATCATTATGGATTCTCTTAAAATTATATCATACTATTTATATAAATGTCTTTATGAAAACTATTACTATTAGTACTGGAGTAACATATTTTAAGATAAATAATAAATTATTTACTAACTTTTCATTTCCTAATGTTCCATTATTAGTAAGAGTCTTTATAACTGTCTTTTTAGCCACAAAATGTCCTACTAATATAGTTACAAGAAGTCCATTTATAGGTAATAATAATGTAGATGTAACCTTATCAAATAAATCAAAGAATGTGTATCCAAATACATTTATATGTCCTAAAACACCTTCTGGACTTGCTGATAATGCAGCTAATGAACCAACAAGTGTAATAATTACTACATTTATAATTATTGCCTTCTTTAAAGACATTTTAAACTCCTCTGTAAATGTTGCTATAATAACTTGAACCATAGATATAGCTGCCATTGTAGCTGCCATAGCTGTTAAGAAAAAGAATACTATAGCTAAAATGCTTCCACCTGGCATTTTCGAGAATACAAGTGGCACTGTATTAAATAAAAGTCCAGGACCTTGAGTTGGCTCCATTCCAAAAGAAAATACTGCTGGAAATATAGCAAGTCCTGCTATTATAGAAACACAAGTATCAGCAAAAGCAACCTTTGCCCCTGTTTTAATTAAGTTGTTATCATCTGTAAAATAACTACTATATGTATACATTGACCCTGTTCCTACTGATAATTTAAAGAATGCAAGTCCAAGTGCAGATAATACCATTCCAATACTCACCTTAGAAAAATCAGGCTTTAATAAAAATGATACACCCTCCATAGCATTATCTAATGTTAAACTTCTAACTGCACAAACTATAAGTAATAAAACTAAAACTGGCATGAAAAATTTAGTTAATCTTTCAATTCCACTTTTAACTCCAAGACCTAAAATAAGTCCAACTACAACTAAAACAATAACTTGCCAAAACATTGGTCCAAAAGGTCCTGAGCTTGCCTCATTAAACATAGCTGCAGCATTCTCTGTAGTCATTCCATTAAACTTTCCTGTTAAAGATTTAAAGAAATAAAGGTAAACCCACCCTGCAACTACAGTATAGAAAAACAACATTAAATAAGATGAAATAATACCAATTACTCCTACTAATCTAAACTTCTTTTCTTCAGTTATAGAAGAAACTGCTCCATAAATATTCTTTCTTGTAGTTCTTCCTACAACAAACTCACTTATAAGAGTTGGAATTCCAATAATAAGAATACATAAAATATAAATAATAATAAATGCAGCCCCACCATTTTCACCAACAACAAAAGGAAACATCCATATGTTCCCAAGCCCTACAGCAGAGCTAAGCGCAACAAGAAACGCTGCAATACCAGAGGAAAACTCCTCTCTCTTCTTCTCCATCACAATACCCCCTTTTTAATAATATACTTTTGATTATATAACCATATTTACATAAAGTTCAATATTTTTTTACCATTTATCATTATTTTTAACCTATTTTTAATATGTAATCCCTTAGAACAAAAAAATACTACCGCCTTGTTTAAGCAGTAGTACTTTTTCATATATTTCAAAGAAATTATTTTACTATAACTTTTTTCTCTCCACATAATACATCTTCATTCCAATCAAATTTTATAACATCATTCAAGGCTTCTTTTGAGGAAATCACTTTCGAGTTTTTCTTTTCTCTAAGTTCTTTAAGGTTTAATTTCATTGTTATCCCTCCTAAAACTATTTATATAATATTATATCAACCTAATTAATCTAAGTAAATCTCTTTTCTATATTATATTAATTCTATATTTTATTTGTCCCTCTCTATTTATATTTAATATTATTTCCATAATAACTTCTAACTATTCATTCTTTTTTCATTAAATTTACTATCATTCATTTTACTAATCTTTTCTATTAATTTACTTTTATG
>NZ_JBOFRG010000260.1:0-6622 GCF_051650885.1 Clostridium sp.
GAGTTATCCTTACAATTATATACTTCGGAGAAAAAGAGGGAAGAATTACAGAACAAGATGGGAGTTCTGTCTACAGAAGAAAATAAACTTCTTCTGGAAAAGGATCTAGAGATTACTACCTTACGTGTCTCGCTGCATAAAGCACAAGAAGAAAGACGATGTGCAATGGACAAAATGTCGGTCTGTTCAGAAGAAGATAAAAGAAGAGCTACTAGTTCTAATAATACATGTTTTTCATATAACTTCGATCATCGGGATCAGGAATTCTCTCCTACGGCTAGTAGAGAAGGCAGTGAAATGCTAGGACGGAGGGTTACCTTCGAAACACCATCAGGTGGAAGGGCTGAGGTTATGCATAATCCATATAGGCGCTTGCCTATACCCGAATTCTCGGTGGCACAAGTAGAAGATTGGTTGTTTTATGTAGAACTTGCGATGACCTCCGCTAAGATCCCTGAATCAGAATGGATAAATACAGCAGTCTCCTATATGCCTATGGCTTTAGCCAGACCATTCAATAAATATGGTAATGTCAGCAAAAAGGATATTCCTAGGACTTGGGCTGATTTCAAGAGCAAAATGATCAGGTGGTATCCGGGAGAAGGAGAAAATGATATATTGGAAAAAGCTTCAAACCTTAAGTGGAATCCTAATGTGAATGTTTTCCTTCGGGACGCACGAGCCATACTTATCAATAGCCCAACTTCGATCGACGAAGGCAGGTTCCTTTCGGTCATAAGGAGAAGAGTACAAGGAGAAATTGCTGACATGGTGGATGGGCAAGAATATGCTACATACGAAGAATGGGAAAATAAAATGCGTGAATCTTATGCTACGTTATGCTGCAGGTATAATTATCATCCAGATAGAGCCGAACTGAAGTTACGCATGGAGAGAGATTATAGTAAGAAAAAGGATATTAAGGACAAACCCACGGAGACACCAGAAAAGAACAAGGGTGCCAGATGTTATATATGTCAAAATACAGGACATAAAGCAGTTGATTGTGCTATGAATAAATCCGGTCAACAGATCGTTCAGAATACTAACCCAGCCAACCCAACAACTAACACAAACCCTGCACCCATTTACAAGAATGCACCCCAAAGGATCCCTACAAACCCTGCAAGCAACGCCAATGCCATACCCATCAACAACTCCCCCCCATATAGCACACCGGGGCAGGCCACTAATTTCCCACCACGAGGAGTACAATGTCAATTTTGCGGTAAAATAGGACACATGGCATCACAATGTTATAAAATTCCCTCACACCTAAGATTCCAACCGCAGCCACAGCAAGAAAATAAAGATGGAAATAAAAGTGTGAAACCACAACCTAACACGGTAAATCCCCCACCCCCACAACTTAATTACATAAGCTTAGAAGATAAAAACTTAGTGGATAGGAAAACTCCAACACCCCAAACAGGAGAAGCAGAGAAGGACTGTCCTGGTAGGCCTCCAAGACAGGGACACTCCGAATGGGGATGGAGAAGGAATCCAGCAAATCCACCTTCAAAAAATATGGAGACCCTATTCACCATAATCGAAGAGATCAGAGGACCACCCAACACCCTAACACCTCCAGACACAACAGAACCAGTGACAGAAGAAGACTCATCACCCTTACAAGAAACCATAGACACACATAAGTTGGTGGGAATCAAGGTAATGGTCAATGGACAAGCGGTTTATGCCTTATTAGACAGTGGAGCTTCATCGAACTTTCTAACACAAAAGGGAGCGGATCACCTGCAAATACCCACGACCAAACAATCACCAGTATCCAAAGTTATCACGTCTAGTGGACATACCATATGTACCAATGGAATAGCTTCTCAGGTAAAGTTGACAATAGGGACGTTTGTATGCAGAGCGGACTTTGTCATCTTGGATAAAGGACCGGCACATATGATACTTGGCCTTAAATGGGGCCATGGAGAAAGGGTCAGATTTGAAATGGGCCTGCACAAACTCACTGTATATCGTTCGGACAAAGTGATCGAATTACCTGTAAAAGTTATGACTATTCGTGAGATGCTAGTGTTACCAGGGGCAGCGGGAGATGAAGATGCTAGAGAGGACGCGTTAGAAGCTCGCCGATGCCTTGAAAAAGCTATTGCCAAAAGAGAACCGGAAGAGGGACAAAAATATGTAAGACCTGTAGGGAAAAAATACCAGAAACACAGAAATATGCGTAAGAGGATAGATATAGACCAAATTTTGGACCGAATTAAAAGGGAAGGGGACAATACCTTAAAGATCGATAAGCCACAGAACCCATTAGAAACCCTATACTACATGAGAGAAATCAGGAAAGAGGAGGAAGAATGCATGTTATGTCGACCAATTCCCCCCAAATCTTTCAACGTAACTGAGGTACTAGAAGATAACTGGATTTGGGGAGAACAGAATGATTATGAATTCAGCGATGACAAATTGAAGGAATTTCTACAATTAAACACGTTGGTTATACCTCATACGATCAGCGAAATAGTATTGGAATTTAACGACGCTATTCCCGACACCATACCACCTGGACTACCACCAAAAAGGGAATTGGATCATGGTATACCCACTGTGGCAGGAAAAATTCCCCCTCTAGGGCCAAGATACAATTTGCCTTTACCACAACGGACGGCGTTAAAACAACAGATGGAAGAACTCAAAAAGTCTCGAAAAATTTCTTATACGGATAGTCAATTTGCCGCCCCTTGCATTATGGTACCTAAAAAGACAGAAGAAGGAAAAGAAAAACAATACAGGATGGTGATAGATTACAGACAACTCAACGCTATCACAATTACTTCGGAATTACCTCCACCAACGATCTTGGAAATTATAGAAAAACTCAAAGGCGCCAAAGTTTTTTCTACTATGGATTTGGAGCAAGGATTCCACCAAATACGTATGGCACCGGATGATATGCATAAAACAGGATTTCGAAACTTTATGGGTCATTATGAATATAAGGTAATGCCATTTGGTTTAAGAGGAGCACCCGGTACTTTCCAAGCACTAATGAATATTATGCTATTCGAAGAAATCGATGTATGTGCATTAGCTTACTTGGATGATATATTGGTCTATTCACCTACAATGGAACAACACGCTATTGATTTACGGAGAGTGTTTGAAAAATTACGGAAACATAAATTCTATGTTAAAATATCTAAGTGTAAATTTGCAGTACAGGAGTTAGAATTCTTGGGATTTCAGCTCACTTCGGAAGGAATAAGGCCATCTCCTAGCAAGATCGATGCTGTACGGCATTGGCCAGAGGAACTGAAAAATGATACACAAGTTAAACAATTTATGGGGACTGTGAATTATTGCAAAATGTTTATGGGACCGCATTTTGCGACCATCGCAGCTCCATTATGGGCATTAACAAAAAAGGACGTACCGTTCAATTGGGGAGAAGAACAACGTCAAGCGATGAAGAAAATTAAGCAGGCACTAATTGATTTTACTACTTTACAAATCCCAGATTGTACCAAACCATTTCTACTTCGTACAGATGCATCCGGAACAGCTGTCGGAGCAGTATTATCTCAAGAAGATAAACCTGTAGGCTTCATGAGCAAAAGTTTAAATGGAGCACAACTTAATTATTGTGTATATGATAAGGAGTTTTTGGCCATTATTACAGCATTAAAGCAATGGGAACACTTATTACGAAATTCACATGTTACCGTGGAAACCGACCACAAGGCACTCACGTACCTTCAACACCCTACAAGAACAAAACAAGTACGCAACAGAGTAGCTAAATACCTGGATTATTTGGCCGATTTCCCATATTTAACGTTGAAACATTTAGCGGGCAAATCCAACTGTTTGGCAGACTTTCTCTCCCGGCAAGAAAAATTCACAGATATACCTGCAGATATGAAAAAGAGCAACAACATCTCGCCAGAGAAAAGAGAGGAGGAGGAGGCTGAAGCGACAGTTGACATAGCTGACGGCGAAATATTCAATTTAAATAATGATGGATTAGACCGGGGGGAACAAGCTCAAATGAAATTAGATGATCAGCTTACGGGACTATATGCCATCATAGAGGAACCTTCAAAGTCAATACATGTACAACCAATAAATAAACAATCATCATATTTACTAGATTTCGAACCGATAACACCAGAGGAAGTAAAAGACATTGAAGAAGATGATTTGGAAATACTATTGGATAGTGAAAATGAAATAGAGGAACCTGAAAATTATATAACAACAGCAAATCAAGATAAAACATTAATTATAAGAAAAGATCCAGAAGATACAGTCGAAGCTTATAGGGAATTGGACTTGAGTATTGGTTCTAAAGATTGGGTAATAGCATTAGAAAAATGTGAAGACTTCTCAATCATAATGAAAAGGATTAAAGAAGCTCAAGGAAATAAGGTTGAAATGAAAGGAGTAAATCGTACCGATACCTATGAATTCTTCGATAATATATTAAAAGTTAGGATACTAGGTCTATGGAGAACCTGTATACCAAGTTGGCAACCTAACCTGTTCAGAAGAAGAGCATTATACACACACCACGATTCCATAATGGCAGGACATGTGGGCGAGAAGAAAACTATAGAAAGCTTAGCAGGTGTGTATTACTGGCCTTCGATGAGAGCAGATGCGAAAAATTATGTTGCTTCGTGTATACGCTGTAGGACCAGCAAAAGCATAAGCATGAGATATGCAGGATTATTACAGCCATTGGATATACCAAATAGGCGGTGGGCAAGTATATCTATGGATTTTATAACGGGGCTACCATTGGTTGGAGAAGATACCGATTCCATTATGGTAGTAGTCGATAGACTCAGTAAGATGGCACATTTTATCCCGTGTAGTACGACCAATGACTCTGAGGATATATCAAAACTTTTTATGAGCAGGATCGTGGCGTATCATGGCTTACCGGACGACATTGTATGTGATCGAGACGCAAAATTTACTAGTGTGTGCTGGAAAAAATTCACTGAAGACCTGGGAATTAAAGTGAAGAAGTCCACGGCCTTTCATCCCATGACTGATGGTCAGACAGAAAGGACAAATCGCACTATAGAACAAATGTTGCGTTGTTATATACAAACAGATGAAACTAAGTGGATTGACATCCTACCACTACTGGAATTAGCCTATAACTGTGCGCGACATGAAAGTGTGGGTATGAGCCCATTTGAAGTAATGATTGGAGAAAAACCGCTAAGAGGCATTGATGAAGGCTATATAACATGGGACATACCTGTAATGGATAAATGGTATCAATCAATTGTGATGAGGGCGACAGCGCAGATTTACCTGGCACAGAGAAGACAGAAAAGAAACGCGGATAAGGGGAGACGCGAAGTACAATTCGAAGTCGGTGATAAGGTATGGCTGTCTACCCGAAATCTTAACCTGCCTGGTAATCGAAAATTCACACCCAATTATGCTGGACCCTATGAAGTGTTGCAGAAAATAGGAAAAGTAGCTTACCTCCTGAAGCTCCCTAGGGACTGGATTATACACCCCGTTTTCCACGTATCGCTATTAGCACCATTCACAGACAGTTCACCTGAATTCATAAGAGAAGAGGAAAGATGGGAAGGTATACTGGATGAAGATGGAATAGCTTTTGAAGTGGAAGAAATACTGGATAGGAGAGATGTGGGGACCAATAAAGAGTATCTCGTCCGATGGAGAGGATACACCGAGACCAGTTGGGTACAGGAAGAGCAGCTTGACGGATGCAAAACCAAGCTTAGGGCCTTTAATCGAAATTTTAATAAAGAAAAGCTACAGGAGAAACTAACTGAGCAAAGACAACATATCACACCTGCAGGGATATGTGTATGAAACATTCTTTATTAAAAGCTAAGACTATACTATAAAAAATGGTATAGTACAAGGGCGTTGAATTTTTGGCATAATGATTTAATAAAAGAAAATGTTTTTGCGTTATAGATATAATACTCATCATATATTATTTCCACATAAATATATATATTATAAATTCATAGTGTTACAATCGGTATTATATATCATACATAAATATATGAACCAACAATTCATAGATTATTTCGCAGGACTATTTATTACATATACACAACAGGAGGGAAATTCCACATATGAAAATGGGATGATCATTTCTTCAAGGAAGGGTTTTTCCTGGGAGATGTTCGACTGGCGAATTTCTTTGCAACCGACCCCGAGTTTTCATTTGGATTTTCCTCATTCCTTGTGAATACTTTTCCCTTGGGTTTACCTTTCTCCGATGAAGAATTTTTATCAACAGGTTTATTTCCTTTGGATGACTCGGATTTATTTAGTCCAACATTTTCTTTACTTGCTATATCAGTTTCGTTCTCCGTGATCCTATTATTTTTACGCTTCAAACATTCAACCCGGGATTCTAAATATTCTGGATAAAGAATAGATAACAAAGAAAAGAAGAAAAGATCAACAGACTCATGGATCAAGATATAGTGAATCTACATTATTAGGACTTACTTATCATATCCGCAGTATTTTTCTCATTAACAGATTTCTCCATCTTTATAACCAACAATTGATTTTGTAACCTTTTGTTTTCTCTCTCACAGACCTTGAGTTTCTTATACAACCGTTCTGAAGACAA
>NZ_JBOFRG010000261.1:0-3727 GCF_051650885.1 Clostridium sp.
AATGATGTGCCCGTATCTGCGATTATGGAATTAATTAAAAAGTTTCAAAACGAATAAAATGTTAAGTAATGATGTGAGAGGGATGTGTACGTTTATGATCATTTAAAAAATGTAGCTAAGAAGAAATTAAAGAACATTCGTTTATCAAATAAACATCTTGTATTAGAATTATTTATTTAAAGTTTTATCAGTTAAGGATTAGATAAAGTCGTAAAGCAATTTTAATACTGTTGTGAAACCATTTAAAAAATTTTAAATAAATAACCCTTAACTTATATTCTTAACATGGTGGAGAACAATGGATTAGAACAAGATAAGTGTACAAAGCAATACAGAGTGACTAAGAAAAACATAAAAAACGACATTTATAGGATGGAATTGGAGGACGAATGGAGTAACGCAAAAGACGCCGGGAAGATTAAATTGATCTTAAGAAACTCAGAGGATGCCATCATCGAGTGGCACAAAGATCATTGGAATGGAAAACGAGAAGTGTCGTTAGTTTATGAAGATTGGAAAGAAAAACTCATAGAGTGTTTCTCCAAAAGAGTGAGCCCGGAGGATTTTCTTTTAGCGAAACAAGGAGTAGGTGAGGAACCAGAAGATTTTTTGAAAAGAATAAATAAGGACGGAAAGTCACTATTATTGACAGATCAAATCATTCTAGGTGTCTTTAGAAACGGCCTACAGAGAAACAGGGATTATATCCGCCTTGCATTAGTGGGACAGACTAGAATCACCGAAGAAGTATTTAAGATTATTCATGAGGCCAACAAGATTGCCCAACTGGGGTTCGAACGCGCTAAGAAGCGAAAGGAGAAGGCAGAGATGGTAAATAAAGGATCCAAAAGGATAGAAGGTAACGTTAAAAAACAGATTAATGCAATTCCTCAAGATGATTTACTTAATAAAGATAATTATATCTATCTTAATAACGTTAAAATCCCGTGTTTGTTAGATACGGGTGCTCAAGACAATTATATCACCAGGCGCGCCATTTATAGAACTGGACTACCTATAATTCTATTAAATAACCCACTGGAACGTTTTACATGTCTAAATGAGAAGTTTATTATAACTGAGAAGGTAACAGCTACCTTCAAATATAATGAAAAATTATATACAGAGGAGTTCTTCATATTGCCCAAAAGGATGGATGAGTTGATAATTCTAGGAAAAAAATGGATAAGAGGTGAGAAAGAGGATGACATAGATAGTATTGATGACATAGATACTTTAATAGAAAAGTTATGTCAGAAGAAAAATCGGAAAGTTAAAAATTACGAATGCAAAATTGACACAATACCCGGAGAAATCGTGGTGTCAAAACCTACTAAGATTCCACAAGCTATGGAAGATAAGGTGGAGGAAGAAGTAAGAAGATTATTGAAATTAGGTTACATTGTTCCCTCTGAGTCTACATGGTTGAACAAAGTAAGCCCCGTGATGAAACCCAATGGGACAGTTAGGTTAACCGCTAACCTTATGTGTCTGAATAATTTAGTTATCCTAGACAAGTATTCTTTGCCAGACATGATGGAAATGATATACAAATTAAATGATAAAGTGTACAAGACGAAGATAGACCTAAAAGACGGCTTCTACCAAATTCCACTTCATTCTAACGATAGGCACAAGACAGCCTTCCGAATAAAGAATAGACTATATGAGTGGACTAGAATGCCAATGGGGTTTAAAAACTCACCAGCGGTATTTCAACGTTTAATGGACACGGTGCTAGAAGAAGAAATTGGCAAATCATGTTTCGTTTATGTAGATGATATATTAGTCTTCGGTAGGACACAAAAAGAACATGATGAAGGTCTTAAAAGAGTACTCAGAAAACTTATAAAAGGTGGGCTCATAGCTAATAGAGAAAAAATTGAATTGAGAAAAACAGAAATTACCTTCTTAGGACATAGATTGTCTAAAAATAAGATCATATCAGAATTGGATAATGGTCAGGCAATAAGAGACTTAAAGAAACTTAATAATGTGGAGGATGTTAGACGATTCCTAGGAACAGTGAATTACTACAGAAAATTCATTAAAAATTGTGCAAAAAAATCAGAACCTCTCAGCCGACTGCTAAAAAAAGATAGTGTGTTTGTTTGGACTAAGGAACAAGAAGATACATTTGAAAAACTTAAACGTGAACTACTAAGTGAGAAGGTTTTGTATCAACCTGACTATAACAAAGAATTTTACTTGGAGACTGACGCCTCAAACAATGGCTTAGGAGCAATTCTAAGCCAGATTACTGAAAATGAAAAGATGCCGATAATGTTTGCATCAAGGACATTAAGTGAAACGGAGAAAAATTACAGTATCAGCGAGAAGGAAATGCTTGCTGCCTTGTGGAGCATGGAAAAATTTGAGTATTTTTTGAAAGGACGAGAATTCATATTGATTACAGACCATATAGCACTTAAGGCTCTTAATAGCAAAGGAGAAATTAAATCCGCGAGGATTATTAGATGGATTGAAAGAATACAACAATTCAATTTCAAAGTGGAGTATAAACCAGGAGAGGATATTCCACATGTAGATGGGCTCAGCAGATTGGCTCAGTCATCAAGGGAAGTGTCTGTAAACATGATTGAAAACACAGAGAAAGAGTCAAAAATTTTGAGTTTACATGAGGAACTGGTCCATCGAGGTGGGAAAATTACAACGGAAGAATATAACAAACGATATAAAGATAAGATATCTGAGATAGAATGTAGAAAAGTTCTAGAAAGTTGTGTAGAATGCAAACTATACAACCCTATCAGAGTAGGGAGGCCTAGAGATATCCAGGCTTATGAGATGGGAGAGAAAACAGCCTTTGACATCATAGGTCCCATAGAAGGCAAGTACATAATAACAGCCATAGACTATTTTACCAGATTTGGATTTGCAAAAGTCTTAAAGAGCAGAGAGTCAAAAGGTTTAGTTAAATTCCTAGAAGAAGTTTATAAAGTAATACCAATGAAAACACTAATCTCAGATTCAGCGAAGGAAAATCTCTCAAAAGAAGTTGAAGAGTGGTGCAGGATGAAAGAAATTAAGAGGCATTTTACTACACCCCACCATCATCAATCTAATGGGAGGGTAGAAAGGTTCAATAGAACTTTGTTAGAAGCTATAAACAAACAGTCAAATAAAAGATCACTTAAACATCGGGTTCTCAAGGCAGTCAGTGTATATAATAGAGTAACCCACTCAAAAATTGGACTGTCCCCAGAAGAAGCAAGGAATTCGATACATTGGGACCAGCTTAGAACTAATATATTTAGAAAAACAGTGAAAGCAAACACTTTAAAGAACTCAACAAGTAAAGTTAAAATCTTTAAAGCAAATGACCTTGTCTTTATAAAGAATGAAATTCACAAGTACAAAGGACAGCCAAAGTTTGATAGAATAGGCACAATCACGGAGGTACTAGGCTATGACACTTATAGAATCAGACTAGAAAATGGAAGATATCTGAAACGTCATTCAGATCAACTTAGAGACGGGGGAGAGAAACCCGCAAGCGATTTAGCGGCGGCATGTTGTGAAACCATTTAAAAAATTTTAAATAAATAACCCTTAACTTATATTCTTAACAGTTTGGATTTGTTAAATTTTGATCTAAAGAGTCTTTAAATGAAATATCTAATGACAAGAACACAAAACTTAAAAACCCAACAAGAGCATAACGAATATAATTCATAAAATTAAATTCAACTTCAAAATCATCTTC
>NZ_JBOFRG010000262.1:0-3690 GCF_051650885.1 Clostridium sp.
ACATCTAAATCACCAATAGACACTCCATTTCTAGCTGAAATGGAATTTATCTCACGTCCATTTACTTTAAAACTTCCATCAACAAATTCTACTTCCTTTGGAATGCTATCTATAAATACAACATTTAAAGCTTTTAATGAACCTGTGTTAGTAATTTTAACGTTGTAAGTTATGATATCATCAAGTTTTGCAAGAGTGGTATCAGCTTTTTTTGTTATTACTAAATTTGCATTTTCAATATGAAGTATAACTTCATTACTAAGTGTTTCTTCTCCAATTGGTTTATCATTTGGATCTAGAATATATGAGTAAACAACTTTAGCAGTATTTTTAATAATCTTATCCTTTGGCATGCTTATAACTTTAGCTTTAAAAGTTACAATAACCTTAGATTTTGCTTTAATATTTTTAATTGAAATTCCAGATGTGATATTTTCATCTTCATGTGGGATAGAATCAACTATAATACTACCTTTAACAAAGCTTAAATTTGAATTTAAGCTATCAATAACACGTGCTTCTAAAATATCAATATTCCCAGTATTTAAAAGCTCAATTTTAAAGTCCACTATATCAGATACAACGTAATCTTTATAATCTGTTGATTTAATAACTTTAAGAGAAGGGTCTTTTATATATACCTCTTCTTTATTTGAATTAATTGTGCTTATAACAGGGTTTAATAGTGGGTTTATTTGATTTGCATAAGTTAATTTTCCTACATTTATTACAGGATTGCTAGTTGGAAGTTCCACTACTTTAACTTTAAATGTTAATGTTAAATTTTTATTTGGAGAAATACTTCCAAGAGATATTCCATCCATTGGATTAACTTTAACTAAATCAATATCATTTACACGAACAGAGCCATCTATAAATGAAAGTCCGTCTGCTATTGTATCTCTAAATACAACGTTAGTCGCTATTATATTACCACTGTTTTTTATGCTAAATGTATAGGTTATTTCCTCACCTATATTAGCATATTTTGTGCTAATCATTTTTGTAAACCCAGCTCCTTCAAATATAGCTGAATTTTCTTTTGTTATTACAGTATTAGATTGGTTATTAACCCTAACTGGAAGCTCATTTGGATCTACAACAAATTCATAATAAATAGTTGCATTATTTTTAATTTTAAGGTCCTTATTTAATTTTAAAACTTTAACCTTAAATGAAACTATATTAGTTTCACCTTTATCTAAAACAAGAAGTCCTATCCCTGTTTCTGGATTTAAAGTTGGATCTAAAACTCCGTCAATTATTACAGATCCTTGGATAAATTCAGTACCGTCAGGAATACTATCAATTAAAACAACATTATTTGCCTTTGTATTTCCTGTATTTTTAACTTTAATTGTATAAGTTAATTCTTCATTAATACCTACAAAATCTTTATCCACTTGTTTTAATAATCCACCATTTTCATTTGAAATTTCAGCAGAATTCACAGTAACTTTAGCAATATTTGAAGTAACCTCTTTTTTAATAGGAGGCTTGTTTTTATCAACTACATAAGAATATTCTAAAAGTCCCTTATTTTCTATAATATTATTATTTGGTACAGTTACAACTTTAACTTTAAATGATACTATTTTAGTTTTTAAACTATCAATAGTTCCAATATTTACAGAGGTTGTACCAGTTACAGTTTTATCAATAACACCATCTACTGAGAAGCTTTCTTTAACAAACTCCATATCAGCTGGAATTAAATCACTTAAATAAACATCATTAACAGGAATATTACCTGAATTAGTTACTTTAAAAGTATAAGTTACTATATCATTTAATTTAACATATGATTTATCTACTGTTTTTATAAAGCCGCCTTGTGGTGGAAGTGGCTTTCCATCTGGACCTGTTGGAATAGTACCTGGAGTTATCTCTCCAACTTTAACCTCTGTTTTCACTACATTAGTATTAGTAGCACCACTTTCTCCATTAGGTTCAATAGGGGTTTTTGTATAGTTGTATGAAACTATTCCTTCATTTTCAATTATTTTATTACTTGGAATAGAATCTACTAATACTCTAAATGAAACAACAGCACTTTCATTTGGCTTTAAAATTCCAACATTAATACCACGACTTGGATCTGCACCAAAAACTTGAACATTGTTAATCAGCACTGAGTTTAAAACTAAAGAGGTGTTCTTTGGAATAGTATCCTTCACTACAACATTTGTTGCATCAACATTTCCTTTGTTTTTAAGAGTAATTGTATATAAAAGTTCCTCATGAAGGTCAGTATAAACTTTATCTACAGCTTTTGAAGCACCACCTGTCAAATAAGAAATATCTGCATAATTAACATTTGTCAAAACAGTATTGCTCTCTGCTTCCTTAGAAACGCCATTAGGTTTTGTAGGATCTACTGTATAACTATAATTTACCTTTGCCTTATTTTTGATTTCAGTTCCTTTAAATGTTGAATTTATAACAACTCTGTAACTAACTACTCTTTCCTCATTAACATTTAATGTTCCAAGAGAAATACCACTTATTATATTGTCACCACTTCTTAAAACACCATCTACAAGAATGCTACCATTAATAAAGCTTGTATAATCTGGTGGAGTATCTGTAACAATTACGTTATTTACTTTAATATTTCCAGTATTCTTAACTTTAATAGTATAAGTTAATTCCTCACCAGGCTTTGCATACCTTTTATCAACTGTTTTAACAAGTCCACCTGTATTTGGATTAATCTCTCCATTATTTATAGTTGTTGTAACTATATTAGTATTAGCAGTCTTTTTATCCTCGCTTTGGTCTATTGGATTAACAATAAAGCTATAACTAAGAGTTGCTGAATTTTCAATTTTATTTGGATTTGGAATAGAAGTAACTTTAACTTTAAAAGTTATAGTTCTAGTCTCATTTGGTAAAATTTTATTTATAGTTATTCCGTCTTCAATATTTGCACTTGCTAAAAGTTCATTATCTAAATAAATAGAACCATTTATAAATGTTGTATGGCTTGGAATAGTATCTTTTACAAATACATTTGTAGCTTCAACATTTCCTGAATTTCTTATAGCGATTGTATAGGTTATATCTTCATTTAAATCTGCATAATCTTTGCTAGCAGTTTTTAAAATATCACCAGTATTCGGATCAATTATAGCCGAATTTACTTTGGTTAAAACTGTATTACTTTCATTTTGTTTTGAGTTATATCTACTAGTACTAGGATCAACTAAATATTTATAATTTACATTTGCTTTATTTGGAATCGGATTTGGATTTGGAATTTTTAAAACAAGTACTTTGTATGAAATAACTTTTGTCATTCCGACACTTAAACTACCTAAATCCACACCTACGTTTGGAAGGGCTGACTGCATATTAGTTCCATCAACAGATAGAGAGCCTATAACAAAAATAGTTCCATTTGGAATTGTATCTATAAATTTAACATTTTCAGCTAACACATTACCAGTATTTTTAAGTCTTACAGTATAGGTTATTGTATCTCCTATTTTAGCAAATTCTTTATCACGTTCTTTTATTAATCCACCATTTTCAGTGCTAATATTCGCAGTATTTATAACAGTTTTAACAATGTTACTTTCACTATATTCCCCTTCTTCATTTGGATAGCTTGGATTCTTAGTGAATGTATAGCTAATATTCCCTTTATTTTGAATAACATTAGGCGTCAAAGCCTCTGTTACTAAAACT
>NZ_JBOFRG010000263.1:0-39755 GCF_051650885.1 Clostridium sp.
AGTTCCCATATTAGGTTCAATCATTCCAGAACCCTTTGAGATACATCCAATAGAACAAGTAGTGTTATCAGAAAGAGTAAAGGAAATAGCACATTCTTTTAATTTTGTATCAGTAGTCATAATAGCAGTAGCTGCATCTCTGCTACCATCTTTAGAAAGTAGAGTTACTAGTGTTGGTATTTTATTAACAATAGGTTTTAAATTTAAAGGAACACCAATAACGCCTGTAGAAGCTACTAAAATATCTTCCTTTGGAACAGAAAGGTCAAAGGAAGTGAAATAAGACATAGCTCTTGCAGCTTCTAAACCTTGTTCACCATTACAAGTATTAGCATTTCCACTATTTATGATTATTGCACTAGCAAATCCATCTTCTAAGTGCTCACGAGTAATGTAGATAGGAGCACCTTTAACAATATTTTTTGTATATACACCAAAAGCTTTAGCACGAACTTCTGAATAAATTAATGCTAAATCTTTTTTATTAGAACTTTTTAATCCACAATGAACTCCAGAGGCTTTAAAGCCAAGTGGAGTAGTAATAGAGCCATTTTTAATAAATTCCATATTAATCCTCCTAAATTTAGAAGCAAGGACTTATAGAAAGTAGACCACAGGTTTCTTCAAAGCCTAAGGCTATATTCATATTTTGAATTGCTTGTCCTGCTGCTCCCTTAATCATATTGTCTATTGCACTAACTATTATTAAGGTATCTTTTGTATGATTTAAATGTAAGGATATATTACAAAAGTTAGATAGCCTAACTCCTTTTATTTCAGCCGTTTCACCTAAAGGAAGAATATTTACAAAAGGTGCATCCTTATAGAAGTCAGTCATAATAGCATGTATCGTGTCTAATGTAATATTCTTATTTAGATATGAGTAGATAGTAGATAAAATTCCTCTATTAATAGGAAGTAGGTGAGGTGTAAAAGTTAAATTCACCTTTTCCTTAGATTCTATATTAAGAATTTCTTCGATTTCAGGAATATGTCTATGAGCACCAATCTTATAAGGATTAAAATTTTCATTTACCTCAGTATAATGAGATGAAATATTTAAAGCACGACCTGCACCTGTTGTACCAGATTTAGAATCACAAATAATAGTATTTTTTATTATTTTATTTCTTAAAAGAGGTAAAAGTGGTAACTCAATAGAGGTTGGATAACAACCTGGATTAGCTATTATTTTATGAGTTTTAATTTTTTCTTTATTAAGTTCAGGTAAGCCATAGACACTGTATTTATGAAGCTTTGGTTTATCAAAATCTTTACCATACCATTTTTTATAAGATTCCTCAGAAGAAAGTCTAAAATCAGCTCCTAAATCAATGCAAAGTTTATCTCTATAAAATGCTTTTTCTGCAATTTCCTCACTTAAGCCGTGAGGAAGTGCAGTAAAGATAACATCTGAATCATTTATCACAGAATCAATATTTTCACAAATTAAGTCAGTTTTAAAAAGAAAATTTTTATATACTGAGCTAAAGGGTTGTCCTTCAAAAGAAGTTGAACTTACCTTTGATACAGTAACTTTAGGATGATTTAAAAGAAGTCTTAAAAGTTCACATCCAACATAACCTGTAGCTCCAATTATTCCAACTTTAAACATTAGATTTCACCTCATTTATAAAATCCTTTAAAGCTTTAAGTTGAAGAAGAACAGAGGACTTTGATGGACCACCTAAAACATTTCTTTCTTCTACACAAGTAACTAATGAAATAGCATTATATACATCACTTGTAAATATATTAGAGAAGTTTTGAAGCTCAGGAAGAGATAAATCTTCAATTCCTTTACTTTCCTTAATACAATAAAGTACAACTTCACCTACAATTTCATGTGCAACCCTGAAGGCAGTACCTTTTTTTACTAAATAATCTGCTAAATCAGTAGCATTAGTAAAGCCTTTTGATGCACCTTCTCTCATATTTTCCTTATTTACAGTCATTGTATCTATCATTCCATTAAAAGTCTTTAAGGAAAGAGTAACTGTGTCTAAGGCATCAAATAAAGCTTCCTTATCTTCTTGCATATCTTTGTTATAAGCTAGAGGAATTCCTTTCATTACTGTTAAAAGAGTAATTAAATCACCATAAACACGTCCAGTTTTTCCACGAACAAGTTCTGCAACATCAGGATTTTTCTTTTGAGGCATAATACTGCTTCCTGTACTATACTTATCAGATAACTCTACAAAACTAAATTCATTTGTGCACCAAAGGATTATTTCTTCTGAAAATCTTGAAAGATGCATCATTATAATAGAAAGGCAAGAAAGTGTTTCTATTGCATAATCTCTATCTGAAACAGAATCTAAACTATTTAATGTAACCTTTGAAAATCCTAAAGCTTCAGCAACCATATGCCTATCAATTGGGTAAGTAGAAGTTGCAAGTGCTCCACTTCCAAGTGGCATTTCATCAATTCTTACAAGCGCATCTTTAAGCCTATTTATATCACGTTTGAACATTTCGCAGTAAGCTAAAAGATGGTGGGAAAATGTGATTGGCTGTGCCTTTTGCATATGAGTGTATCCTGGCATAATAGTATCTAAATTATCCTTTGCTTTAGAGTAAAGGACAGATAATAAATCTGTTAAATCCATTATTATATTAGGAATATATTTTTTTAAGTAAAGTCTTAAATCAAGAGTAACCTGATCATTACGACTTCTACCAGTATGAAGCATTTTTCCAGAAGGACCTATATAGTAGGTTAAAAGTCCTTCTGTGAAGCTATGAATATCTTCAGCTGTCATATCAAATTCAATAGTTCCATTTTCTAATCTCTTTAGGATTTCTAAAAGACCATCTTGAATTTTTTTACTAGCTTCATTTGGTATTATATTTTTTGAGCCAAGCATTTTAACATGAGCAAGGCTTCCTTCTATATCTTCTTTGTACATTCTTTTGTCTACATTTATTGATGAATTGAAGTCATTAACTAATGGGTCTACTGAAGTCTTAAAGCGTCCACCCCATAATTTCATATTAGTTTTTTCCTTTAAGAGCCTTTTCCATTTTTGCTTTTACTGTAATAGGTAATCCAAATAGATTTATAAATCCAGCAGAATCATTTTGGTTATATACTTCATCTTCATCAAAAGTTGCATATTCTTCACTATATAAAGAGTAAGGCGAAGTTATTCCAGCACTTATAATATTTCCTTTATAAAGCTTTAATTTAACATCACCAGTAACAGTTTCTTGAGTTTTGTTTATAAAAGCTGAAAGAGCTTCACGTAATGGTGTATACCATTGACCGTTATAAACAATATCTGCAAATTTTAATGCAACCATTTCTTTATAATGCATAGTTTCTTTATCTAAACAAATAGATTCTAATTCTTTATGTGCATAGTATAAAATACTTCCACCAGGAGTTTCATAAACGCCACGTGATTTCATACCAACTAATCTATTTTCAACCATGTCACAAGTTCCAACACCATTTTCACCACCAAGCTTGTTAAGAGCTAAAATAAGACTAACACCGTCCATTTTTTCTCCATTTAAAGCTACAGGAATACCTTCTTCAAAAGAAAGAGTAAGATAAGTAGCTTCATCAGGTGCTTTGAAAACTGTCTTTGACATTTCAAGAATTTTTTCATAATCAGGTTCATTATTTGGATCTTCTAAGTCTAAGCCTTCATGACTTAAATGCCAAAGATTTTTATCTTTACTATAATTAGTTTCACGAGTAAGCTTTATTGGAATATTTTTATCAATTGCATATTGAATTTCTTCATCACGAGATTTAATATCCCAAATTCTCCAAGGTGCAATAATAGGCATATCTGGTGCAAAAGCTTTTATAGCAAGTTCAAATCTAACTTGATCATTTCCTTTTCCAGTACAACCGTGGCATATAGCATCTGCACCCTCAGCTATTGCTATTTCAACCATTCTTTTTCCTATTATAGGTCTTGCAAAAGAAGTTCCTAAAAGGTATTTTCCTTCATAAACTGCATTTGCTTTTACAGTTTCAAAAACATAATCATTTACAAATTCCTTAGTTAGATCTTCAATATAAATTTTAGAAGCACCAGTTTTAAGTGCTTTTTCTTCTAATCCTTCTAGCTCGTCAGATTGCCCCACATTACCAACAACAGCTATAACCTCACATCCATAGTTTTCCTTTAGCCATGGAATAATTATAGATGTATCTAAACCTCCTGAATAAGCTAAAACAACTTTATTAAATTTTTTCATATAAATGCCCCCTTTAAATTAATCTACCATTTATTGGTATTATATACCTGATGGAATATTTATGCAATATATTTATAAAAAATAAATAAAATTTATTTTTTTATGCATAAAATGAATAAAATAGAAAGAAATATGCATAAAAAACCTTATAAAGCAAAAAAATGAATAAATAGAAGTATAATACCAATAAGACAAGGGTATTAAATTAAAAGAAAGACAAATACTATGGTTGTATAGAAGAAAAAGGAGTTGATGTTAAATGACTACATTAAAATGTGAAGTTTCAGATTGTACAAACAATAAACAAAACTGTTGTTGTAACAATGAAATAACAATTGGTGGACAAGAGGCAGAGTTTTCTAGCGAAACTAATTGTAAAAATTTTCAACCTAAAATGGATTCTTTAACAAGTGATGTACGTGACATAAATCCTAGTTTATATATTAATTGCAGTGTAGACACATGTACTTATAACAAGGGGCAAACTTGTGTAGCAAAAAATGTGGATATTTCTAATAATTTAAACAGTTACTCTTCTGATACAGAATGTGCTACTTTTGAAGAAAGGTAGATGAAAAGGGCTATAAAAATAGCCCTTTTTAAAATTTTAAAAAATATTCTCTAAGGTTGGATTTTGAAAGTTTTTCATAGTTTTAGCTGAAACTTTTAAGATATGAATTGCCGTTAAGGAATCGCCATAACTTTCAGAACGTGAACTAGTTGCAACAGAAATACAATTAGTCATAAGAAGTTCTGTATCATAGTGCGAAACATAAAAAGAGCAAAAAGCATCGTCTTGTTCAATAATAGTTAGAAGCTTTAGTGAGAGTTCATAGGATTTATTAAAATCATTCATTTCGACAGCTTCTTCCATAGCATTACAAGTAGATTCTATATACTCATATAAATTGTTTAATTTTTTTGTAGCATAAAAAACAAGAAAAATTAAAGAAAAGAATAAGATTAATGATATAATTCTATTCCTCATAATATTCTTCATCCTTATATTCATCAAAAAGCTGGTATTTAAAATTGCCTTTAGTATCAAAAAAAGCAATTAAAACTTTTTTTAAATCTGTTACACCATTTTCTTTTAGTTTATCTAAAATCCAATCTTTAGAACGATTAACTTTCGTTAATGCATTAATATTTATTTTTCCATCACAAACAAGTATTTTAGGTAAAAAAATTTCAGTAGGGGCTTCATTACCAGACATAGTTGTTTTAGGTGAGGTTTTACGATGATATTTGCCCTTAGATTTTCTTAATATAGGTTTTGTTGAATTATTAGATTTATTAGGAAGTATTGAAATATCACCATTAGTTTCTAAAATAGCATATTTAATATCCTCTAAATCAAAATATCCAGCAAGTCTAAGCTCTTCCATAAGTTCATCAATATTTATTTGTTGAACTTTGAGCTCTTTGTAAATAATTCTACTTTTATAAATTAATATGGATGGAGAGCCATCTATAACTTTTCTTGCAAATTGGCTTTTAAGTTGTAATTGAGACAAGCTTAATTTTAAAAGTAATAAAGTAAGCATAGGAATAATTCCAAGAAGTAAGGGTAATTTTATATCTTGCATAGGTAAAAGAGCAAGGTCAGAAACCATAATGGTTATTATGAATTCATAGGGTTGAAGCTCGCCAACTTGACGTTTTCCCATAAGTCTCATAACAATCATTACTAATATATATAAGATTATAGTTCTTATAAGTAAAATAAGCATAATAAAACCTCCTTCTATAATAATGTTCTCAAAAAAATGTAGAATATTCATATAGATTTTGTTTTATACCTTAATAAAAAGTAATATAATGGGAAAGAGAGGGGTGAATGTATGGAAAATTATAATATAATATTTGAAGATGGAAAGATAATAAATGTAGAGAGAGGGACAACCTTCGAGGAATTAATAGATAAACATTTTAAAACTGAAAAAGAAAACATAGCTTTATGCAGACTGAATTATGAATACTTTGAATTAAAATCAGAAATAAAAGAAAGTGGAAATCTAACTATTGTAAAATTGGATACAAGCCTTGGAATGAATATATATAAAAGAGCATTACAATTTATATTTATAAAAGCAACACTTGATATATTTCCAAATGCAAAGATAACAATAGAACATTCTATTAGTAAATGTATATTTGGAGAAATTCATAAAAAAATAGCATTGACTAAAGAAGATGTGTTTAAAATTAAAGAGCGAATGCTAGAGTTAATTAAAGAAAATGTGAAAATAGAAAAAGAAAAATTCTCAAAAGAAGAGGCAATTAAAGTATTTGAAGAGTATGGAATGGAAGATAAAGTTGCACTTTTAGAAACAATGGAAGAGGACAGCATCGATTTATATAAATTACAAAACAGGTATGATTATTTTTACGGGTTAATGGGTGATAGTACAGGCATAATAAAGGCTTTTGATTTGAAATATTATGAACCAGGATTTATCCTTAGATATCCAGAAGAAAATAATTTAGAAGAGTTACCAGAATTTAAGGAGCAAAAGAAGCTTTTTAATATATTTTATGAAACAGAAAAATGGCTTGAAATATTAGGCATTGGAGAAGTTGGAAGTTTAAATAGGGAGATAGATGAAGGGAATATTAGGAATCTTGTATTAGTATCAGAAGCATTGCATGAGAAAAAAATAGCATACATTGCAGATAATGTGGTTAATAAAAGAGGTGTTAAGATGGTTCTAATAGCAGGTCCATCATCATCAGGTAAAACTACATTTTCAAAAAGATTAAGTATCCAATTAAGGGTGAATGGGCTTGTACCAGTACCGATATCCTTAGATGATTATTTTGTTGATAGGGAAGAAAATCCTAAAGATGAAGAAGGAAACTATGACTTTGAAACTATAAAATCAGTAGATTTAGTTACACTAAATGAGCATTTTTTAAAGTTGTTAAAAGGAGAAGAAGTTGAAATACCATCCTATAACTTTAAAACAGGAAGAAGAGAGTGGAGAGGGAATAAACTTAAACTTCCTAAAAATGGAATATTGATAGTTGAAGGAATTCATGCATTAAATCCAATGTTAACATCAAAGGTTAGTGAAGAAAATAAATATAAAATATATATATCAGCATTAACACAATTAAATTTAGATAATCATAATAGAATTCAAACAACAGATGTAAGAAAGATAAGAAGAATAGTTAGAGATTATTTATCAAGAGGGTATGGTGCTGAAGAAACTCTTAAAATGTGGCCTTCTATAAAGAGGGGGGAAAGAAATAATATTTTTGTATATCAAGAAGAATGTGAAGATATGTTTAATTCAACTTTAGTCTATGAGTTATCAGTACTAAAACCTTATGCATTAAAGGAATTAAATAAAATAAAAAAAGATAGCCCTGTTTATGCAGAAAGTTATAGATTAAAAGCATTTTTAAGTTTCTTTAAAGAAATCCCTATGGAATATGTACCAGATAACTCAATATTCAGGGAGTTTATAGGGGGAAGTTTATTTTACGATTATTAAATAGAAAAAGAACTGTACTTGCGGATACAGTTCTTTTCTATTTAAAATTCTTCTATATGAATTTTCTTTTTAGATAAAAAGTCACGAACAATGTTTTTTTGTTCTTCTTTCAATTTCATACTGAAAATAATTTTATTATTATTTATAAAGCCAATTGAAAACTTTCCACTAGATAATTTTTGAATTCCAACAGCACTTACTTTTTTATACTCTAAATAATAATGAATAAAGAAAATACCTTCATTTGCTAAAATAACAGTTCTGTTTAAAAAAGCAGAAATTAATATAATAATAAAGAATACAAATCCCATAATTATTTCAAAAAGTGTCATGTGCTTATAGCTGTAAATAACATAACCTAAAAGTGCAATTGCACAAATTATATAAGTATAAAAGCTTGGAATATAATGAATAAATTCTTTATATTCACCTTGTGCATATAATGCCTTCTTTTTATCAAAATTCTTCTTAAATGTGAATAGGAAATATATAGTCATTCCTATGAAAAGTATAATACCAAAATTATTGTTCAAAATAAAACCTTCTTTCTTTAAATAAGATATTTTAAAGTATTGTCAAAATGAAAAGTTATTAATCAAAAAGCTATACCAATACAACTTATTATAAGTAATACTGGTATAGCTTTTTAATGTCTTTCAATAGCACGTTTACCGTGTTCAGCCATATAATTTCTGAAAATATCTTTCTTTTCATTAGGTAAGATAAACTTAAGTTCTCCACCATTTGTTTTTCTTATAGTTATTAAAGAGTAATTAGCTTTTTTAATATGTGGATCAATAGTGATTTTACTCATTTCACTAAATTCCATCATACTATACATATAAGAAAGTCTCTTAAAGCCGATAACCATTCTTGAGTTTACAATACCAGATGCTAGAGCAATAACAATAAAAACAACTGCAAGAGCTATTGTAACAGGGTTTATACCTTCATGTGAGTAAAGCATATAAGCTAATATAATTAAAATAACAACAACATAAGAAAATGATATAGGCATTATGTTCCAAATAGTTAACCCATCAACATCTCTTTTTAATCTTAATTGTGCCCCAAAAGGCTTTAGCATATTTTTGCATAACATGAAGACTAATCCTAAGATGACAATGTATACAAGTATTTGCATCGTAAATATCAGTCCTTTCAATAGTTTAATTATGTACATTATTTAAAATAAACATAGATAAATAATACCAATATAAAAAGAATAAGATATTAATAAATAATGAATGAAATGTTAATAAAGGAGAGGTTGATAAAGTATAAGTGTTATTGATAAAATATATTGTATAAAAAGAAAAAATAAGAGGTGGAAAAAATGATAAAAATAGAAGGTAAAGAAGAAAAAAGAGAAGCAAAGGAATACATACAAAATATAGCAAAGTCATCAACATATTTTTCATTTAGAAATGGTCCAATTAAGAAACTATATGAAGAAGGTAAGATTACGGACGAAGAAATGAAAAATATGCAAGAATACATGCAAGATCATTTAGCGTATTTATATACAGTATTATTAGAAGAAAACAATATAGAAAAGTTTAATCTAATAGTGTCAACAATGAATAAGTTTTATGTAAATGATGAATCAGAAGTTTCTATAAGAGATGATGGATTTGATGGATTTTATAAAAGTCTTTTTAAATAAAAGATATTGAAATAAAAGAAGAAAAGCAAAGGGCTTATTCTTCTTTTATTTTTTTAATTACAACAGATTTTCTGTTTAAAATTTCGGAGATTATTGAACTATTATTTTTAGAAGTAGTAAAAGAAAATTTTCTTTTATCATTGAGAGAGAAAAGAATAAGCTTTTTATTTCCTTTTGGTTTAATAAGGACATAATTTATTTTTTTGTAGCTTATAGAATAATAAGAATATGAAAAATTATCGTGTCCAAATAAAATATTTGCATTTACGAAATTTGAAATTATTAATAAAAGGATTATTAATATAGCTAAAGATTGAGTGAGTGGTGTAAAATCATTCTCAGCAAAAATTATGTATAGTATAAGTATGAAGCAAAGTATTGTTGAAGAAAAGAAGAGAGAGTTAAAATTATAGATTGAGTGATAACTTCCTTCTTTTTTTATTGTACGTTTATTAACTATATTTCTTATTAAAAAGAATAAGTTAAATAAAATAAATGCTATTTCAAATAAAAATAAAATATCCATAAAACCTCCAAAGTTTAAGTGTAATATATATTAATATTTATTGAAGAAAAAATATTAATTAGAATAATTAAATTATTGCCAAATACAATTTAAAGTATTCAGTAAAAGTGACAATAGATTAAAATTTAAAATGTAAGTTATAAAGCTATTTTAATTAAGTTTAAAATATATTAAAATAAAGGTAAATAAATTAAAAAGGATAGGGAAAGATATGAAAAATGTTGGTGTTTTTGATATATTAGGGCCAATTATGATAGGTCCTTCAAGTTCACATACTGCAGGAGCAGCTAGACTTGGAAGAGTTGCAAGATCAATTGCAGGTGATGATGTTGTAGAGGTAAAGTTTTTACTTCATGGATCTTTTGGTAAAACGTATAAGGGGCATGGAACAGATAGGGCTTTAGTTGCGGGGATTTTAGGAATGAATCCAAGTGATAAAAGACTTAGAACTTCTATGGAAATAGCTAAAGAGATTGGATTAAAATATGAATTTGTTGAGGCAGATTTAGGAGATGAACATCCTAATACTGTTAGATTCATAATGAAAACTAAAGATGGAAGTATAACTGAGGTTATGGGTTCATCTATTGGTGGTGGAAGTATTCAAATTACTGAGGTTAATGGAAGTAGAGTTAATTTTACAGGGGATTATCCAACTTTAATAGTAACTCAAAAAGATATTCCAGGGGTAGTATCAAATGTTACAGCATTTCTTTCAAAGAAGGATGTTAATATAGCCTTTATGAGTGTGTTCAGACAACAAAGAGGACAAGGTGCTACTATGATTTTTGAATTAGATCATAGCATTGATGAGGAAGTTTTAAGTAATATAAGAAATTTAAATTATATAGAAAAAGTTATACTTATTAATCCTGTTAAGGAGGAGATTTAAAAAATGAAGATAGCAAGAAGTGGAGAAGAGCTTATACATATATGTAATGAAGAAAATATTTCTTTAAGCGAATATGCAATAAGAATGGAAATAGAAAAGTCTAATGAAGATAGAGATGTTATTATAGAGAAAATGCGTGATAACTTAAAGGTTATGATTGATTCTGTAACAGAAGGAATGGAAAAGGCTGTGTACTCTGTAACAGGATTAATTGGTGGAGATGGACATAAGGTAAATGAATATTTAAAAAAGGGAAATACCTTAACGGGAACAACAACTGTTATGGCAATGGCAATGGCACTTTCTTGTTCAGAAGTTAACGCATCTATGGGAAGAATAGTTGCATGTCCTACGGCAGGTTCATGTGGAATATTACCAGCGGTTATTTTAGCAGCTGGTGGAAAGCTTTCTAAAACTGAGGATGAAATGATAGAAGGGCTTTTTGCAGCGGCAGCTATTGGAACAATTATAGGAATGAATGCCACACTTTCAGGTGCTGAAGGTGGATGTCAAGCGGAATGTGGTTCAGCAGCTGCTATGGGTGCAGGTGCAGCTGTATTTATGATGGGCGGGACACCTAAAATGAGTATGGATGCAGGTGCAATAGTATTAAAAAATATTTTAGGGCTTGTATGTGACCCTGTTGCAGGACTTGTTGAAATTCCTTGTGCAAAAAGAAATGCATCAGGAGCAATAAGTGCATTATGTACAGCAGATTTAGTAATGGCAGGGGTAGATTCAAAAATTCCTTTTGATGATACTGTAAGTGCTATGTATAAAGTTGGACGTGAAATGCCATCATCATTAAGAGAAACAGCTTTAGGTGGAGTGGCAATTACAAAAGCAGGTCTTGAACTTAGAAAAAAAGTTTTTGGTGATGAATAAAAAATTACTTTAAAAGGTGGTGCAGTGCATCACCTTTCTTAAAATGTTTAAAATAATTTTGATTTGTAAAACTAAAAGATGGGATATAATAAAATATATAATACAAAAGATAAAGGAGAGAACAGAATGAATAGAGGATTGACTATATCGGCAGCAGATTGTATAGGAACAGTGGGAGTTCAAAAAGATATTACCATATTCTTGAAAAATGGGATTTGTCCATCAACAATTACTACATCAATAATTGCACAAAATAGATTAGGCGAATTTAAGGTTGAAAAAATATCGAAGGGAATATTAAAAGACCAAATAAAAGTTGTTTTTGAAGAGTTAGATTTTGATGTTATAAAAATAGGGGCATTAATAGGTGAAGATAATATAAAAGTAGTTGGAAAAGAATTAAGAAAAAAAAGAAATGTTCCAAGTATAGTAGTAAATGGGCAAATTGTTTCTAAAAATGGTGAAGGTGTTTTATCAAAAAATGAAAAAAAGGTGTATATAAAAGAAATTTTGCCACTGGCATATCTTTTAATCTTAAGCAAAAATGATATTGAAGAATTGTTTGATATAAGTGTTATTGGAATACGAGATATTGAAGAAGTCTTAGAAAAAATAAAAAGACTTGGACCAGTAAATATTTTAGTTAGAAATCTGCAAGATGAAGATAAGGCTGTAGATATATTATATGATGGTGAAGAAATGGTGTTTTTTAAAGGTGAATTATTAAATAACAATGATACATATATAGAAGGGGAAGCTTTATCTGCTAGTATAGCAGCAAGTATAGGAAATAAATTAAGTTTAAGAACATCAATTAAGAATAGTAAAAGTTACATATTAGAAGAAAAAAGAAAAGTTTAGTTGAAAAAATAATACAAAAAATGGTAAAATTATAAAAACATAGTTTATAGGAGGGTTTATAATGGAAAAAGTTAGAGTTGGGGTTGTAGGTTATGGGAATTTAGGTCGTGGAGTGTTAAATTCAATAAAGCAAAATGAGGATATGGAGTTAAAGGCGGTTTTTACAAGAAGAGAAGGAATAAGTGTAGATGGAATAGAAACAGTTCATGTATCTAAAATTAAAGAGTATACAGGACATATTGATGTTATGATTCTTTGTGGAGGTTCAGCAACTGATTTACCAGAGCAAGGACCTATGATTTTAAAAGAATTTAATACTGTTGATTCCTTTGATACTCATGCAAAAATTCCAGAGTACTTTGATGAAATGGATAAGATAGGAAAAGAAAGTGATACTCTTTCAATAATTTCAGTAGGATGGGACCCAGGATTATTTTCGATAAATAGACTTATGGGAAGAGCTATTTTACCAGAAGGTGAAGATTATACTTTCTGGGGAAGAGGAGTAAGTCAAGGCCATTCAGATGCTATAAGAAGAATAGATGGTGTTAAAAATGGAATACAATACACAGTACCTAAAGAAGAGGCTTTAACGAAGGTTAGAAATTTGGAAAATCCTAAATTAGAAACTAGAGAAAAGCATGATAGAATTTGTTATGTAGTTTTAGAAGAGGGTGCAGATAAAGATTTAATAGAAAAAGAAATAAAAGAAATGCCAAATTATTTTTCAGATTATGACACAGAAGTAAATTTCATCTCAGAAGAAGAGTTAAAGAGAGAGCATAGCGGAATGCCTCATGGTGGCTTTGTTATAAGAACGGGAGTTACTGGAAATGGGAATAGAGAAAAAATAGAATATTCTTTAGAGCTTGATAGTAATCCAGAATTTACATCAAGTGTTTTAGTAGCTTATGCAAGAGCTATAAATAAAATGGCTAAAGAAGGAAAACGTGGAGCAGTAACAGTTTTTGATGTACCTCTTGGATATCTTTCTAATAAAACTCCAGCAGAGTTAAGAAAAGAATTATTATAAGGAAAGCTTAACTATGCATCATGATTTTATTCTTGTGAAAAAAAGCAAGATAAGTACTAAGGATAAAAGAGAGAAGGTAGTTACTAACTATTTCAATAATAATAAAGAGAACTTACCATTTATACAGATTGAAGATGATATTATTATATATATTTACGATACATTAAAATGGATAAGAAATGATTGTGAAGAAATAGTAGAGAAGAGAGGGCTTGCATATCATGGATTAACATTAATACAAGATGATAATGCGGAAAAGCTTAAAAAAATAATCAAAGCATGGGCAATTTTATTTTCTTTAGGAGATGAAGAATTTACACTTGAAGGTTCATATGTGTTTGAGGGAATGAAGGTTCATGAAGGTGAAGAATACTTTGTTGGTGGCTCATATGAAAAAATAATAGTGAAAAAAAGAAAGTTATTAAAAGATTTGAAAAAACTTATAGATATGCTAGAAGTTGTAGAAAAAAATGCAGAATATTGTGTATTTCATATGGGAATATAGAGATAATAGAAAGAGAGGTTTTATCCTCTCTTTTAAAATTTACATTTAATAAATATAAATAAAAAGTTACTATTAAATGAATAAAAAGAAAAGGAATTCATTTAAGAATTTAATAGATATTAGAGAAATATAAAGTAAGTTAAAAATAAAGTTTTAAAAAATAGTCATAAAAAATGATAAAGAGATAAAAATAAAGGCGAAAAGGAAAATAAAAAGTTCATATTTTTAAAGAAAAAGATGGTAAATACATAGGTGGATTGGAATAAAGTTAACTATTAAGTTAAAAAAAGGACAATAAAAGTTAATAAATTTTTGATATTATGAAAAAAGATTAAAAAATAAAAGTATATTTTTTTTAATTAGACAAAAACTTTAGAAGCAGAGGAGTAGGTAACTTTGCGAAGAAAGTCATATAGAAGAAGGTGAGTTAAATGAGTATTTTTAGAACTCAAAATATTGAGAGTGTGTCAAAGCATGTAAATTCAGGTGAGAAGAATTTAGGTACACTAGACTTAACTCTTATGAGTATTGGTTCAGTTATAGGAACAGGAGTAATGGTTTTAACTGGAATTGTAGCAGCAACAGAAGCAGGCCCAGGAGTAATGTTATCATTCTTAATTGGTGGAATTGCAGCAGCTATAATAGTTCTTTGTTATGCAGAACTTTGTTCAGCTATCCCAAGTTCAGGTGGGTCATACACGTTTATCTATACTACAATGGGTGAGATTGTAGCGTATGTTGGAGGACTATGTATAGTTATTGGATATATTCTATCAACGGCAACAGTAGCTTCTGGGTGGAGCGGATATTTAGTTAGTTTTTTAGATGCATTGAAAATTCATTTGCCAAAAGTTCTGACAAC
This sequence comes from Clostridium sp., assembly GCF_051650885.1. Lineage (GTDB taxonomy): Bacteria > Bacillota > Clostridia > Clostridiales > Clostridiaceae > Clostridium. Next base: position 14,952 of record NZ_JBOFRG010000263.1, read on the forward strand.
TATTCCATCAGACGGAGGAATTGTAAATTTACCAGCTATATTTTCAATACTTTTAATTACTTTTGTAATATCAAGAGGAACAAAAGATAGTAAAAAAGTAAATAATATAATGGTTCTTATAAAAATAGGTGTTATAGCACTATTTGTTGTAGTAGGTATATTTCATATACATTCTAGTAACTGGACTCCATTTATGCCGTATAAAATAACAGGTGTAATGACAGGAGCAGCTTCAGTATTTTTTGCCTATTGTGGTTTTGATGCAACGGCGTCAGCAGCACCATATGTAAAAGATCCTAAAAAAGCGTTACCAATAGGACTTTTAGTATCTCTTGGGGTATGTACATTAATTTATGTATTAGTGTCAGCAGTATTAACAGGAATAACTGCATATACAAATTTAAATGTATCTGATGCATTATCATATGCTTTAAATGTGGCTGGAAAGCCAACAATTGCATTAATAGTATCACTTGGAAGTGTAATAGGAATTTTAGCTGTTATATTTGCAAGTAACTTTGCAACATCACAGATTATAAGTACAATGAGTGTAGATGGATTACTTCCAAAAATCTTTAATAAAAAAGATAAAAATGATGTACCATATGTATCTTTATGGGTTGTAGGAATAATAGGTTCAATACTTGCAGGCTTTATAAATTTAAGTCAACTTGCTAACTTTGCAAGTATAGCATTACTTTTAGTATATGGATTAGTTTCATTCTCAATTATAATTTTCAGAAAGAAATTCCCAAATGTAGAAAGAGGATTTAAAACACCTTTAGTTCCATTAGTACCTATATTAGGAGCAGGATGTTGTATATTCTTAATGACAAACTTAAAAAGTGATACATGGATAACATTTATAATAATATTAGCAATAATAGTAATTTCATATTTTATATATGGAAGAAAAAATTCAGTTATTGTTGAAGAAAGATTGAAAAATAAATAAGTTATTTAAATAAAACCTTTTTTAAGATTTTCTTAAAAGAGGTTTTATTGTTTATAAAAAAGAAAAAAAGACAAAACTTAAGGTGTTGATATAAAAATATTTTAAGGGTATATTATTCTTATAAAGAAAAAACAGGAGTTCGTGTTATGGCAAAGAAAAATAGTAAAAATAATGATTTTTTAAGTACAGTAAGAGAGGACCTTTCACCTAAGGTTTATAGTGAAGTTTTAGATATTGTAAATGGTGGTCGTGAAGATTTAGCCAAGGATGCAATAAAAGTAGATTATTTATTAGATTATACAAGTAGATGTATAAAGGTAAAGGATTTTAGAGAAGCTAGAGTTTCTATTGAGGGAGCTAAAATAAGATTAGATAAAATTAAAGATGCAGGTTTTAAAATAGATTATTTAGAGCATTTATATGAAGGAATAAAAAGCAAAGTAAAATAGAAAGGAGTGGTGAAATGAATACTAGGGAAAAAGCACATTATGCATTAAAAAAATTCTATGGTTATGATAGTTTTAAAGAAGGTCAACTAGAAGTAATAGAAAAAATAATAAATGGAATTGATGTGTTTTGTCTTCTTCCAACAGGTGGTGGAAAATCAATAGGATATCAAATTCCATCAATTATTTTAAGTGGAGTAACAATAGTTATTTCACCACTTATTTCTCTTATGAAAGACCAAGTAGATAATTTAAAGGAGCTTGGTTTAAAAGGTGCATTTATAAATAGTAGTATTAGCACAGAGCAGATGAAAGAAATTTTAAATGATGCAGCACTTGGTGAATATAAAATACTTTATATAGCACCAGAAAGGCTTGAATCAGATTATTTTAGAAAGATGATAAAAGGCTTAGATATAAGTCATATAGCAATAGATGAAGCTCATTGTGTTTCAGAATGGGGACATGATTTTAGGAGAAGCTATAGAAAAATAAAGGTTTTTTGTGATGAACTTAATAAGAGGCCAGTTATATCAGCATTTACAGCAACAGCAACAAAAGAAGTTATGGAAGACTCAATAAAATTATTAGGGCTTAGAAATCCATATATTTATAAAGGAAATATAAATAGAAATAATTTAAAAATAAAAGTCTTAAAAGAAATAGATAAAGAAGAAGTAACTCATATTCTAAGAGAGCATGAGGATGAAAGTGGAATAATATATTGTGCTTCAAGAAAAGAAGTTGATGAACTATATAGTGTTCTAAGGGACATAGGATTTAGTGTTTTAAAGTATCATGGTGGAATGAAAGAAGAGGAAAAAACAAAAAATCAAGAGGCTTTTTTAAATGAAGAGAAAAATATAATGATAGCAACAAATGCCTTTGGAATGGGAATTGATAAAAGTAATATAAGATATATAATTCATTTTACAATGCCTAAAAACTTAGAAAGCTATTATCAAGAAATTGGTCGTGGTGGTAGAGATGGAGAAGCTTGTGATTGCTATTTGATTTTTAATAGAATAGATATAAAACGTGTAGAGTTTTTGATAAATAAAAGTGTACCCTTAGGTAGGCGTCAAATAGCAATAGGGAAATTGCAAAGTATGATAGACTATTGCGAGTATGATGGGTGCTTAAGAGGATATCTTTTAGATTATTTTAATAATGATAAAAAAATGAGTTTTTGTAATAACTGTACTAACTGTTTAAATTCAGATAAGGTAAGAGATTTTACAAAAGAAGCTCAAATGATTTTATCAACTGTGTTTAGAACAAGAGAAGGTTATGGAATTTCAGTAATTACAGATATCTTAAGAGGGATTAAAGGGCCTAAAATAATACGTGATAAGTTAGATAAAATAACAACCTTTGGTCTTATGAGAGAAAGTAGTTCTAAGTTTATAAAAGAAGTAATAAATGGACTTTTAGAAAATGGTGATGTTTCCTTGAAAGAAGGAACATATTCAATGTTAAAGTTAAATAATGAATCTATAAAAGTTTTAAGATCAGAAAAAGAAGTTTTAATGATATTAGAAAATATAGAAGAGGAAATATTAGATAAAGTTCTTTATGAAAAGTTAAAGGTGTGGAGAAGAGTAATGGCAGGAAAAGAAAATATAAGACCATACATTATTTTTTCAGATACCTCTTTAATAAATATAGCAAATACAAAGCCTAAAACTAAGGATGAACTTATGAGCATCCGAGGTATGGGAGAAAAGAAACTTTTAAAATATGGTGATGAATTATTAAATATAGTAAATGGAGGTTAAGATGAAGCTAAAGGTTTCATCTTAATTTTATAAGGGGGATTATTATGTTAAGTAAAGAGCTTGCACAAATTGTTGTAGATAAAATGATGGATATACTACCTTACAATGTAAATATAATGGACAAGAAGGCTATCATAATAGCTAGTGGAGAAAAAGAAAGAATAGGAAATCTGCATCTAGGAGCATTAGAAGCTTTAAAGGTAGAAGAATGTATAGAAATTTATAATGATGAGGATAAAGAAGGAAGCAAAATGGGGGTTAATATTCCAATTAGCTTTAATAATAGAATAATCGGTGTTATAGGGGTAACAGGCCATCCAGATAAGGTAAGAAACTTTGGAAGTTTAGTAAAGGTTACGTCAGAGCTTTTAATAAATCAAGAATATAGCATTCAAAAGTTTATTATAAAAGATAAAATAAAGAGAGAATTTTTATCAGAATGGCTTCATAAAAAAGAAAAATATGATATGGATTTTATAGAAAGAGGATTAAAGCTTTCTATCGATGTAAGGGAAGAGTATAGATTTGCACTTATAGAGGTTACAGAAGAATTTAAGGATAAGGCAAAAATAAAAAGCAAGTCTTTTGAAGAAAGGTTTAATATAGTTTTCTTAAGTGAAAAGAGAATTATATTTATAGAAAATAAAAAAGATTCTATGGGACTGTTGTTAAAAAGCTTTGAAAATATGATAAATAGAGCAATTATAACAAGATTCAAAGGAGATTTATCAGATGTTTATGGAAATACAAATATGGCTCTTTCAATAGCAATAAAAATAAATTGTAAAAGCAAGATAATAAAGGATAAAGGCGATATATTATTTTTAAATTCCCTTGGATATTCTTTAGAAAATGGAGATTCAAATATTATATTAAAGAAAATAAAGGAAGAGGGAGAAGAGATATTAGAAACATTTATACATCTAGCAAGCTTAAATTTTGATAGGGCAAATACAGCAAAAGAATTACACATACATAGAAATACTCTTTTATATAGAGTAAATAAAATAGAAGATAAAACAGGACTGAAATTTGATAGAACAGTAGATAGGTTAAGATATACAAATGCTTACCTTTACTACCAAATATTTAAAAAAGCATAAAAATTCTATATGAAGTTTGTGCAAGTGCACAATGAAACTGTTTACTGAAAGTTGTAATATAAAAGCATGGTTAAAAGATTAACAAAGGGAGAGGGAAGAATTTATGGATATTACAGTTACAGCTTTAGGAGCAATTGTAGCACTTATAATTGCTATCTTTTTAATAATAAAGAAGGTTCATCCAGCATATAGTCTTATACTTGGGGCTTTAGTTGGAGGAATTGTAGGGGGAGCATCTCTTACAGATACAGTTACACTTATGATAGAAGGGTCAAAGGGAATGATGCCAGCTATCTTAAGAATTGTTACAGCAGGAGTTTTAGCAGGTGTATTAATTGAATCAAAAGCAGCAGCTAAAATTGCAAGTACAATAGTAGATAAAATAGGTGAATCAAAAGCACTTATTGCATTAGCTATAGCAACAATGGTTTTAACAATGGTTGGAGTTTTTGTAGATGTTGCTGTTATAACAGTATCACCAATTGCACTTGCAATAGGTCATAGAGTAGGACTAAGTAAAACAGCTATACTTTTAGCAATGATAGGTGGAGGAAAGGCAGGAAACATAATGTCTCCAAACCCAAATGCAATTGCAGCGGCTGATAACTTAGGAGTTTCATTAACAGAAGTAATGATGGTTGGAATAATTCCAGCAATAGTAGGAGTTATAGTAACTTGTATAGTTGCACAAAAGCTTAAAGGAAAAGGAAGCAAAATAATATTAGAAAGTGGCGCTACTGAAGAAAAAGATATGCCAAGCTTTTTATCAGCAATAACAGGTCCAGTAGTTACAATAATACTATTAATGTTAAGACCAACCCTTGGAATAGCAATAGACCCATTAATAGCACTTCCAGTTGGAGGAATAGTTGGAGTTATAGCTATGGGAAAAGTGAAGCATTTAAATAGTTATGCAAGCTTTGGGATAGGAAAAATGACAGGAGTTGCAATACTTTTAATTGGAACAGGAACCCTTGCAGGAATAATTTCAAATTCAGGATTAAAAGACCTTATAATATATGGAATAAATATGCTAGGTTTACCAAGCTTTGCATTAGCACCAGTTTCAGGAGTTCTTATGTCAGCTGCAACAGCTTCAACAACATCAGGAACAGCAGTTGCTTCATCAGTATTTGGACCAGCTATATTAGAGCTTGGAGTAGCACCACTTAGTGCAGCAGCTATGATACATTCAGGAGCAACAGTTTTAGACCACTTACCACACGGAAGCTTTTTCCATGCAACTGGAGGAAGTGTAGGATGTGAAATGAAGGAAAGATTAATGCTTATACCTTTTGAGTCATTAGTTGGATTAGTAATGGCAATAACATCAACAATAATATTCGGAATAATACTTTAAGAAAAAATTTTAAGGGAAAACAGGGGGAGAAATTTATGAAATTTGTATTAGCACCAGATTCATTTAAAGAAAGTATGACATCAAAGGAAGCATGTAATGCTATGGAGCGAGGAATTAAAAAGGTTATTAAAGATGCAGAGTGCATAAAGGTTCCAATGGCAGATGGTGGTGAGGGAACGGTTGAAGCATTAGTTAATGGAACTAATGGAAGATTTGAAAAAGTAATGGTAACGCCACCAATGGCAGATGATAGAAAAATAAGTGCTTTATATGGAATTTTAGGAGATGGAAAAAGAGCAGTTATAGAAATGGCACAAGCTAGTGGAATAGGTCTTGTAAAAAGAGAAAATAGAAATCCACTTTTAGCTACAACTTATGGAACTGGAGAAATGATATTACATGCTTTAGATAATGGAGCAGAGCATATAGTAATTGGAATAGGTGGAAGTGCTACAAATGATGGTGGTGTAGGAATGCTTATGGCACTTGGAGTAAAATTTTATGATAAAGAAGATAAGGAATTAGGTTTTGGAGGAGAAGAACTTTTAAAACTAGAAAGAATAGATATAGAAGGTTTAGATAAAAGAATTAAAAATACATCTATAGAAGTTGCTTGTGATGTAACAAACCCATTAGTTGGAGAGTTTGGAGCATCAAGAGTTTTTGGACCACAAAAAGGTGCAACAGAAGAAATGGTAGAGACTTTAGATAAAGCTCTTACAAACTATGCAAGAGTTATAAAAAAAGATTTAGGTATAGAAGTTAAGGATGTAGAAGGAAGTGGAGCAGCCGGTGGACTTGGAGCAGCACTTTTAGCATTCTTAAATGGAAAGCTAAAAAGAGGTATAGATCTTGTAATAGAACATAGTGGCTTAAAAGAAAAAGTAAAGGGTGCGGACTATGTATTTACAGGAGAAGGAGCAATAGATTCACAAACTATCTTTGGGAAAACACCAATGGGAGTAGCTAAAAGTGCAAAACTAGAGAATGCAAAAGTGATAGCATTTGCAGGAAAAGTAGAAGATGGTTCAGAAAATCTTTATGAAGTTGGAATAGATGGAATCTTTAGCATTATGAGAGGTGTTACAGATTTAGACACAGCACTTAAAGAGGGGCAAAAGAACTTAGAAAAAACAGTAGAAAATATAGTTAGAATTATAAATATTTAAAGGCAAAGAACTTAGCTAAGAAAATCATAGCTAAGTTCTTTTTTGTAAAAATAAATATAATTAGGAAGCTAAGATAGGTGTAAAAAATAATAAAAGCAAAATATTTGTAGAAAGTCATATTAAGGAATTGAGATAAATATATATTTAAAAAATGTATATGGAGGGATTTAAAATGGCGAATAAAGTAAAACAGGTATTTTGCAAACATGTATATAGAGAATATATACAAAGTGGTGAAGATGAAAATGGAAGAATAAAAGTTGTGATGTGTAAAAAGTGCAAAAAAATAAAAGAAAAATATTTTGAAGAATACGAAAAAGAAATAGATTAAAAAAGAGTAGAAATAAAGAGAGTTTAGATATTTAAGAGATGATTTTTAATAAGTAATATGTAAATTAAAGTTGAAAGAATTAGAAAAATAGATTTTTAATTCTTTTTTTTTGTCATATAAGAGTGAGAATTAAGAATATATTTTAAGTAAAAAGGAGGGATTGTATTATGGATTTTAGAAAGTTTATACAAACCGATAGAGAAAATAGAGAAAAGGAAAAGTTTAATGGGACATTTTTAGATTATTTAGAAATAGTAAAAGAAAACCCAGATATAGCGAAGCTATCACATAAAAGGTTATATGATAAGATTTCTGAAAAGGGAGTAGAGGTATTAAAAGGAGAAGAAAACTATAAAGTTAAAAGAATTTATGGAAATGAAATAATAAGAAAATATGGATTTTTTAAAGATAATTTCTTTGGAATTGATAAAGTTGTCATGAAGCTTATGAATTACTTCCACTCTGCTGCAATGCAAGGAGAGGAAGCAAGACAAGTGTTATATTTAGTTGGACCAGTTGGTGCAGGTAAATCATCTTTAGTTGAATCATTAAAAAAAGCGTTAGAAACTTGTGAGCAAATTTATTCAATTAAAGGGTGTCCAATGCATGAAGAGCCTCTTCACTTAATTCCTAAACATTTAAGAGCACAATTTGAAGAAGAACTTGGAGTGAAAATAGAAGGAGACCTTTGTCCTGTTTGTAAGTACAGACTTATAAATGAGTTTGGTGGGAAATATGAAGAAATGCCAATTGAAAAGAAAGGTTTCTCAATACGTTCAAGAAAGGGAATTGGAGTAGTTCCTCCGGTAGACCCTAATAATCAAGATACTTCAATTTTAACAGGTTCAATTGATATTTCTAAAATGGATATGTATGCAGAAGATGACCCTAGAATATTCTCATTAAATGGGGCATTCAATGTTGGTAATAGAGGTATGGTTGAGTTTATAGAGGTATTCAAAAATGATGTTGAATACTTGCATACTATAATTACAGCTACTCAGGAGAAATCTGTTCCTTCACCAGGAAAAGGTTCAATGATTTATTTTGATGGAGTTATTGTAGCTCACTCAAATGAAGCTGAATGGAATAAGTTTAAGTCAGATCATACTAATGAAGCTATTTTAGATAGAATAGTAAAAATTGAAGTTCCATATTGTTTAGAGCTTGATGAAGAAATTAAAATATATGAAAAAATACTTAAAAAGAGCACATTTAATGCGCATATAGCACCACACACAATCCAAATTGCAGCTATGTTTGCAATACTTTCAAGACTTGTTGGTTCTAATAAGGTTGACCCTATAACTAAGCTTAAAATTTATAATGGTGAAGAAATTGTAGAAAAAGGTTCAACTAAGAGAATTGATATAGGTGAATTACGTGAAGAAGCTGGTGCTTATGAAGGAATGAAGGGAATTTCAACTAGATTTATAGTTAAAGTTATAGATAATGCTCTTTCAAATTCAGAGCATAATTGTATAAATCCATTAAGCATAATGGAAAGCATTATAAAATCAGTTAAAGAAATGGATATTGCAAGTGATGACAAGAAAAGATATCTTGGATTTATTCAAGATACAATTAGAAAAGAATATAATAAGATTCTTGAAAAAGAAATTACAAAAGCATTTATTCATTCATTTAAAGAACAAGCAGAAAGCTTATTTAACAATTATATAGATAATGCAGAGGCTTTTGTAAATAAGAGCAAAATAAAAGATTCATCAACTGGTGAAGAGTTAAATCCAGATGAAGAGTTCATGAGAAGTATAGAAGAATATATTGGAGTTTCTGAATCATCATGTAAGGGATTCAGAGCTGATGTTACATCATACATGTTCTATTTAATTAGACAAGGTGCAACTATTGAATATTCATCATATGAGCCTTTAAAAGAAGCTATAGAAAAGAAACTTATGGCATCTGTTAAAGACCTTTCAAGAATTATTACTAAATCAAGAGTTAGAAATAAAGAGCAAACAGAAAAATATAATGCTATGGTAACTGAAATGCAAAACAATGGATATTGCCTACATTGCTGCGATGTAATATTAAAATATGCTGCAAATAATCTTTGGAAGGATTAAAAATGGCAATATTTAGAGACAACACAGTAAATCCAGTAGACCATGATAGGTCAATTGAAGATAGAAGAAGGCATAGGCAATTAGTTGAAAAGTCTATAAAAGAAAATTTAGGTGATATTTTATCAGAGGAAAGCATTATAGGAGAAGGAAAAAATAAAAAGTTTAAGATACCTATAAGAGGAATAAAAGAGTATCAGTTTGTCTATGGTAAAAACTCAGGTGGTGTTGCTACAGGCGAAGGTGATGAAAAGCGTGGAGATAAAATAGGAAGTGGAAAGCCAAAGGCTGGAAAAGGAAATGGAAAAGGGGCAGGAAATAATGAAGGTGATGATGTTTATGAAACTGAAATCACCTTAGAAGAACTATTAGACTATATAGTTGAAGATTTAGATCTGCCTAATTTAGATAGAAAGAAATATTCAGAGATATTAGTAGAAAGTGCAGGAAGAAAGTGTGGATATCAAAAATATGGTATAAGACCACGACTTGCTAAAAAGAAAACTGTTATGTCTAAAATAGCAAGAAAGCAAGGAAAAAAACGTGCATTGATGGAAGAAAATCTTGATGGTGATAATGAATTAGTAGAAAGATTTCCATTTAGAGAAGATGATTTAAGATATTATAGAGTAAAGAAAAAACCAAAGAGAGAAAGTAATGCTCTTATGGTGTTTATAATGGATGTATCTGGTTCTATGGATAGTACAAAAAAATATTTGGCAAGGTCATTTTTCTTTGTACTTTCAAGATTTATTAAGAAAAAGTACAACAATATAGCATTTGAATTTGTATCCCATACAACAACTGCAAAAAGAGTAAATGAGTTTGAATTTTTCCATAAGGCAGAATCAGGAGGAACTTATATTTCAAGTGGAATAGATAAAACATTAGAGCTAATAGAAGAAGAATACCCAAGTGATATGTGGAATATATACCCTGTCTATGCTAGTGATGGTGATAACTGGACTGAAGATAATGAAAGAGCTATGAAAAGTGTGAAAAAGTTATGTGAGATAAGCAATATGTTTGCATACTGTGAATTACTTCCTTCAACTTATTCAACTACAATGTACTATAGATTTTTTAAAGAAATAGAGGCAGAGAATTTTGTACCTGTAATTGTAAGAGAAAAGAAAGACTTATGGGATGCATTAAAAACAATATTAAATAAGGAATTAGGGGAGGAATAGGGCTTGGAATACAATTTAAAAGATTTAGAAAAATGGAATGAAAAGATTGAAGCTGAAGCAAAGAAATTTGGATTAAACTATTATCCCCAAGAGTTTGAAATTATAGGATTTAATGAAATGATAGGATATGAGGCATATGTAGGTATGCCTTCTAAATATCCTCATTGGAGCTATGGGAAATCATATGAAAAGAATAAGACTTTATACTCTTTAAATATGACAGGGCTTCCATATGAGATGGTAATTAACTCAAACCCTTGTTTAGCTTATTTAATGAATGAAAATACACTTCTTCTTCAAATTTTAACTATTGCCCATGTATATGGACATAATGATTTCTTTAAAAATAATAGATTGTTTGTAGAAGGAACAAATGCAGATAGAACCTTAGAAATGTTTAAACTAGATGCAGAAATAATAAGAAGCTATATAAACAATCCTTCTATTGGATATGAAAAAGTAGAAAAAATCTTAGATGCAGCACATTCAATAAAATATAGTATAGGAAGAAGTGTTGGAGTAAAAGAAATATCAGATAGAGAAATAAAAGAAAGAAGGATAAGTGATTATAAAAAAGAAATTCGTGAAAGAGGAATTTTAGATAGCTATAAAGAAGTAGAAGTTCCTGAAATAGATAAAATACCATTAGAGCCAAGAGATGATGTAATGGGATTTATTATTGAACATGGAAATTTAGAAGAGTGGGAAAAAAATGTTTTAAGAATTGTAAAAAGGGAATCGGAATATTTTCTTCCTCAAATAGAAACAAAGACTATAAATGAAGGGTGGGCTTGTTTTTGTCACTATAATCTTTTGAAAAACTTAGAGTTACCAGAAGGACTTCATTTAGAATTTTTAAAAAGACATAATGATGTAGTAGCTCCAATGATAGGCGGGTTAAATCCTTATTATATTGGGTTTAAAATATTTATGGACCTTTATGAAAGAGAAGGAATGGAAAAGGTATTTGAAGTAAGAGCTTTAGAAAGAGACTCATCTTTTATAAGAAGATATTTAACTAGAGAGCTTTGTGAAGAGCTTAATTTATTTAAATATGCTAAAAAGACTTTTGATTTTGTAATTGAAGAGGTCTCAGATGAAGAAGGATGGAAAAAGATAAGGGATGCACTTGCACAAAGTACTGGAGTTCAAGGAATACCACATATACGAGTTATAGACATGAATAAAAGAGATTACACATTAACATTAGAACATGTTTTTGATGGACGTGAGCTTGAAATGTCTTATGCAAAAGAAACATTAAAGTATATGTGTAAGCTTTGGGGGTATAAAGTAAATTTAAACACTAAAAATAAAGAAGGTGAGGAATTTACGATTTCTTGCGATGAAAATTTAAAGATTTTAATTACTGAAAGTAACAAAAAAATTTAAGATGAATAACTTGTATAATATAAAAATTATGCAGGAGGAAAAAAATGAAACTCTCTGGAAGTGAAACGGAAAAAAATCTTTATAAAACTTTTGCAGGTGAGTCAAGGGCAAGAGGAAAGTATAGTTTGTTTGCAGAAAAAGCAAAGGCTGAAGGGTATGTTTGGGTTAGCCACATTTTTGAAGAAATAGCTGAAAATGAATATGCACATTCAAGAGAGGCTTATAAAAGATTTTTAGAGAATGTTGAAGGAACAGAACAAAATCTTTTAAAGGCAGCTTGTGGTGAAAATGAAGAAACAGAGAAGATATATAAAGAATTTCAAGAAGTCGCAAGGAAGGAAGGCTTTACAGAAATAGAAGCATTCTATAAAGAACTTAGAGAAGTTGAAGAATCTCACAGAGACAAGTTTTTAGGCTTGTGCGAACTTATAAAAAATAAAAAGATGTTTAAATCTGATTCTAAAATAACATGGCATTGTTTAAATTGTGGCTATATTCATGAAGGATATGAACCACCTAAAGTATGTCCTCTATGCAAATATGAAAAAGAATATTTTAAACCAGATTATGAAACTAAAAAGTGTAAAGGGTGATAATATGTACTGTAGATTCCCAAAAGAATATTTCTTTGAAATTGAAAAAATAGAAAACTTGTTAGAATTTGAAGAAATAGAAGATGTAGAAGATATGAGAGGAATAGAAGAAGATAATTTAAACGTATCTGATATATTTGAATTTGATTCAAATGATGATGATGATGATGAAAGAAATAAATGTAAATGTAATAAGAAAAAAGAAGAGCATGTAGAACATAAATGCGAAAAACCTATAGATAAAAAAAATAATGAATGCGGCTGCAAAAAAGAAAAAAGTAAAAATAAATGTAAAGAAGAAGGAAAGTTCTTTACTATTGCAGATGATGAATATGTAGAAGAAATAAAAGTGGAAATACATGATTGTAAATGTAATTGCAAAAAATAAATAAAAAAAGAGAGGAGAAAATCCTCTCTTTTATAATATAAGGAGAATTTATGGGCAAACATATAATAGAAGGGCAATATGATGAATTAATACAGCTTACAGAGATTTTAAAAAGACTTGTAGATTCCTATAGATTATTAATAGGAGGTGCAGCAGAATTAAATACAATTTATGGTAGAAAAAAAGGTGATATAAACGATGCATTAGATAGAGTCGATGATCTTGGAAAAATAATAGATGGCTTTATTGATGGAATAGATAAACATGACGATAAATTCTTAGAATACATGAAGCTTAAAGGAGAAGTACTGGGGAAAAACTATGCAAAAGGACATATAGAAAAAGAGATAAGTGATGTAATTCAAACGGAAATTAATCATGAGCTTAATTTTAAAAACAATTAAAATAAAAAGTAGAGAAAGTGAAAGACTTTCTCTACTAATCTATAATTTCTTAAGTTTTATATTACTAACCATTAAGTATGCACCAAGTATCATAAAAATAAATGCTAAAACAAGCCCTAATGTAGCAGGGATTTTAACAAGTACAGCTATAACAACAAATAATGCAATAAAGCAACCTGCAATAGTTATTGGAATTCCTCTAAAGTTTCCATCAAAAGTAGATACATTGTATCTAGCAAGTCTGTAAGCACCACATATAGGAAATGCTAATAAAACTGCATAGCCTAATATACTAAGTAATCCAAGATGGCCAAAGCCAAATAATAAGAATGTTAGTATAGATGGAGCAACACCAAATGATACAAGGTCTGCTAAAGAATCCAATTCCTTTCCTAATTCACTAGATACATTTAAGTATCTTGCAATTCTTCCGTCATATCTATCTACAATACCAGCTAAAATTATAAATAATGCTGAATAAAGATAGTGCCCATCAAAGGCTGATAATAAAGATAATACCCCACAAGATAAATTTATAAATGTAAATATATTAGGAATACAACTTTTCTTCATATAATCACTCCTAAATTTTTATATAACCTACAATGATTAATTATAGCATATAAGTAGTTATAATATAAGTGGAAAATTTCATATTAAGAGAAAAATAAAAATAAAGTGTTAAAATTATGAATAAAATAAGCAAAGGATGAAAAAAGATGATATAATTTTAAAATAGCCTGATTTTTAAGGGAGGAACAGAATGGATAAAGTAAGGTTTATTTATAATCCGTATTCAGGAGAAAGAGCAATACTTCAAAATTTAGATACGGTTGTTCAAATTCATCAAGAAGCTGGATATGTAATATGTCCCTATAGAATAACTAAGGGAAGGTCCTTAGAAGAAGCATTTGATGATATTGATGAAAGTTTTAAGTATATTTTAGTTGCAGGTGGAGATGGAACAATAGATTCTGTAGTTAATGTAATGAAAGAAAGAGATATTGATTTACCACTTGGAATATTACCACTTGGAACTGCAAATGATTTTGCAAAGCTTTTAGAAATTCCAAAGGATGTAGAAGAAGCATGTAAGAGAATAGTTAGAACAGCTGAGCCAAAATTAATTGATATTGGAAAAATAAATGAAAAATATTTTGTGAATGTAGCAAGTATGGGATTATTTACTGATGTATCACAAAAAATTGATTCGGGACTTAAAAATGCACTAGGAAAACTAGCATATTATATAAAAGGTGTGGAAGAGCTCAGAAACTTTAGAAAACTAGAGGTTAAGCTTAAAGCAGATGAATATACTTATGAAGGGCAAATGTATTTAATGCTTATATTTAATGGGAAAACAGCTGGAAATATAAATTTAGCAAATAGAGCAGATGTTGAAGATGGAATGCTTGATGTAGTTTTATTTAAACCAGTTTTAATTGTAGAAATGTTACCACTTTTAGTTAAGGTTTTAAAAGGAGAACATTTAGATTCAAATAAAATACTTTATTTTAAAACAAAAAATCTTTTAGTCCAATGTGAGGAAGATATTTCAACAGATATAGATGGAGAAAAAGGACCAGATTTTCCATTAGAGATTTCATGTATTAAAGGTGGAGTGAAAATTCTAGGAATAAATTAAAGATATGATTAATAAGTATAAATAACAATTATGTAATGGGGAGGTAAAGATTTTGAGTTTTATCTATTATTTAATGTTGATATTTATACTTTTTTTTATAATGAATTTAATATTAAAAAATGAGGAAAATTCACCTAAAAAGTTGAAAATGTATTTTAGAATATCACTAGGGCTGTTTCTATTTAGGTACATTACTCTTTTATTAATATGCTTACTTAAAAATGTTGAGGTTGTGTATTATTTAAAAGACTTAGTGTATTTAAATTATTTAGTAATTCCTTTAGTAGTTCTTGGGTTATTCTTTATATATTTAAGATTTGATAATGTTTCAGTAAACACAATTTATGGAGTTGGTGGAGTATTACTTTGTATATACTTAATTTTTATGGCATTTAGCGAAGGTAAAGTTATGCTTGATATGAATTTTGGATATATAATACAACTTAAATATGGTGAGTTTATTACTGCAATGATAGTGATTATGTTAGGAGCTTTTCTTATATTCGGTACATTATTTATGGATAAGCCTAATGTAAATAAAAAAGGAATATATAGCCTAACTATAATATTAATTGCAATTCTTGTAGAAAATATTTCTATTTTAATAAAATTAAGTGTATTTCCTTATACAATAATAAGTGAAATAATATTTTTAATAGTATTAGAAAAAGCGATTTTGAAATTTAAAAAGACTAGATTAATGTTAGAAAACAAATAAATTTAAAAATCGTATTCCATTTTGCTATAAGGCTAGATATAATAGAATTAAAGCATTTGATAAGATTGCAGTTAAAATCATATTTGATTAAAGATATTAGGCAGAAACTTAAAAAGTGAATCTACTGTAAGATTCACTTTTTAACTGTTAAGAAAAAAGGAGAGTGTTAAAAAATGGAGGAAGGACCTCAAATAAGTGAAAATCCAAAACTCAGAATTTATAAGCTTAGAGCAAAGCCTTCATTTAGCATGGAAAGTTTTCTCTAAGAAGAAGGGGGAACTATGATGAAGAGATTATTAGCATTTTCATTTACAGATATATTAGATAAGAAAATGTATGATGAATTTAATGATGTATTAGGAGTTTTAAAAGATGTATATGTAACAACAGAAGCGGGGTATCCAAGAATTATTGGGTACAAAGTGAAGAGAGATGGGATAACATATCATTTTGAATTTAGAAGTATACAGTATTTTTCTAAGGATGGAAAAATAATAATAAAAACTAGAGGAAGTAAAGAGATATTACCAAGAACATACTCATATCTTTTATCACGCCATTTATTAGATAGAAAGATTGTAGATATAAATGGAAAGCAAGTTGTTAGAGTTGATGATTTAAGAATTGCTGAAATTGGTGGAGAATTTAGGGTAGTTGCAGTAGAAACAGGTGCATTAAGTAAATATAAAAGACTAAAAATAGAAAAAATGATGAAGTTTTTCTATAAATTAGTGGGAAAAAATGTTGAAGGAACTGTTTTAAGATGGGAAGATGTTGAATCTTTAGAAATGGTAAATAACAACTTAAAGCTTCAAGTGCCTTATAAAAAATTAAGTCAGCTACATCCAGCAGACTTAGCAGATATTATAGAAGAGCTTGATACAAAATCAAGAAAACAGGTTTTTGAATCTTTAGATGAAGACTTAGCAGCAGATACTTTAGAAGAGCTTGAACAAGAATTTAAAGGTAAAGTAATAAAGGAATTATCAGAAGAAAAGACAGCAGAG
Organism: Clostridium sp.; assembly: GCF_051650885.1. GTDB lineage: Bacteria > Bacillota > Clostridia > Clostridiales > Clostridiaceae > Clostridium. The sequence goes on from NZ_JBOFRG010000263.1 coordinate 31,518, forward strand.
CTTTTAGAAAATATGGCAAGTGATGAGATTGCAGATATTTTAGATGACCTAGATGAAGAAGAAAGAGAAAAAATTCTGATAAACTTAGAAAAAGAAGATGCAAAAGAAGTTAAAGAACTTTTAGAATATGAAGATGAAACTATAGGAAGTATTATGACAAAGGACTTTATAGCTTTAAATTTAGATGTAACTGTTCTTGAAACTGTTGAAATTTTAAAAGAAATAAAACCTGATGAAGAAGAAATGTATTATATTTATATAACAGATAAAAATGAAAAGATAAGGGGACTTATATCATTAAGAGACCTTATTTTAAGTGGAAGCACAGAAAAATTAGAAGATATTATGGATGCGAATTTTCAAACACTACATCATGAAGATGATATTGATGAAGCAATAGAGCTTATATGTAAGTACGACCTTTTATCTGTACCAGTTATAGATGAAGAAGAAAAGCTAGTTGGAATAGTTGTAGTACACGATATAATTGATGAAGATTTATATCCACTATGGAAAAAGAAAAATAAAAAGCAAAAAGATTAATATTGACAAGAGAGTAATAAAAGAGCATAATTAGAAAAAATAAATATAAGCTAGGGGTGCCATTTGGCTGAGAGATGTGAAATACATTAACCCTAAGAACCTGATATGGATAATACCAGCGAAGGGAAGCGTTTTGAGCCATTTTTAAAATGGTAATACTTTTGTAATTATTGAAGCTATATTCCCAAAATCGGAATATAGCTTTTTTTTATGTCTAGGAAAGTATAAAATTTTATGTTCTATAAAAGCCTATAGTTAGTGGTTTAACTAAGGTTTTAGAAATTTAAAAAAGCGATTTGTTTACGTGGAAACATAAGGGGAAACGGCTTTGATATTTTAATAAAAAAAAGGGGGAAGTTGATGTGAAAAAATATAGAAAAAATACATTAACAATAGCAGGTTCAGATTCATCAGGAGGAGCAGGGATTCAGGCTGATTTAAAAAGTTTTAGTGCAAATGGAACTTATGGAATGAGTGTTATTACAGCAATAACAGCACAAAATACTATGGGAGTTTTTGCAGTAGAAAATCTAAGTGAAGAAATTATAAAAAAGCAAATCAGTGCAGTGTTTGATGATATTAAGGTTCATGGAGTAAAAATAGGAATGGTTTCAGATGAAAAAATAATAAGAGCTATAGGTGAAGCGTTGAAGGTGTACAAGCCTGAAAAAATAGTTTTAGATCCAGTAATGATTTCAAAAAGTGGATTTTCATTGTTAGAACCTAAAGCAAAAGAAGCACTTAGAGAAATTTTAATTCCAATGGCTTATTTAATTACACCTAATATACCAGAAGCAGAGGAACTTACAGGATTAAAAATTAATACGGAAGAAGATATGATAGAAGCGGGTAAAAAGTTATTAAATTATGGACCTAAATATGTACTTGTAAAAGGTGGACATTTAGATGGTGAAGCAGTAGATATATTAATAGGTGAAGGTGTATTTAAGCGTTATAAAAGTGAAAGATTAAATAGAAATAACACACATGGGACAGGCTGTACTCTTTCTTCAGCAATAACATCTAATTTAGCATTAGGATATGAAATTTCAGAAGCTATTGAGAAAGGAAAAAATTATATAACAGAGGCTATAAGACATAGTTTTAGGTTAGGTCATGGAGTTGGACCTGTAAATCATTTTTATGAGATAGAAGGAGAAGAATAAATGGGATTAGTTAAAAATTTAAGAGAGAAAAATCCATTAGTACTTCATTATACAAATGAGGTTACAATAAATGATTGTGCAAATATAACCCTTGCAATAGGGGGAAGCCCTCTTATGAGCTATTCAAAGGAGGAGGCAGAGGAATTAGTTAGTATCTCTTCAGCAGTTGTAATAAATATAGGAACAATGAACTCAGAAAGATTAGAGCTGTTTTTAGAGGTAGCGAAATTAGGAAATAAGTACAATAAACCAGTAGTTTTAGACCCTGTTGGAGTTTTTGCAACAAAGGCTAGAAAAGAGTTTGTTGATAAATTATTAAGTGAGGCTAATTTCACAGTTATAAAGGGAAATTTAGCTGAAATAAAAAGCTTAGCAGGATTAGAGTTTGAAGGAAAAGGCGTAGATTCAGAAGATGGTGAAATAAATGTTGAAGTGTTAAGAAGAATAGCAGAAAAATTAAATACAACTATAGCATTAACAGGAAAAATTGACTATATAGCGGATAAAGAAAATATAATAAAAGTTTATAATGGTGTAAAAATGCTAAAGGGAATAACAGGGACAGGCTGCATGACAGCATCTTTAATAGGGGCATATTTAGGAAGTGGGTTAAACTCTTTTGATAGTGCAAAGCTTGGCGTTTTAACTATGGGAATAGCAGGAGAAAAGAGCTATAAGGATAATATAGGACTTGGTAGCTTTAGAGTAAGTTTAATAGATAATATATCTAAATTTAATGATGAAGTGCTAGAAGAAAATATGAAAATTGGGGGAGGCTTTTAATATGGAATTTACAGAGGTTTTATATGAAGAAGTAAAGGATATTTGGGAAGCGTATCTAAGACATCCTTTTATACAGGGGATGAAGGATGGAACTTTAGATAGAGAATTATTTAGAGATTATTTAGTGCAAGATTATTTATATTTAAAAGAATATGCAAAGTTGTTTTGTATGGGGATAGTTAAATCTAAGGATATGGATGAAATGAGATTTTTATATAAATCTATAAATGGAACTATGGAAGAAGGAGCCTCACATATAAGGTATATGGAGGAGCTTGGAGTTTCTGAAAAAGAAGCAGAGAAAACAAAGGCTGATGATAGAAATATAAATTACACAAATTATATGCTTAATGTGGCACTACAAGGGGATATTAAGGATATAGGTATAGCAACTCTTGCTTGCAGTTGGAGCTATGGTTTTATTGGAGAATACTTAGTTAAAAATGCAAAGCTTGAAAATAATTATTATAAAGATTGGATAAATCTTTATGGTGAAGAAAGCTATAATGATTTTAAAAAAGTATGGTTAAGTTATGTAAATAAACTTTGCAAGGATTCATCTAAAGAAGAAAAGAGAAGATACATCCAAATATTTAGAAAATGCAGTATTTACGAATTGGAATTTTGGAATATGGCATTAGAAGGTAAAAGGGTAGGTGAACTTGTATGACAATAGGAGTTACATTAATAGGATTTTTTCTTATAGGACTTCACTTTTTTGATATCAGAAAATATAAATTCAATACTAAAAGCGTAATACTTATAGGATTGTTTGCTGCAATATCTATAATGCTATATTTTATTCAATTTATAAAATATCCACAAGGTGGGGGGATAACATTATTTTCAATGATGCCTATAATGCTTTTAAGTCTTATTTGTGGAAGGCGAGAGGCTATAACTTGCGGAATATTATTTGGAGTTTTAAAGCTTATGAATGGTGGTGTAATAATAAATCCAGCACAGTTTTTATTAGATTATATACTTCCTTGTATGGCACTTGGACTTGCAAATATATTTGGGACAGATAAGAAGTGGAAAATATTTTTAGGATGTCTTTTTGCAGGGATTTTAGGAACTGTATCAAGTACTATATCGGGAGTTTTATATTTTGGACAATATGCACCTGTGGGAATGAATCCTTTGGTTTATTCAATTATATATAATTTTTCAAGTGCAGGAGTTGAAAGCTTATTAACAAGTGTGTTGGTGGTAATAATGCCAGTAGAAATGTTGAAGGGGAGATTGATGAAAAATGAGAAAAGAAATATCGGACAAGCTTAAATTATATTTAGTAACAGATAAAGAGCTTTTGAAGGGAAAAGATTTTTTTGATGAAATAGAAAAAGCATTAAAAGCTGGAGTAAAAACAATTCAATTAAGAGAAAAAGATACTTTAGGAAAAGAATTTTTAGAAAAAGCATTAGAGCTTAGAAAACTAACAGAAAAGTATGATGCATTATTTATAGTTAATGATAGAGTGGATATAGGGATGCTTTCAAATGCAGATGGAGTGCATGTAGGTCAAAAAGATATATCGTTAGAGCATGTAAGAAAATTAGTTGGAAAAGATATGATAATAGGAGTATCTACAAGTAATTTAGAAGAGGCAAAAATAGCAGAAGAAAATGGTGCTGACTATATAGGTGTAGGTGCAATATTTAAAACAGAAACTAAAAAAGATGCAAAAGATACAGGCTTAGATGTATTAAATGAGATAAAAAATAATATAAATATTCCTATAGTAGCTATTGGAGGAATAAAAGAAGAAAATATAAAAGAAATTTCAAAGGTTGAAGGTTATGCAATAATAAGTGATATTCTTACTTCAAAGGAGATTGAAAAAAAAGTTAAAAGAATTTTAGAAAAAATAAAATGAAAAACTGTTGACAGAAATAGTAAAAAGCATATAATTAAATTATAGAAAACATATCAAAATAGTCAGAATTAAAAGCAGAGAAAAAGAAGAGTAGTTTAGTGGAAAAGTTACAGAGAAAATGAGAGAAGCTGAGACTCATTACATTGGAAATTAGATGAAGTGCCCTTTTGAGCTTAAGTTCAGAAAAGTTAAAGTATGAGCTTACGGTGTTGCCCGTTATAGCAATAGAACATGTTTGTGTTCGATTAAGGTGAGGTGTTAATATACACCTAAGTAGAGTGGAACCGCGAAGAATTTATAGCTTCGTCTCTATGCATATACATGTATAGAGATGGGGCTTTTTTTATTATTTTAAAATTAGGAGGAATGGAAAATGATTTATAACAATGTATTAGACTTAATAGGGAAAACACCAATATTAAAGGTAAATAATTTAGTTGAGGAAAATAGTGCAGAGGTTTATGTAAAGCTTGAAAAATTTAGTGCAGGGGGTAGCGTAAAAGATAGAGCAGCACTTGGAATGATAGAAAAAGCAGAAGAACTTGGACTTTTAAAAGAAGGTTCAGTTATAGTAGAACCTACAAGTGGGAATACAGGAATATCTATAGCTATGATAGGAAGACTTAAAGGATATAGAGTAATTATAGTTATGCCAGATAGCATGACTAAAGAAAGAAGAAGTCTTATAGGAGCTTATGGAGCAGAGCTTGTTTTAACAGAAGGAGCTAAAGGGATGAAGGGAGCTATTGAAAAAGCAAAAGAGCTTGGAGCAGAAGAAGGGTATTTTATTCCACAGCAGTTTGAAAATATAGCAAATCCAGAAAAACATTATAAGACTACTGCAGAAGAGATTTTTGAAGATTTAAATGATTTAGATTATTTTGTTGCAGGAGTAGGAACAGGTGGAACTGTAACAGGAGTTTCTAAAAATTTAAAAAATAGATTACCAAATTTAAAAACTATTGCAGTAGAGCCAGAAGATTCAAAGGTATTAAGTGGTGGAAATCCAGGACCTCATAAGATTCAAGGAATAGGTGCAGGATTTATTCCAGATAACTATGATAAAAATTATGTTGATGAAGTAAGAACTGTAACTAACGAAGAGGCATATGATATAGCAAAGAGATTTGGAAGAGAAGAAGGAGTTTTAGTTGGAATTTCATCTGGAGCTGCTATAAAAATTGCTTTAGATTTAGCTAAAGAAGTTGGAAAAGGTAAAAAGATATTAGTTGTAGCACCTGATGGAGGAGAAAAGTATCTTTCAACTGGAATTTACGATTAATTAGATTTAAAACAGGAGGAGAAAGAGCGGTGTTTAAAAGATTAAAATATGATTTAGAAAGAATATTAAAAGAAGATCCTGCCGCTAGAAGTAAACTAGAAGTGTTTATATTATATCCATCCATTCATGTAACTATTTTGCATAGGTTTTCAAATAAATTATATAAGAAAAAAAGATTTTTTATTGCAAGACTTATATCTCAAATTGGAAGGTTTTTAACTGGAATAGAGATTCATCCAGGAGCTACAATAGGAAAAGGTCTTTTTATAGACCATGGAATGGGAGTAGTTATAGGTGAAACAGCTGAGGTTGGTGAAAATGTAACTATTTATCATGGAGTAACACTTGGCGGGACTGGAAAAGATACAGGTAAAAGACATCCTACAATTGGAGATAATGTTATAATAGGAAGTGGCTCAAAGGTTTTAGGACCTATAAATATTGGAGATAATGTTAAAATAGGAGCAAATTCAGTTGTGCTAAAAGATATAGAAGATGATAGCACAGCCGTAGGAATTCCAGCACAGGTTATAGGGAAAAAAATGAATAACATTATTGAGATAGAAGACTTTGAAGGAAGAAGAAAAAAGATATATAATAATATGATTATTTAATTTAAAAGGATGGATATATGAACAGAGAAAAAATATTAGAGTTTTGTAGAAGTATAAATTTAGATACTGTTGGATTTGTAAAGATGAGAAAATTTACAGAACTTGAAGAAGTTTTTTTAAAGAGAAAAAAAGAAAAATGTGAAAATGAATTTGAAGAAGAGGATATAGAAAAAAGAATAAATCCTTTTCTATATATGGAAGATGGGAAAACTATAATAACTATAGCTTTCCCTTATTCCTTTGGAAAAGATTTAGAAGATACAGGTTTTTCAATTTATACAAGAGGCATGGATTATCATAGAGTGGTGCATTTTTATTTAGATAAAATATGTGAGTTTATTAAGGAATGTGGATATAAGGCAGAAAGCTTTGTAGATAGCAATACCCTTCCAGAAAGATATATAGCATACTTAGGGAAGGTTGGCTTTATAGGAAAAAATAATATGGTAATAACAGAGAAATATGGCTCATATGTATTTTTAGGTGAAATTATAACGGATTTAGATTTGAATGGAGAAGAAGATAGCAGGATAAAGGAATTGAGTGAATATAAAGAGTGTGGGGAATGTAGTGTTTGTTTTAAAGAGTGCCCTACAAAGGCTATAAATAATTTTAAGAGAAACACGAATATATGTCTTTCTTATCTAACTCAAAAAAAGCATTTAGAAGATAAAGAGATGAAGCTTTTAAAGGGAAGAGTTTTTGGATGCGACAGTTGTCAATTAAAGTGTAAGTTTAATGAGAATGTCCAAAGTGGAATATTATGTGAGTTTAAGCCATTTACTTTTATGGAAAAGGAAGATAGTGAAAATTTAATTGAAATGACAAATGGAGATTTTAAAGAAACATTTAAAAAGACATCCTGTGGTTGGAGAGGAAAGAATGTTTTAATAAGAAATGGTATAATAAGAAAAAAATTATATACAGGAGAAAATATAGACCATATAAAAACAGATTCGCCATATATAAAGGATTACATAAATAGACTTTTATAATTTTATATCATATAATAAGGTGAGAGAAATTTCAGAGGAAGAGGTGGATAGACGGATGTTATCACCGTTTGCGAAAAAAATAATAACTAATTTACCAAAAGGGTTAACTGTATTCATGGGAAAAAAAATTACTGATGGATACATAAATAAACACGCTAATTTAAAAATAGAAGGTTATGAAGATATTAAGGATATAGAAGGACCAATATTATTTATTTGTAATCACTTAAGTAATTCAGATGGTTTAGTATTAAATAGAATATTGAAAAAAGATTTTGATCCATATTTTATAGCAGGAAAAAAATTATCAGATGATCCTATAACTAATATAGGAATGGAAATGGTTAAAAATATACCAATAAGTCCAAATAGTGCTGATAAACAAGCTATGACAACAATGGTTAAAACTCTTAAAAATGGGGAGAATATAATGATATTCCCTGAAGGAACAAGAAGTAGAACGGGAGCTATGATAGAAGGTAAAAAAGGAATACTACTTCTTACAAGAATGTCTAAGGCAACTATAATCCCTATAGGAATGGCAGGAACAGATAAGCTATTACCAATAGCTGATAGTAAAGATATGGGATCAGAAAAGTGGTATGATGCTGATGTAACTATAAAGTTTGGAAAGCCTATAGTTCTTCCTAAAAAAGAAAAGGAAGATGATAAGCATGAGTATGATGATAGATGTATGACTTTAATGATGAAAGGTATTGCAAATCTTTTACCAGAAAGCTATAGAGGAGTTTATAAATAGCCTTTTAAAGAGGTGAAAACATGAAAAAAAGAACAAAAGAAATATTAGAAATATTAAAAGAAACATATCCTGATGCAAAGTGTGAGTTAAATCATGAAACTCCATTTCAATTATTAGTAGCAACGTGTCTTTCAGCACAAACTACTGATGTTAAAGTAAATCAGGTTACAGAAACATTATTTAAAGATTATCCAGACTTAGAAAGTTTTGAAAAAT
>NZ_JBOFRG010000264.1:0-4334 GCF_051650885.1 Clostridium sp.
CTTTAAGCTCTTCTTTTGAATATGGTACTCTAAAATTATTTTCTTCTATAAATTTCTTTCTTCCTGAACCTTTGTAATACATATAGTATCTAAAAGGATTTTTCTTATAATAATCTTGGTGTTCTTCTTCAGCTTCATAGAAAGGCTTTGCTTCTAAAATTTTAACTGCAATCTTTTTATCACCATAGACCTTTTCATCTTCTAATTTTTTTATATAATCTTCTGCTTCCTTCTTTTGCTCTTCTGAGTGATAAAATATTGCTGTTTTATAGCTTTCTCCTCTATCACCAAATTGTCCTCCTTCATCTGTTGGGTCTATGCTTCTAAAAAATATTTCTAATAACTCTTTATAACTAATTTTTTCTTCATCAAAAGTTATTTGAACTGCTTCTATATGTCCTGTAGTCTTGCTACATACCTCTTCATAAGTTGTGTTTTCTTTTTCCCCACCTGTATATCCTGACCTTATTTTTACAACACCTATAAACTGGTCAAAAGGCTTCACCATACACCAAAAACATCCACCTGCAAAGGTAGCTTTTTTTATATTACTCATTTATATCACTTCTTTCTTTAATATATTTTACCTTCTATTTTATATTTTCTCTTTTTAAAATTTCTATTCATATCCGACTATTATAATCAGATTTATAATTAAATAATATTCCACTCAGAAAGCTTAGTCAAGAATTATTATTTTCTAAAAACTATGTTCCTCTTTCTATAGCTTCATTTTTATTTAACCTTTATTTAATAGTAATAGTAGTTTTTTTTCTCTTTTTTTGATGTATACTTTATTAAACTAGGAGGTGATACATATGAAAAAATTTATTTTATCTTTAATTTCTATTTTTATAATAGGCTTTGGAGTAATATTTATCTATAATTCACTTCAAATTATTAATAAGGATAATAAAATTTTAAATACTTTAAATGATAAAAATATGTCAGTTGAAACATTTTCTCCTTCTAACTTGAATTTTCCAAATGATTCTAATGGAGCTATCTCTTCTTTTTTATCAAGCCTTTTTGGCAGTAATTCAAATGACGGTAATGTTTCTCAGAATTCTAATAATAGCAGTCAAAACACTTCTTCCAATACTTCTACAAGTAATAGTAACCCAAATGGTAAACTATCTCTTCCTCAAGGAAATGTAGATGTAAATGGAATAAGCCTTGTAAATACACTTCAAGGAAATGAAGCTATAAATAAAGCTGCACATAAAATTACAGCATCTTATTCAACCTCTATTGATAAGGCTAAGGCTTTATATGTATGGATTGCTGCTAATATAACTTATAACAATACATATGCTAAAGAACTTACTAAAGGGATCTATCCTCCTAATATAGGTACTGCCATAGATACTTTTAACTCTAGGAATGGAGTTTGTAGTGGCTTTGCAGCACTTTATTTCCTTATGGCAAAAGATGTAGGACTTAATGTAAAATTGATTTCTGGACAAGGTCTTGGAGACCCTGCAACTAATACGTGGGGAAGCCATATGTGGAATGAAGTCTATATAAATAATACATGGATTCCTGTAGATACAACCTTTGCAAACTCTTATACCGTAGCTATGAATAAAATTAATGCTACTCCACAACTTAAAGGATATCTAACAAATGAAAATACAACTATAAATAAGGTAAATGGATTTAATATTGAAACATACACAGTTCCATCAGCAGATTTCTTTAATCCACCAAACTTTTATAAAACTCATAAAAATTCACAAACTTTAGCAACTTGGATAAACTAAAAAAAATGGCTATCTTTCTTTTAAGATAGCCATTTAAATTTACTTAACCCATTCTATTACTTTGTCTGCATCTAATCTAGCTTTGCCTCTGCTAGGCTCTTCTTTTCTATAACCAAAAGCTACAAAGTAAGTTAAATCAAATTTTTCTTTATCTAATAATCCTTTTTTTACTAAGATTTCTTCAACCTTTTCTTTATCGAATCCTTCTATTGCACATGAGTCAACTCCAAGCATTGCAGCTCCTGTCATCATATTTCCAAGGGCTATATATGTTTGTCTTTTTCCCCATTCTAATAATTTCTCTTCTTTGTTATTTCCCATGTTAGCATCTTGGAATGCTCCAAGCACTGGTAATAATCCTTGTAAGAATTCTTCATCTACACCTTTTGAATCTATCCATAAATCATGAACGTATTTAGAGTCTGCCTCTAAATCTTTTCCATTTCTAGTTAATGCTATTATTATGTGGCTTACTCCACCTATTTGTCTTTGGAATCCCCATGAAACTTCTGAAATTTCTTTCATTAAATCTTCATTTGATACTACTAAAAACTTCCATGGCTCAAGTCCAAATGAACTTGGTGATAATCTAGCTGTTTCTGCTATTGTGTTCATATCCTCATCAGAAACCTTTTTCCCACTAAACTCTTTTGTTGCAAATCTAAAATTAAATATATCTATTACTTCTTCTCTTTTCATATATATCGCTCCTCTTAATTTACTAGATAGCTTTATTTCTATCCTGCTTGTCATTAGTTTGTCCTTAATACTTTTTAATTATGTATTTCTTATCAGAGTGTTTTCCTCTACTTTTAATAGTATTACTATTTTATTCCTTCGTCAATAATAGTAGTTATTATTTAATATGAATTTTCTTTAAACCTTCATTCAAATTTTACGATATAGTAAAAGAACCCTTGATTTACAAAGGTTCTTTTCATTATTCTATAATTTTTTTCATTGCTTCTGTTGATTTTTTTAAATTTAATAAGTTTAAGAATAATCTTTTTTCATTATCACTTAGCTCATAGAACTTTTCTTTCTTTTCTTCTTCTGATAAATGAATAAACCTCTTAACTTTTTCTTTTTCTTCATCTATAAGTTTAAAATTATCTTTTTTAAGATTTTTTATTAGATAATATACATCCATTATAAATATATTTTCAAGTCTTAATATTTGGTCTATTTCCTTTGAATTTAATTGAGTGTTGTTAAAGTATAATTTATTACATGTAAATTTCATTATTGCTGAAAGCTTTATAATTCTTTTATAACGCTCTTCATATGTCATGCTTTTTTCTTTAACACTCTCTTCCATTTTATAAACTAAAGTAACTAAATCTTTTTTAAGTTCCTCAGTTTTATCCTTTAATTTATAAGGTACTATTTTTGAAACTATATATGGAATAAAGCATCCTATTAAAACAAAGCCTAATCTTTCTAAGCTTAATGTGTAATACATTTTAAATGGGTCTCCAAATGCAAAGTTTGCCATTGAAAGACTCATAAATGTTATAAATATAGCTTTTTTACTATAATCAGTAATTGATAACATGCAAAATACTGAGATTATAACTAAAACTATAAGTAGTGGTTTATAGTGAATAAATGTAAATATTAAATCAAATGCTATAACTCCAATTATAGTTCCAATTATTCTATCTCTTCCTTTTTTATTTACCTGCTCTGCAAAAGGAAGGGATACTACACCTATCGTAAATAAAAGCCACTTTCCTTCTGGTAAATTAAATATAGTCACTACAAGATAGGCTGCAGTTAACATTATTGAAGATTTAAGTGCAAAATTCCACTTTAAAGAACCAATCTTTCTTAAGCTTTTAAGCTCTGTGTTTTTAAATGTTTTGCTATAAAAAGCCTTATAAGCTTTCTTAAAACTTTCCTTATTCCCTAAATAACTAAAATCTCTATTTTTTATTGCTTCAAGGGCTAATAATGCTTCTTTTGTGTCTTCAAATATATTATAGATATAGTAAGCATTTTTACTATCTATCTTTAATTCAAAGCTTTCAATTTCCTTTAATTTAGAATCAAGCATTTCTTTTGATTTGCTTATTTCACCAATATTTATAATTAAATCTTTTACAAACAATAAAAACTCCTCATTTTTAATTTTTTGATTATTTAACTTTATAAATATACTGTTTAACCTTTTAATAAATAAAAATATGGCATATCTTCTTTCTAGATCAACATCAATATTAGTAAGCTTACTTATAGTATTCAAAAGCTTATTTTCTAAAGCCTGAAGCTTCTTACTAAGATTTTTATAATCTTCTTCTATATTCTCATTTTTTAAAAGCTTATCTATTTCAGCTACTATATCATTTGCTCCATCTTTAATTCCAGCTATTATTCCCTTTGAATACTTTTTCCCTACTATTATGTAATATAAAACCATTATTAAAATTCCTGATAAAACCAATGCAAGCAATCTAATTGGAAGCTCCTTAGTTGTTACAGGAATATATAAAAGCAATAAATAGTTTGTCATAAATCCAGTTGCCTTTGTGATTTTTGTATTATAAGTAAAATTATAATAAATATAAAGGC
>NZ_JBOFRG010000265.1:0-1562 GCF_051650885.1 Clostridium sp.
AGATCATCTAGTTTTCATTTTTGATCGAATGTTTGGTTTTGATTATATGAGAAGACACAACGAGGTAAAAAGATCTCTTAATATCTTTTTATGGAAGTAGTATGGCTTAAGAAAATATAGTAAGATAAGAACCTTATTCGTACAAGAAGCATTGTCTATTGTAATACTGAAGTATGTGTGGATACGCATATCTTTACAGACATTATTAAGGTCAGAAATAACAAGCCTGATATCTTGAATTAAATAAGAAGATAAAGGAGATTCAGTTTTTCGATCTAAATAAACGACCAAGATTTCTCACAGTTTAATTAAATTGGTAATTAAGAAAATACAATCTTCTGCTAATGAGCATGGAATTAATACACAAATCTAAAGAAGAATAGTTCCCTATGTAGTGGTTTGGGCTATTCTGATAACGACTAATCACAAGAAGCTCATTTTAAAGCTAGAAATCCAAACTACTTTGTAAGCATACTTCTTGTCTGTGGTGCTGAACAAAACCCTTGAGAGTATCTCTCTGGAGAAAGACGAAGCTGATGAAGAAGAGATTGAGAAAGAATTGGAGAATCTGGCGAGTTCTAAAGAAGAAGTCAGAATATAGAACATTGAAAGGAAAACACAAGATTCGAGCCTTTAATACCAGGGGAAACTAAAAAACCCTAAAGATCTTTTAACTAATATACCTTGTCAGATGAAAGACTCTATATGGAATTCATCAATTCAATCTACTGACATTTAAATGGCAAAAAACTGAATTAAATAAATTTATTTATATGTTTTAAGCTAAAATGATTAAGTAAAATTTAAAAGTAAATATGAAGTCTAAATGATAAAGAAAAATTTAAAAGTAAATATAAAGTTTTTTAGATCAATATGAAGACTACTAGTACAATATTAAATAAAAATCAAATATGAAGTCTAAGAGATCAATATTAAAAAAAAATCAAATTTGAATTCTAAAAGATCAATATTAAAAATTAAAATCAAAAATATAGACTAAAAGATCAATATTAAATAAAAATCAAATTTGAATTCTAAAAGATCAATATTAAATAAAAATCAAATAATGTAGACTAAAAGATCAATATTAAATAAAAATCAAAAATGTAGACTAAATGATCAATATTAAGTCTAGAAGATCAAAAAATGTAGACTAAAAGATCAATATTAAGTCTAGAAGATCAATATTAAATAAAAATCAAATATTCGATATATGGGATCAAAATTAAGTAACAATTAAATATTCGATGTATGGGAACAATATTTAGTAAAAAACAAATATGAAGCTTAAATTATCAATATTAAGTAAAAATCAAATATGAAGCGTAAATGATTAATACCAAGTATAAAAGAGTTATTTTAAGCGTAATAATCAATATTAAGAAAAAATCTTTTTAGAAATATTAAAGATTTATATTAATTAAAAAACACTAGGATATCAACTTATATTAAGGTCAGCCATAACAAGCCTGACATCCTTGTCCTGGACAAAAAAAAGAAAGAAGATACTCATAGTCGAGGTAGGTAAAACCAATCAAGATTTACTCACAGTAGTAGAGAAC
>NZ_JBOFRG010000266.1:0-2422 GCF_051650885.1 Clostridium sp.
GATACTTTTATCTTAACAGACAAAAAGGTCAGAAATAACAAGCCTGATTTCCTTGTATTAGATAAGAAGATAAAGAAAATTTTGATTGTTGAGGTAAATAAACAATCAAGATCTTCTCACAACCAAATTGAATTGTAAATTAAGAAAATACAATCTTCTGCTAATGAGCTTGGATTAATACACAAAGCTAAAACTAGAATAGTTCCCTATGTAATGACATGGGACGGTGTGATAACGAATAATCACAAGAAGTACATCCAAAAGCTAGGAATCAATCCTACCTTGCAAGAATACATCCAGTCTGTGGTACTGAAGAAAACCCTTGTGAGTATCTGTCTGGAACAAAGACGAGGCTGAGGAAGAAGAGATTGAGAAAGCATTGGAGAATCTGGTGAGTTATAGAGGAGAAGTCGGATGTAGAACATTGAAGGGAGAACACATGACCCGAGCCGAAAAACCAGGGGAAGCTCATTATAGTGAAGATCTCATAACTGAGACACCTTGTCGGATGAAAGACCTCTGTATTGAATTCTTCTATTCAATCTACTGACATTTAAATGGCAAAAAAAAGCTTAGCCAAATAAATTTATTCATAAGTTTAAACCAAAAATGATAAAGTAAAAAAAAGAATGAAATATGAAGTTCAACAAGTTAATTGTCAGATGACAAGGAGTTGAGAGTCCTCCGACTCGACATGGATGTAAAATCCATGATCGTTCTAACCATCCAATAAACATCCGATCATTCCATGGAACTTTATATGGAATACATTCTGGTTCCAATCATCCCATGGAAGTCTATTGGAATTCTGGAGGGAAACTATCCCTGAGTTTCCCTCCAAAACTGCGAATTAAATATAAATACTCAAACCCCAAAGGAGGGATGAGTAAAACAAGTAATAAACAGCTTAAGTCTAAACAGCCTTCCCACAGCAGTGCTAAACCCACTGCTGACATTAATATTAAGTAAAAATCAAATTTGATGTATTAAAGTTCAAAAAAATTAGAATTAATATATAAAATCAAATAAATTAATATTAAGTAAAAATTAAAATGATCTTGTCATGTGTCGGGTTTCGTCAATTGAAACCTATAGAATTTAGAATTGAAAGATTTATCAAAAGACATCGATGGGTTACCATCGCCTTTTCCTTTTGTGTGAAATAAAGATCACATGTTTTTAAACAACCTTTAAACAATTGATGGAGCATTTCAATTGTTTACGTTCATGGACACTTAAACAAAGAGACAAGAATAAGTATGTTAAAACATTAATATTTACTTCATTGTCTTGTCTTGGAGGAAACCAAACGTCCTAATGAATGAATTTTTATTCATTAACATGTTTACGATGATGGTTCTCATCTGTTTATCTTGTGATCAAACAAAACAAACAGAGAGGAGAAGAATTAAGTGAAGAAAGGTTAAAGGAAAAAAGAAGGTTATAGTTAAAGATTAGTAGTATCTGATCATAAATGCAGTGTAAGCTCGGGGCACTACATTATGTGTAAATAATTCTTATAAAAATGCGAAGAAACCATTTTTTTTAGTCGTGGGGTTAAAGTTTTTTTTCAAGTTATAGTTTCTGTTTTAAAAAAGGCGTGAAAAGATTTTGAAGTTAATCAAATAAATTGCTTGTTTTTTCTGAAAGATTATCATGATGAGGCAGCATAGAAATGTTAAAACAATTAAAATAACTATCATAGGCAAATCATAGAGCTTATAGAACTCTGTGAGACTCTTTGAATACTTTGTTTAATTTAGTTAAATTAAATTTGCAAAATTTGTATAAAAATTTTCAAATGAACAAAAGTTTTAAATGTCATCTGTCATTTTCTGAATACATCACAGAAGTATAAAAGATCAATATAAAGCAAAAAAACATTTTTGAATTCAAAATGATCAATTTTAAATTAAAAACAATTATGATAAATAAATAAAAAATAAAATTCAAACATGTCTGAAACGATACTAGAAAAATAGATCGTAAGAGCCTTTCTTCGGATGATTCTCTTTTTTGTTTTGTTTGTCCTCTTTATGAACACTTCGAGCAGTAAACTTAACTCAATGTATCCAAAATCAAAAAAACAGGCTGATACTCAATCGTTTGTAACGAATAATCTTCTATTTATGTATGATCTTAAACTCTTTTCAGATAAAGAAAATCTTAAAGTGATGTCTGAAGTAACCAAAAAATTCTTTAATGCAGTTGCCATTGAAATGAATCGAAAAAATCTTCTACTAATTGCTACGAATGTCAAGAAGATGTTGTCGTACTTAGAGTGTCACATGGATACAAAAACTAGGGAATTACTGAGAAATCCACAAGTGCAATCTATAATGAAAGGCTTGAGAAGGTGAAGGTTGTTGTAATGAGTTATCTTGAGCGACAATGCATGAAAAAGTTAAATGTTGTGAACATG
>NZ_JBOFRG010000267.1:0-4212 GCF_051650885.1 Clostridium sp.
GTAGAAAATCTTAATATAAATCCAAATGAATCAATCTATGTTGGAGACACATTAGCTGATTTCAAGGCTTCAAATTTAGCTGGGATGGATTTTGCACTTGCAGTATGGGGCGCAAGTGATTTAGAAGGAATTAAAGCAAATGTTGAATTACAAACACCAAAAGATTTGTTGACTGTATTTGACAAGTAGAGATTAAAAGTATACAATTTAGTAAATTTATTTTTGGAGGAATTATTATGATTATAATTAGTGTTAATAAATTAAATTTAATACATCATCATTACTAGAGACTTGGTTTGCTTTGTTGCAGATACAGGTCTATTGAGTTTAGGCTTGTATCTCTGGTAATGATAAATTAAGTATAATCATAATTTATCTTTTTAGCCATGTAGGATATTAGCCTACATGGCTTTTTTGAATTTAAAAATAATTTTAGGAGTGATTAATATGAAAAAGAATATAATTAAACCGAGTATATTACCAGGATTTATGGAACTTTTACCAAGGGAGCAGATGATTTTTAGTGATATAGTATGGAAGATAACTAATGTTTATGAAAAAAGTGGATGTTTAGAAATAGATACTCCAATTATAGAAAAGGCAAATGTGTTACTTGCAAAAACAGGGGGAGAAACTGAAAAGCAAGTGTATAGCTTTGAAAAGGGGAAAAATAAGTTAGCATTAAGGTTTGATTTAACAGTTCCTTTTGCAAGGTATGTAGCTCAATATTATAATGAGTTAACTTTTCCATTTAAAAGATATCAGATAGGAAAAGTGTATAGAGGAGAAAGAAATCAAAGAGGAAGATATAGAGAATTTTATCAATGTGATGTAGATATTATAGGAAAAGAGAAACTGAGCATAAATTATGATGCATTAGTTATAAGTTTAGCTTCAAAAGCATTTAAAGAAATAGGATTAAAGAATTATAGGTTTAGAGTAAGCAACAGAAAAATACTAAAAGGTATTTTAAATGAATTAAAAATAGATGAAGTAACTGAGGTTATGACATTAATAGATAAATATGAAAAAATTGAAAAAGAGATATTTTTAAGTGAGTTAGAAAAGATTATAGGAATTAAAAAAAGTGAATATATAAATAAAGTCTTAGATATAAAAGGTGATAGCAAAAAAATAATAAAAGAGCTTAAAGGACTTGATTTAAAAGATAGATTCTTTATAGAAGGAATTGAGGAATTAGAAAAAGTATGTAATACATTATTAATGCTTGGAGTAAATGAAAATGAATTTTCTATAGATTTAAAGATTATAAGAGGATTAGATTACTATACAGGAACTGTTTTTGAAACTATTTTATTAGGAAATGAAAGTTATGGTTCAATATGTTCAGGAGGAAGGTATGATAATCTAGCAGAAAATTATACGAATAATACTTTACCAGGAGTGGGAATATCAATAGGATTAACAAGGTTATTTTTTGTATTAAAGGAAATTGGATTTATAGAAAACTATAAAATAAATAAAAACTTGGAATACTTAATAGTACCGATAGGAGATACCCTTGAATATAGCTGTGAAGTAATGAAAATGCTAGAGAAAGAAGGAAAAAGTGTAACTATAACCTTTGAAGAAGATTCTTTAAAGAAAAAATTAAGTTATGCAAATAAAATAGGCGCAGAAAATATTATTTTAATAGGAGAGGAAGAAGTTAGGAAGAGAGAAATAAAAATAAAAAATATGAGGACAGGAAGGGAGATAATTAAGGATTTGGAATTAAAAATTTAGAATTGAGGAGGAAAGTCCTTAGGGGATTTCTTTGAATGTAAATTTAAAGTTGACTTTAACCTAAGGTGAAGGTTTATTATGTATAATATAAAGTAACTATGGAGGTTAGAGATGAGTGAGAATTATAGTATTAAAGAAATTGCAGAAATTTTTGGAATAACTACAAATAAGATTAGATTTTATGAAAAGAAGGGATTAATAGAACCTATAAGAGAAGCTAATAATAAGTATAGAAGATTTAATGAGGATGATATTATTAGGTTACAAACTATATTATTATATAGATCAATAGGATTAAGTATTGAGGCTATAGGAGATATATTAAAAAATAGTGAAAAGAAAAATGCATTAAATCATTTTAATAATCAATGGGAACTTATCAATAATGAAATTCACAGGCTTAATACTATACGAAAATCTTTAGAGAATATAATAGATAAAAGTTATGAAGAAGAAAATTATAGCAATATAAAAGAAGATTTATTGGAGATAATAGCGGAAAGTAATAAAATAGACAAGATAAGAAATAGCTGGAAAGATAGATGGAATTTCAATAATTGGGCTAAATCTTACGATAGAGATGTTAGAAAAGATAATGGAGAATTAAAAATATATAAAAATTATGAAATAATATTACAACGAGTATATGATTTAGCAATTAGATTAGAAAAGAAAAATCCTAAAATATTAGAAATAGGAATAGGAACAGGAAATCTTGGAATAAAATTTTTAGAAAGTGGATATGAAATAATAGGAATTGATCAATCAAGAGAAATGTTAGCAGTTGCAAAAGAAAAATTTCCAAAGTTAAAGGTAAGAATAGGAGAATTTCTAAAGATACCTTATGAAAATAAAAGCTTTGATATTATTGTTTCCACGTATGCATTTCATCATTTAAAAGAGGAAGAAAAAAATATAGGGATAGAAGAAATGCTAAGAGTTTTAAAAGAGAATGGAGTAATAATTATGGGAGACTTAATGTTTGAAAGTAAAAAGGAAGAAGAGAAAATTCTAAAAGATTTATCAGAAACTCAAATACATGAGATAAAAGATGAATATTATTCCTATATTGATTTACTAAAAAAAGAATTCTCTAAATATAATAAAAAATTAGAATTTATTAAAATAGATAGATTTAATTATATTATAGAGGTTAAATAGTTAAAAAGCACAAATATTTTTACGAATATTTGTGCTTTTTAGATACTTTAATTTAGTTATTTATATCATCATATTTAGAAATGATTTTACCAACTATTCCATATGAAGAAGCTTCTTCAGAGTTTAACCAATAGTTTCTATCAGTATCTTTTTCAACTTTTTCAAGTGATTGACCTGTTGCATCACTTATTATTTTATTTATTCTAGAGCGAACTCTTATTATTTCTTTTGCTTCTATTCCAATATCTGTTGCAGGACCGTTAAATCCACCTAAAGGTTGATGTATCATATAGCGTGTGTTAGGTAATGAATATCTATTTTCTTTATCAGCTGCAAGATAGATTGTAATTCCAGCACTTGCAACCCATCCAGTACCAATCATAATAATTTTTGGTTTTACAAACTTAATCATATCATGAATTGTATCACCAGCTTCAACATGACCACCTTGACTATTAATAAATATTTTTATAGGCTCATCACCGATACGAAAAATATATACATTTCTATTTAAATGTAGATATTTATACTGTGATACAACTTATATCCAAAGACTTTCGTTTTGTATCCTTCCTTCTTCACTCCATCTGATTTTGTAGTGATAAATCACATACTACTCTCATTTGATATGACAGTCCAAAGGCTTAAATTCCCCAGTATCGTTGGGTACATATTTAGAATCTATTTCTAAGTTAGATATTCTAAATTGAATAATTTGCTAAGTTAATACTTGCATTTAAATCTCTATCAATTTTAAGACCACAAGAGCATTTATATATTCTATCTTTAAGTCTTAAATTTTTCTTGATATTTCCACAACAAGAGCATTTTTTTGATGAAGGATACCATTTATCTGCTTCTAAGAACTCTATTCCATACTTTTGGCACTTATATTGAATCTGTCTTTTGAACTCATATAAGCATTGCTCTGCAATAGCTTTTGCCAAGTGTTTATTCTTCATCATATTTTTGATATTAAGAGTTTCCATTACAATTTTGCTAGGCTTGGTTTTCACTATAGCATTTGTACTTTGGTGTAAATGGTTAGTTCTTATATCAGTAAGTTTTTTATATAAATTACGAATTACTTTATTTTGTTTTTTGATATTTTTCATATCCCTTAAAGGTATTTTGAAAATTGGTTTTCTATTTTTTGCATAACCAGAAATATTATTTTCTATTTTTCTACTAAGTTTTCTTTGCTCTCTTTTGAGTTTCTTTTTCAAATACTTAACTCTTTTAGTTTTGTTAATATTCTTTTTAAACTCACCATCTGAACAAACTGCAAGGCTTTTTATTCCAATA
>NZ_JBOFRG010000268.1:0-56002 GCF_051650885.1 Clostridium sp.
CCTAAAAGTGTTTTACTTGAGATTCTTCCAAGCTTTTTTGTATCTGTAATTTTACACATTGCTAAAGCTATTGAAGTAAAGACCATAGGAACTATAACTAATTGAAGTGAATTAATAAATAATTGTCCTATTATATAGAATAAACCAAGAGCGTTCTTACCTTCTGGTTTTGATATGTCTTGAAATAAAGTATTATTGATACTTGTCCATAATGTGCCTTGGTCATTACTTAGTAGATACTCTCTTAAAAATATAAATATACCTCCCAATAATAATCCAAGTCCTAAGCTTATTGACATTTTTAATGCCAATGAATTTGTGTTATTTTTTTTCATAATGTCCCCCTAATAAATACCTAGTGTATAGGACACCGAAATAAAAAAAACCTTAATATCTTTAAAAATAGACATTAAGGTAAAATACAACATAATAATAGTGTGGTAAATATGTTTTGCCTTAATAGTCTCTCTGAACTATCTTAAAGGTATCCTATTAGTGAGAATATATAATAATTTTAACGAAATGTCAATAAAAATAATAAACTGTAAATAAATACGAAAAATAGATACATAAAAACAAGTGAGTTTAAAATTTGCATAGAAAACATTTTTAAACTTTGTAAATTATCATTATTATAGTATAGTTAGAAATAATAAAGGAAGTGATAGTATGAGCAAAGAGAAATGCACATTAAGAAAAGAAGTTAAAAATGATATAAATAAATACATAGATAATGAATTTATTATTGAAATGATAAAAGAGATAAAAATTTATATAGATACTGTTTTAAAGGTTAAAATTGATGACTCTAATTTTGATAAAGAGAATCCAGAATCTACAGTTTCATTAAATGAAGATGGAGCTTTTGATGTTTATGATTATATGTACGTAAAAGACTTTTTATATGAATTATCTTGGGAAGGAAATTATATAAAAGAGTTAAATGAAAGTGAATATTCAAATACTAAAGGAAGATCTAAATATATTCCAGCTAAGATTACAGAGGATTCAGATGTTTATTATAAATATGTTCCAAAGGATATAGCTACAGTTTTATGTGAAAAAGTTCAAAAAACTATGGAAAAAAGAAAGGGAGAATTATATAAAGAGTTTAAAAACAGATATAATGAAGAATTTCTTTTTAATAGTGTTAGATGGTATAAGCGTTCAAGAGATGGAAAAGTTTATCTTGATATAGATTTAAAGGAGTTAGATGAAAACAAAAAGAAAAGCTTAGAAGAGATAATAAGGACTGAAGTAGGAAATGCTTATAAAACAAGATGGGGAAATGAAACATATCAAAAGGTAGTTTCTCTTGAAAATAAACTTTTATTAGATATTTACCAAGAAGGCTGTGCTTTACTTGGAGATAAAAATAAACATCTACAAGAGGTTGTAGAGAGGGATAACAGTAAGGAAGAAAAAGATTTAATCGATCTTATGACAGAAAACTGTAGGGAAGCTACAAAGTCTTCAAAAGGAATAAATAGATTAAAACTTAAAGTGGTCAATTCTTTTGATAAATATATAGATAATCTTATTAATACAAATGTTTATAAAAGAAAAGAACATATGAATACATTCTTAAATGAAGCTAGAGAAATGATATTTGGTTATTATAAAAGTATCAAATTAACAGGGGCAAATAAAGAATTTAGAGAGAAAGAATATAAGATAAAAGAATTGATTGAAAGAGTAGCTATAATTGAAAATATATTATATAAGGATTATCTAGAAAAAAATCCTAAAGGGCCAACTCTTGAAGATATGGAACTGCAAGAAGAGTGTACTATATGGATTTGTGTTAAGGGATTGCTTTGGACGGCCGAAAATGTATATGTAAAAAGCAATGTTAAAGATGAATTAAAAGAAATAATATTAGATAATCCAATAGATGAATATAAAGAAGCTAGAGAAATGAAAAGGCATTTTTATCTTCATGTTGGAGAAACTAATACAGGTAAAACATATTCAAGTATCCAAAGACTTATGGATGCAGAAACAGGAGTGTATCTAGCACCACTTAGATTACTAGCTTTAGAAATCCAAGATAAGTTAAATGCTGAAAATATACGTTGCTCATTATTAACAGGAGAAGAAGAGGATGTAAAAAATCATGCCTCACACGTTTCATCTACAATAGAAAAGCTTCAATTAGGGGTTCCTTATGATATTTGTGTTATTGATGAAGCTCAAATGATTGGAGACAAACAAAGAGGTTGGGCTTGGACAAGAGCTATAATAGGAGTTCTTTCAGAAGAAATTCATATCTGTATGGCAGAAGAAGCAAAAGATATTGTAATTAAGCTTATAAAAGACTGTAATGATACTTATGAAATAATAAAGCATAAGAGAAATACTGATTTAATATTTGAAGAAAATAAATTTAATCTTAAAAAGGATATTAAAAGAGGGGATGCCTTAGTTGTTTTTGGTAAAAAGAAAGCACTTGCAGTTTCAGCAGAGCTTTTAAGTAACAATATAAAAACAAGTATTATATATGGTTCACTTCCATATTCAACAAGAAAAAAACAGTTTGAAAGATTCTTAGATGGAGAAAGTGAAGTTATAGTTTGTACTGATGCAATCGGAATGGGAGTTAACTTACCTATAAAACGTATTGTATTTTTAGAAACAAGAAAATTTGATGGAATATCTCAAAGAAGATTAAGAATTCCAGAGATAAAACAAATAGCAGGAAGAGCAGGAAGAAAAGGAATTTATGAAGAAGGGTATGTAGCAACTGTATCGGACAAAGATTTAATAAGGTCAGCCTTAAAATCAAGAACAAAAAAATTAGAAAAATGCTACATCGAAATTCCAGACTCTCTTTTAGAATTAGATATAGATATAATAGAATCATTAAAGATGTGGAGTATTTCAAAAGCTAAAGGGTACTTCCAAAAGCCAGACGTTACAACAATAATATTCTTATTAAATAGATTAAAAGAACTTAAAGTTAATGCATCAAAAGAAGACCTTCTAAAAATGGCAACAATTCCATTTGAAGAAAACAATAAAAAAGTAATGGTACTATGGGAAGAATACTGCATTATGTACAGCAAAGGTGCAGTAAACTTAAAAAAACCAAAACTTAAAGAAATAGTAAATGCAAAAAAAGAACTAGATGAACTAGAAAGCTACTATAAGTCATTAGAGCTTAATTATTCATTTGCAAAAAACTTTAAATTATTTATAGACAATAAATATATAAGCGAAGAAAAAGAAAATACTGCAAATAAAATAAATGAATTATTATTAACAAGCCTTTTACAGCATGAAAGAGTATGCTTAGACTGCGGAAAAAAACTAGCATGGGACTACCCAAGTGAAAGATGCAGACCTTGTAAAGAAAAGCATATATTCTTTAGAGGAGATAGTTACAAACCAAAATTTAAAGGCGGAAGAAAAAATTCAGGATATAAGAGTAAAAGAAGTAGAGAATACAGAAAATAGAATAAAGTGTAAAAATAAAATGGAAGCAGGAAAATCTGAAATGGATTGAGTGCTTCCATTTTTTTATATTAAATTTGAATAAAAAGTTAAAAAAGTGTTAATGAAAAATTAAGAACATGCTATAATAAAATAACTAAAGAAAAATACAAGAATCTATTTAATATTTTATATGAAATATTATTATAGCTAATTGTAAAATGAACTATCTAGGGGGAAAAGAATGAAAAAGAAGGTTATAAAATATTTAGCAATAGCAATATTTTTAATGGGGAGTGCAGTAGTAATAGTAAATTCAAATGGAACTACAACAACAGCAAATGCAGAGGTACAAGCAGAGCAAAATGAAGAAGTGAGAGAAAGAAAAGCAGAAAAAGAAAAGAAAAAAAGAATTAAGGAATTAAATAAAAAAATTAAAAAAGCTAAGAAGCTTTTAAATAAGCAAAAATATGAAAATGTATTAGAACTTTTAAAGCCAGAACTTAACAGTGATATAGATGTTAGTGAAGCAAAAATTTTATGTGATATGGTAGAACATTATATAGAAGCTAAAGAAGATTTTGAAAATAAAAGATATGAGATAGCAAAAGAAAGATTAAATGGAATTCATGCATCTTATGAGAATTATAAAATAGAAAAAGACATAAAAACTCTTAATGCAAACATTGAAGAAAAGTTAATTTATAAAGGAAAGATAGATACAGAAATAGATGAAGTAACTAAGTTAATGGACGAGAAAATGTTAGATTCAGCTAAAACAAAAATTAATGAATTATTAGATAAAGAAATAGATGAAGAACAAAAAGAAAGATTAACAGAAATTAACAATAATCTTGATTTGATGATTGAGAAAGAAAAAAAGCTTGAAGAAGAAAAAAGAAGACTTGAGGAAGAACGAAAATTAGAAGAAGAGAAAAAAAGGCTTGAAAAAGAAAGAAAACTTGAAGAACAAAGAAAAAGAGCTGAACAGGAAAAAGAACGAGCAGAAAGAGAAAGAATTGAGAGAGAAAAGAGAGAAAAGAGAGAAAAAGAAGAATTAAAAAAACAGCAAGAAGCTGCAAATAAAAAGCCTTCGAATAATACACAAAGTTCAAATGGAAAAACATATTATGTAGCAGCAGGTAATAGATACTATCATAATTCATCAAGCTGCAAATTTATAAAAGGTGCATCAGTAACTGCAACAAGAGATATTTCTAATAAGTTTCCTTGTAACTGTATAAGATAAAATTAAAATTTAGAGGAGGTATAAATGGGTATTTTTACGAATTATCCTAAGGAAGGTGGGGAGAATCCTTTTGATGGAAATGCTAAAGGTAAATATTTTGCATACTTATCAAATAGAGATTGTTGTCTATCATATTTATCAGATAAACTAGAGGACTTTAATTACAACAATAAAAATTTATATGAGGCAATGTCAATGGGATATACAACGTTATCTGTCTTTGAAAGAGGATTTCTCATATCTTCAGAGGGAATGTGGGAAAAGTTTAATAACGAAAAGTGTAATAAATTATTATTTAATATATACAAAGATGGAGAGTTCAAAATAGTAACTCAAGAAGAAATGTTAGAAACATATAACTGTGATTTAAAAATACCTAATGATAGAGAAAATGAATTTTTAAATATGTGTAATATATTGAAAGAAGCAAAAGAAAAAAATAAATGTAATGAAATATTAGGAATAGGTGTAATTAAGTTAAAAGAATATAACTGGCATTGATGATATTATAGAAAAGATGGATAGGTCTGTGAAGAAAATTACTATATGTTAGGACATTGAGAATGAATTATATGATGTAAATTCTATTCATATTTTGAGAAGGAGTAAAAGTGAAAAACATAGGGGTAGTAGGAATAGGTGGTGTAGGAGGGTATTTGGGTGGGAAAATGTCTCAAGCATTAGAGGAAAGCAATGAGTATAATGTGAAGCGTAGTATTTTATAACTAATATAAAATAATCCAAAGATAGTTACTATATCTTTGGATTTAGTTGTGTTATAAAGTTAAAATTTTACTTTTATTACAATTTAATGTAAAGGTAACTTCATTAAAGTGAATTTCATAAAGAGATAAATAATTTCCAACTTCATTTATAGTAATTTCATAAGCAGGTATTTTATTTATGAATTCATCTTTTAAGTAAAAAATTGTTAAATCACTTTTTCTAATAATGGCACCAGTACATCTAATGTGCTCAGTAGAATTAGATAGTATAGTAGTAAAATACATTTATCTTTTGAATACTATGGTCCTAATAGAAATAAATCTAATCGTCATATAGAGCCATATAAGTTAATATTGAAAGATAATAATTGGTATTTACAAGGATATTGTATTTTAAGAGAAGATTTTAGAGTATTTAAATTATCAAGAATTTCAAATATTAGGGTATTAGAATCAACATTGGAACATAGGGAATTTAAAGCAAAATCATTAGATAGAAGTGGATGGATAGATAAGGAGCTTATTAGTCGTATACAAAAGTTAATGGATATTTATGAGGAAAAAAATAAATCATTTATAAGTACAAGAGATAATATATAGTGATATAAAAAACGTGCTCCGTAGGTTACGGTACGGAGAAGGGTATATCTGGAGAATCAAAATCAAAGGAGCCATGTTAGAATTTTTAAGTTAAGATAATGATATTAAGTATGTTATTAATTATAGTAAATGTAAGTAAATTTTAGGCAAATAAATAAGAATAAAGATAAGGAATTAAATTTGGGGATATTAGAACTTTGATAATTTCTAATAAGAAAATATATCTTTCTTAATATAGTAAAATTGGATTTTCTATAGTTAAAGCACAGTTGCTATTAGAAGGTATTTTAGAATTAATATA
This sequence comes from Clostridium sp., assembly GCF_051650885.1. Taxonomy (GTDB): domain Bacteria; phylum Bacillota; class Clostridia; order Clostridiales; family Clostridiaceae; genus Clostridium. The sequence goes on from NZ_JBOFRG010000268.1 coordinate 6,308, forward strand.
AATACTAGAAATATGGATAATGGTACAGAAGAAAAGTAAAAAGGTCAAACTAACAATAGGAATGATTATAAAAGTCTTATAAATATAATATATTTTCGGTGCAAAAATCCTTTATATACTCAAATTGCATATCATAAAAATAAAAACATATTTCCAGTAAAGAAAAATGTAAAATATTAAATAAAATGTTATAATAAATACAAATAAACATATTATAGGAGAAATATTAGTGAAAGACATAGATATATTTAGCAGTATACCAGAACAGTTTTTTATTCCCCTAGCTAGTAAAAATAAAAAGGTTTACATAAAAATTATATCCTTACTATATAGTCTTGTAGAAAGTGGATTGTCCTATGGAGCAGAAAAAGAGATATTCATATCAGAGATAGAAGACTATTTATACTCAGATTCAATAGATTTAGAAACAGAAGATGAGGAGCAGGGGAATAGCAATAGAGACAAAGCAAACATATTAATTAGAAAGTTAGAGGAGTATAGTTGGATTTATACTGAAACAACTAGCGATTATAAAAAGATAATAAACTTCAATGATTATTCAATAACTGTAATAGAGGCTCTATTAAAGATAATACAAAAAGAAAAGCTAGAGTATCAAGGTAATATAATTACTATTTATACCCTACTTACCACAAAAGAAAAGCAAAATGCAGGGATAATAATAAAACAGGTTCATGAAAATACAAGAGGTATAATGAGTGCTTTAAAAACTCTTAATGCTAATATAAAAAAGTATATGGATAACATAACAAAAAAAATGACACCAGAGGATATACTAGAAGAACTATTTGGGAGATACACACAGGATATTTTAGATAAGGCATATCATAGACTAAAAACTTCAGAAAATGTATCTAGATATCGTCCAAGAATTATAGAATCACTACAAGGTCTATTAAATAATAAGGAGTTTTTGATGGAAGCAGCAATCTTTTATAAAAATGAGGATGAGGAAGTAAAAGAAGAAGAGGCAAGGGAAGAGGTATGCAATATAATAACTAAAGTTATAAATGCATTTAATGATATGGATGATATTATTGCTGAAATTGATGCTAAAAATTCAAAATATATTAGAGCATCTGTAACTAGGGCAAAATTCCTACTTAATAATTCAAAGGATACAGTGGGGCTTCTTAAAAATATATTAGAATATACATGCTTAAAGTATAAGGAGCTTGAACTTAATTTGTCAGGGGACTACTTAGAAGAGTTAAGTGATATTTTTACAATAGATACATTTGGGTATTGTGATGAAACTTCACTATATGTAATGGCTGAAGGAAAGAAATCATTTAAGCCAGAGAGTTTAGAAGTGTCTAATATTTCAGAGGAAGATAGGGGGAATAGGCTGAGGGAGTTTAAGAAAAATCAAGAAAAAAGGTATTCTCCTAAAAAGATTAATGAAATAGTAAATGAAATCTTAGGCAATAGAGAAAAAATAAATGCTAGTGAAATAAAAATAAATACAATAGAGGAATATGTGAAGCTAATTTATATAAGGATCTATGGAAATAGTAGCTTTACAAAATACAATATAGAAAGAAAAGATACAGTAGTTTGTAAAAGTGGGTATTCATATAGGGATTTTGAGATTTGGAGGAATAAAAGTGAGAGTTGAGGAACTGAATTCTAGGGAAAAAGAGGAATTTAAAAGAGTATGCAATATACTTTTAAGCCATTCTTTAATTACAAAACATAAGGAAAACAATAAAAAGGATTACTATTTTATAGAAAATAATACGGAAGCTATAAATGAATATTTGGAAATTTTAGGGTTTGAGATTGAAGTAAATAAGACATTAAAGGTTGCTCATTTAATAAATAAATTTGGAACAAACAAGTTGAATTTTAATCTTATTGAAAGTATTACCTTGTTGATATTTAGAATACTTTATCAAGAAAAAATGGAAGAGATTACATTAAGTAAACATGTATTAATAGAGGTTGATGAGCTTCACAATAAGTTTATAGCATTAGGGTTCAGAGATAAACAAATGGATAAAACACAGCTTAGAAATACCTTACAAAGACTAAAGAAATTTAATATTATAGAAACTCTTGATAGAGACGTTACAGCCGGTGATGCAAGAGTAATTATTTATCCTACAATTCAAATGGTAGTAAGAAGCGGGAATATAGATACTATATATGAAAGGCTACAAAGCTATAATGGAAAGGCTGGTGAAGATAATGAAGAAGTTGACGGGGCTTAGGCTTGTAAATTGGCATGCATTTCAAAATGAAACAATTCATATACATAATTCAGTAATGCTTTCAGGAGAAAATGGTGCAGGAAAATCAACTATATTAGATGCAATTCAATATGTTTTAACTTGTGATAAAAGGAACTTTAATAAAGCTGCAAATGATTCATCGAAAAGAAACCTAGAGGGATATGTTAGGTATAAAACAGGTAAGGAAGAAAAAGCCTTTGAAAGAACAGGAAATGTAACTACCCATGTAGCGTTAGAATTTTATGAGGAAAGAAAAAGAGAGTATTCGGTTATGGGAGTAGTTATTGATTCTGCTTCAGAAACTTCATCAAAATCATTTTTTTATAGAATAGAAGGGCAAAAAATAGATGGTATAGAGTTTTTAGAAAAGAATAATACTCCAAAAGATATTTTTAAATTCAAAGTATATGGAAGAGATTTGAAAATTCAAAGTTTTAACAATCCAACACAGGCAAAGGAAGACTTTACAAATAGATTAGGGAATTTTAATAAAAAGTTCTTTGAGTTATTACCAAAGGCATTAGCGTTTAAACCTATAGGAAATGTAAAGGAGTTTGTATATTCTTATATATTAGATGAAAAAGAAGTTAATATAGATGATTTACGCCAAAATATAAGAACGTATAGGGAGTTTGAGGAATTATTAGAAGAGGTTAAATTAAAGATTTCTAAATTAGAAGATATGAAAGATTTGTATAATCAATATCAAAACCATATAAAAAATGAAAAGTTACAAGGATATATTATTTTGAGATCTGAAGAAGAGAAGCTATTATTTGATTTAGACAATTTTAAAAAAAATCTAGAAAAGCATAGATTAAAACTTAAAACTGTAGAGGAAAAATTCTATAAAGTAGAAAAATCCAAAGGTGATAAAGAAGAACTTAAATCGAATATAGTAGTAGACTTAAAATCTGACGGAGATTATCAATCAGTAATGGGATTAGAGGTCAAAATAAATGAATTAAAAGAGAAACATAAAGAGCTAGTTAGGGAGAAAGATGATTTTAAAAAACTTTTAGAAGCTCAAAAAAATAATTTTAAATTACTAGGGATCAATTATGATGAGGACGGAGTTTATAAGAAGTATTTTGAGGCTTTAAGAAATTTAACACACGAAAATTTAGATGAGTTTGTAGTTAAATCAAATGAAATGGAAAGTTACACAAATAGGAAAGATGAAGATTTAAGGGAGAAAAAAGCAACTTTATTATTAGAGCAAAAAGAATTAAAGTATCAGTTAGATGAAAGTAAAACAAAAATCAATGAATTAAAGAAAAGAAATCTACAATATCCTCAAGGGGTTAGGGAGTTAAAGGAAATTATAATAGAAGAAAGTCAAAAGAATGGCAAAAAAATAAATCCTAAAATAATTTGTGAGATTCTAGAAATAACAGATCCTATATGGACTAATGCAATTGAAGGTTACTTAAATACCCAAAGGTTTTACTTTTTAGTTGAGAAAAATGAGTTCGATAGAGTTTTAAGGATATATGAAAGATATAGAAAGAAAAGCAACATATATAATGTAGGAATAATAAATGTAGCAGGTCTTGAAAAGTATGATAAATGTGAAGAAAACTCCTTAGCAGATATTGTTATATCAAAGAGTAAGGAGGCCAAGAGGTTTATTAACTTTATATTAGGTAAGGTAATTAGATGTGAGAATGTTGAGGAATTAAAAAACTATAAAACATCAATAACACCAACTTGCATGGTATATAAAAATAATGTAGCAAGAGCAATAGATCCTAAAATTCATGGTACACCATATATAGGATCTGAGGCCTACAAGGTGCAGCTTGAATCAGAAGAAAATAATTATGAAATATTAACAGGAAAATTAAAGGGTAAAAACAATGAAATAAGTGGTGTAGAAGGTTATATCAATGCTTTAAGCGGGCTTAAAATAGAAAGTTTAAAGGATAAGCAAGGAATACTAAAAAAGCTTTATGAAAACAAGATTGATTTAGAAAAGAAGGAAGCGGAAAGAAAAGAGTTTATTAAAAATTCAAGTTTCATGGAGCTTAAACTAAAGATAGATGAGATAGATAAAGAACTAAAAAATTATGCTGATAAGTTAAGAAAGTTAAACGACTCTAGAGTTGAAATCGGTACAAATATCAGTATAGTGGAAAGAGATATAAATGATATTGAAAGTTCTATTAAAGCAAAAAGAATTCAAAGTCATAAATACAAAGAAGAAATAGAAGAGCTAGCCATTGAGGGAGAAGAAAAATTAGGTAAGGAAAGAGCAGCTAAAAGCTTAGGAGATATTATTTATAATTTTAATAATACTAGAGCAGGTACTGTTACAAGGATTAAAAATACAGAAGAAGATTTAAAGGATAAAATGAGGGAGTATAACAATGCATATTCCCTAGGCGCAGAAATAGGCGTAGGTGGTATAAATAAATTCTTAGCAGCCTTAGATGATTTAGAAAAAAGTAAGGTAATAGAATATGAAGAAAAAGTAAAGGATGCAAAAAGAAATGCAGAAGAAGAGTTTAAGCATCATTTTATAGCAAAGCTTAAGGCGAATATAGATAGTGCAAAGGCTGAATTTAAAGAGTTAGACAGGGGGCTTAAAGGCATCTTCTTTGGAAATGAGGCCTATGAATTTAAAATAAGCAAGAGTAATGAGTTAAATAAATATCACGATATGGTTATGGATGAAGAAAATATAGCAGATGGATTTAATCTATTTACTGAAATGTATCAGTCAAAATATAAGGAACTTTTAGATGAGTTATTTGAAAAGTTAACTTTAGATGATGGTAATAGTGAAGCAGAACTTAGAAAATTTACTGATTATAGAAATTACATGGACTATGATATAAAGATAAATTATAGGGATGGATCCCATGCATTATTTTCAAAGGTAAGTAGAGAAAAAAGTGGGGGAGAAACACAAACTCCTTACTATGTTGTAATAGCTGCATCATTTTTACAATTATATAAGTCGTCAACAGGCAGAGAAACTATTGGTTTAATACTCTTTGATGAAGCCTTTGACAAAATGGATGATGCAAGAATAGTTGCTATGATGGAATTCTTTAAAAATCTAGAACTACAAGTAATAATAGCATCACCGCCACAAAAGATAGAGGCAATTGCACCATATGTTAATACAACATTATTAGCAATGAAAGTTGGAAAGTTTAGTGTGATAGAGGAGTTGAAACAGGATGAACTATAAGAAATTAATACTTGGTAAGCTTCTAGATAAGTATGAAAATAGTCAAGGGTACAAAGCGGATGGAGCATCAAATAGAAAGATATATTTTCAGTTTAGTGAAAATAATATAAGTGATTATTATGATGAATATGATGCTACTAAGAAAAAAGAGGTTGATATATCCTGTGAGCAATTAGAAAATGAAGATTTTATAAAAATACATTGGGGCAAAGGGTTTAGTAATCATAATATTTTAAAAGTGGAGTTAAGAGAAGAAAATACTCCGTCAATATATAAATATTTAGGTAGGAAAGAAAAGAAAAATAAAGAAGGAAAGGTATTAGAGCTTTTACAGGAAAATGTTAAAAGGGAAGATTGTCTTGGAGAGTTTTCAAAATTCGCCTTTGAAATGATAGAAAGTAATAAGTCAATTAAAAAATACCTTGATATAGATGATTTAAATGAATGTAAAGATATTATAAAGGGTGTTAAAGAGGTCTTAGCGCAAAATTATGAAATCTTTAGGAGAACATTTTCTATAAGAGTTTATGGAAATTCTAAAAGATATGAAGCTATAGAAGGAAAAGTCATTAAAATAATTGGAGACTTTTCAAAGGAATGGACTATAGAAGAATATAATATTTTAAAAAACTATACCTATGTTCATTTTAAAGGTGATATAGAAATGAAAATGGAGAATTCTACTATAGATGTATTAGACTTTAAAGGTGGTATTGCATTAAGTTCTGAAGATATTGAAAACATTAAGGGAATAAAGGTAAGATCAAATAAATTAGTAACTATTGAAAATTTAACATCTTTTAATAATTATAAAGAGGCTAATGGAACAATTTATCTTGGAGGTTACCATAATACTGTAAGACAAAAATTATTACTAAAAATTTATGAGATTAATAGGGAAATAGAATATTATCATTGTGGTGATATTGATGTTGGTGGCTTTAAGATTTTAAATCATCTTAGAAGAAAAACAGGCATACCATTTATTCCTCTTAATATGGATATTGATATATTAATGAATAATATTGATTATGGCAACGAGTTAAAACTTTATGACAAGAAGGAAATAGAAAAAATGCTTAGGGATGAAAACTTTAAAGAATATCATGAGGTGCTTCAGTTTATGATTGAGAATAATATAAAATTAGAGCAGGAGATTGTATTTTAGTTAGAGCTGGATTATTGTACGCCCAGCATAGGTAGATACTATGCTGTGAAAGTATGCATCCGAGAAATGTAACTTCATGAAAGAGCAAATTTGAAATAATATTAATTATATTGTATATGTGAAAGTCTAAGCTTTTTTACTTGCGGTGTGGTGAAGCATATTATAAGTAATTTTATTTATAAAATAAGCTATAATAAATAAAAGAATATTGAGGTTTTACTTATATGTGAGATAATATAGGTAAAATGTTTTAAATAGGAGGCAAAGGATGAAGGATTCAAATTATTATATAGAAAAACTAGAGATGATTGCACATGTTGAGGGAGGATATTATAAGGAAACTGTTTTATCTGAGGATAATTTTAATGAAGATAAAAAGTTATATAGCAGTATATATTTTCTTTTAAGAACAGGTGAGGTATCTCATTTTCATAGATTAACTGCTGATGAAATGTGGTATTACCATGATGGTGAGGCATTAACTATTTATATGATTTCACCAAGTGGTGAACTTATAACTAAACAGTTGGGGCTTGATATTGAAAAAGGTGAGAGTCCACAGGTGCTAGTGCCTAAGGGATATATTTTTGGTTCTGCTATGAACAAGGAAGGGTTTTCTTTAGTTGGATGCATGGTTGCACCTGCATTTACTTTTGAGGATTTTAAGTTGTTTGAAAGAAAGGAACTTTTAGAAATGTATCCAGAGCACAAAGAGATAATAGAAAAATTAACTTAGGATAGATTGGATGATTTATAGTAAACTAATTTTTAAAATCTTTGAAAAAATTTAAGTTTAAGAATATAATGAGTAGAGAATGATTTTAAGAAAAGAGGAAGAAATTTAATGAAGATAAATAGAAATGATGATTGCTGGTGTGGAAGCGGAAAGAAATATAAGAAATGTCACATGGAATTTGATGAAAAGTATGAGTTCATGAAAAGAAGTGGATGCATTATGCCAGACCGTAATTTAGTTAAGAATAAAGAACAAATTGAAATGATTAAGAAGAGTGCTACGATAAATAATGGTGTACTTGATTTAGTTTCAGAAAATATTAAAGCAGGGATGTCTACGAATGATATTGATAAGATAGTGTATGATTATACAACGTCTCATGGAGCTATTCCAGCACCACTTAATTATGATGGTTTTCCTAAAAGTGTATGTGTATCTATAAATGATGAGGTATGTCATGGTATCCCAGAAGATAATGTTATTCTTAAAGATGGAGATATAGTAAATGTAGATGTTTCTACTATAAAGGATGGATATTTCTCAGATGCATCAAGAATGTATGTTGTTGGTGGTAAAACTACTGATGAAGCTCAAAAGTTAGTTGATGTAGCAAGGGAGTGTTTAAAAAGAGGAGTGGAAGCAGTAAAACCTTGGGGATTCTTAGGTGATATTGGTGAAGCTGTAGGAAGCTATGCTCATGAAAATGGATACACTGTTGTAAGAGATTTTGGAGGACATGGAGTAGGACTTAAATTCCATGAAGATCCATTTGTAGCTCACATAGGAAATAAAGGTGAGGGAATGGTTTTAGTTCCAGGAATGATATTTACAATAGAGCCTATGATAAATGAAGGTGGATTTGAAGTGTTTGTAGATGCAGATAATGATTGGACAGCACTTACTGAAGATGGTTCTCTTTCAGCTCAATGGGAACATACTGTATTAGTAACAGAAACAGGAGTAGAAATACTTGCTTGGTAATTTAAAAATATATTTAAACTCGCTTAGGCGAGTTTTTTTATTTGAAAAATAAAGAGTAAACTAAACCTGAACACCAAAATATATAAATATTATATATTTTAGTGATAGACAGTAGTATTTATTTAGTAAAATTCAATTAACAGTACAATAAATTAATAGATTGTAAATAAATTGGCAATTTATTTTGAAAAGTAAATTTAAGACAAAAACTTAGCGTATAATGGGCTTTGGTAAAATTTTATTTTTAAGTGGTGATAAGAGATGAGGATGAAAAAAAGACTAGGTGATTTATTAGTTGAACTTGGGTACATAAGTGAAAAAGATGTAGAAGAGGCTATAAAGTATCAAAAGGAAACTGGTAAGAGATTAGGTGAAATTTTTGTAGCAAGAAATTTGATAGAAGAAGATACTTTATTGAAAATATTAGAAGTTCAACTTGGAATAAGTAGAGCTTATTTAGAAAATATAGAATTTGATGTGGAGGCTGTATTTAGCATAAGTGAATCTTTAGCTAAAAAGTATGATGTTATACCAATTAAATTCGAAGGTGAAAAACTTGTTCTTGCAATGGCAGACCCGTTAAACATTTTTGCAGAGGAAGATGTATCTATTTCAACTGGTTATAAGTTAGATATAAGAATAGCACCTAAAAGAGAGATAAGAGAAGCAATATCAAAGTATTATTCTAAAAAATATATGGAGGATGCAGCTCTTAAAATGGAGTCTAAGGAAAAAGAAAAGATATTTGAGGAATCCTTAGAAAAAGAAGAAAAATCACCAGCAATAAAGCTTATTGATACTATTATAGAAAATGCAGTTAGAAATAAAGCAAGTGATATACATATAGAGCCGCAAAAAAATAAAATAATAATTAGATATAGAATAGATGGACGACTTAAAAAACAATTTGAAGCTCCAAAAGAGCCATTTAATTCAATGATAACAAGGATAAAACTTCTAGGTGGTATGGATATAGCGGAAAAAAGAGTGCCTCAGGATGGAAAGATAGTAATAAACATTGATAATAGAGAAATTGATTTAAGGGTATCAATATTGCCATCTATAAACGGTGAAAATATAGTAATAAGGATTTTAGATAAAAAAGCTTTTGATTTAAATATAAATAATTTAGGGCTTAGAGAAGATGAATTAAAAAAAGTAAAAAGAATAGTTAATAATCCTTATGGAATGGTCTTAGTTACAGGGCCTACAGGAAGTGGAAAAACATCAACTTTATATTCGATTTTAAGTGATATGGATATTGAAGAAAAAAATATTATAACTATTGAAGATCCTGTTGAGTATACATTAGATGGACTTGTTCAAGTAAATGTAAATAAAAAAGCAAATTTAAGCTTTGAAGCAGGACTAAAAGCTATTTTAAGGCAAAGTCCAGATGTAATTATGGTAGGAGAACTTAGAGAAAGTGATGCAGCAATTATGGCAATAAGAGCTGCTATAACAGGGCACTTAGTTTTAAGTACACTTCATACTAATGATTCTATAGGAGTAATTGTTCGTTTGATGGACATGGGAATAAGCGAATATCTTATAGGAGCTTCATTAGGAGGAGTTATAAGTCAAAGGCTCGTTAGGAATCTTTGTGATGAATGTAAGAGTTCACATAATATAACAGAGGCTGAAAGAAAGATTTTAAAAGCATCAGACTTTGAAGATATAAAAATATATGAGCCTAAAGGATGTTTAAAATGTAATGGAACAGGCTATAGAGGGCGAAGTGCTTTATTTGAGATTTTAGAAATAGATGAAGAAATAAAGGAGCTTATAAACTTGAAAAAGGATAGTAATACTATTTTTAATAATGCAAAGGAAAAGGGATTTAAAACTTTGTTCCAAAGTGGATGTAGATTAGTTAAAGAAGGAAAAACAAGTTTAAGTGAAGTTTTAAGTGCAACTTTAATAAAAGGATAGATAAAAGATGATTTTATTTAAGTATGAAGCAAAAAGTTTAGATGGAAAAAAGATAAAAGGAAAGATAAAAGCTGAAAATGAGATAGAGCTAAGAAGAAGTCTGAAAAATAAAGGATATTATGTAACAAATGTATATAGAGAATCTAAGGGATTAAATATAGATTTAGGTGAACTAAAGAAAGTTGAAGATTCAAATTATGCAAATGTATGTAGAGAGATGTCTTTTTCATTAAAAGCTGGTGTAAGCATTTTAGAAACACTTGAAATGGTGAAAGATGGAGGAGGCTCTAAAAAGCTGGGCATTATTATGGAAGCAGTTTATGTTGATGTAAAAGGTGGAAAGCTTTTATCAGAAGCTTTAAAAAAACATAAGGAAATCCCAAATCTTTTATGGAGTATGGTAAGTGTAGGTGAAGAAACAGGAAATTTAGATGACATTATGGAGGAACTTGGGGATTATTATACAAAGCAATTTGAACAAAATAAAAAAGTAAAAAATGCAGTATTATATCCTAAGTTTTTAATTTTTTTCTCACTTATAGTGGTAGGATTTTTAGCAGTATATATAGTGCCAATGCTTGTATCTAATTTAATAGAAGCAAAAGGAAATCTTCCTCTTCCAACAAAAATAGTTATCAGTATAAGTGGATTTATAGAAAATAATTGTCTAATTATAATTATTGCAATTGTAATATTAATTTTATTTAAAAAATTAATTTTAAATAAATCATATAAGTATAAATATATGAGAGATAAATATATTTTAAAATCAAGATTTTTTGGTAAGATAACAACACTTCTTTTAACAGCAAGGTTTTCAAGAACTTTTGGAGCCTTATTTGGTGGAGGTGTAAGTGTAATAAGATGCTTTGAAGTAACTGCAAATGTTATAGGAAATACTTATTTTAAAGAAAAATTATTAGAAGGAAGAGAGATTATAAATAAAGGTGGAACTATTGGGGAAGCATTAGAATTTTATAATATTTTACCGAGTATGATGATAAAAACTATAAAGGTTGGCGAAAAATCTGGTTCATTAGATAAGATTTTAAGAAAATCAACTGCTTATTATGAGATAGAAGCAAACTTTAAGTTAGATAGATTAACAAAGCTTATAGAGCCAATAATGATAATAATACTATCATTACTAATAGGATTTATTATTGTTTCAATTATGTTGCCTATATTTTCTATGTATAATGCAATAGGAAATTAATATAAATAATAACTGAAATTAAAAGATTTCATATCTTTTGATAAATAAAGATACACACAAAGGAGAAAATAGAAATGAAAAACAAAAAGAAAAAAGGGTTCACATTAGTTGAACTTATAGCAGTAATTGCAATACTTGCAGTTCTTGCAGCAATAGCAGTACCAAATGTAATAAAATACATTGATAATGCTAAATCAGTAGCAGCACAAACAGAAGCAGCAACTATCTATAATGCAGCAACAGCAGCATATACAGATGGATCATTACAAGGAGTTACAGATAAAACTCAATTTGATAGCTTACAAGTATCAAAGGTACCAGCAAAATTATTTACAAAAGCACCAAATGATACAGTTATTCCAGGAACTTATACAATGACTCAATTATCAGCAATTATGAATGAAAGTAAAGATAGCGTGAAGTTTAATCAAGATGGATCTGTAGTAGTACCAACAGGAATATCACCACGTTAAAGTTTAAAAGCTCTTAGAAAAGATATTATATCTTTTCTAGGGCTATATTTTTAAGGAGAAAAATTATGATTCAAAATATATATTTGATTTCGGATATATTTGTATTTTTCATAGGATCAATATTTGGAAGTTTTTTTAACGTATGCATATACAGAATTCCAATAGAAGAAGGAATAGTAAAGGGAAGGTCACATTGTACTAGTTGCAATAGAACTTTAAAGGGGTATGAACTTGTTCCAATATTTAGTTGGATATTTTTAAGAGGAAAGTGTATGAAATGTAAAAGAAAGATAAGTGTTCAGTATCCATTAATTGAATTAGTGACTGGTATAACTTATCTTTTAATATTTCTAAGGTTTGGATTTAGTTTAGAAACAATAAAATATATGTTTTTAATGTCTATAATAATAATCTCAGGGGCTATAGATTTTAAAACTAAAGAAGTATACTTTAAGGTTTCTTTAGTTGGAATAGTGGGAGGAATAATTTTTTCATTTATTAGCATGTATGAAGGAAATAATATATTAAATATATTAATATCAATAGGAATTCCTATTTTTATAATTGGAGTTATTTATATTATTAGTAAAAGGTTTGATGGGTTTGGTCTTGGTGATTTAGAGATATTTATAATGATATCCTTATATATGACACCAGAAAAGGTTTTAGTAAGTATATTTATTTCAATAATACTTGGTGGGATTTTTAGTATGGGATATATTTTAAAGGGAATTAGAGGTAAAAGGATTCCGTTTGTTCCATTTATAGCCATAGGAACTTTTATAAGTTTAATGTATGGAAATATTCTATTAGGGTGGTATTTAGCTTTATTTTAAAGGAGGTAAATTTTAAATGTTGTTTAGGGAACGAAAGAATATAGTTTTGGAAATTCAGGAAAAAGCTATAGATATTTTAGTTGGAAATAAAGAAAAAATAGATTTTGAGGGAAGCGTAGAATTAAAAGAAGGGCTATGTGTTGAAGGATATATTAAAAATGTAGAAGGGATAGTTGATATTTTAAATTTGTATTTTGGAAAGCATAATATAAATTTAAAATATATTTCATTTGTAGTTTTTGGAGGAGATATAATAACAAGAAATATAGAAGTTCCTTATATGAAAAATAACCAGTTTCATAAAAATATACAATTTGAGATAGATGAGCTTATAGAAAATAGAGAAGAATATTATTTAGATTATGAAGTTATAAGAGAAATAAAGAATGATTATGGGAAAATAGTAAAATGTGAAGTATTAATTGTAGGATGTTCAAGGAAAAAGATTGACCTTTTAGTAGAGGTAGCAGAAAGCCTAGGAAAAGAAGTAGATAAAATAGATGTTTTAACAAACACATTAAATAAGATTTTAATAAATAGTAATGTAAATTATGATAATAGAAATATTACAATGCTTTATTTAGGTAATAATTTTAGTAATATATCTATTGCGAACAATGGTATTTTAAAGCTTGAGAGAACTATTCCTTTTGGAATTAATAATATACTAAAAGAACTTAAAGGTATATTAGAATATGAAAATATAGATTATGAAATGTTTTTAAAAAAGATTGGGAAGGAAGATGAGTATTTAAAGAAGTTAAAAGAAAATAATCCAAGAATTTTAGAACTTATAAATAACTTTCTAGATTTAGTTTCAAAAACAATGAGATTTTATAATGCAGGAAGAGGAAGTAATAATATAGCTGAGATATTAGTATTTTCAAAGGTGAAATTAGAAGAAAAGATATGTAAGTATGTAGAGGAGTATTTAAGTATAAAGGTAAGATATATTGAAAGTCCAATGGATTTAGGAATGAAAGTTAGACTTCAAAATGAAGAGGAGTTTAAATATCTTTCACTTTATGGATTATTACTAAGGAGATAAGTATGAAGAAAAGCATTAATTTAAATCCTAAAGGTTTAAAAAGGGAAGAAAAAAATAAAGATATAATAATATTATCATCAATAATAATAGTAGTTGCAGTCATACTTTGTATATACACAGCAAATGAAGCTTTAAAGCTACATAAAATAAAAAATACAGAAGCTACTATACAAACAGAAGTAAATAATTTAGATACAGGAGATTTAAATAGTAATTTAAACAGTAGCTTAAATGAAAAAAATGAAAAAATAAAAACTTTAGAAAATAGTATAAAGAGTTTTGATAGTTATAAATATTTAAATGGAATAAATGAAGCAGATGTAGAAGGCATAGAGATGAAGAATGTTTTATTTAATAAAGGTATTATAAATATAGAAGGAACAACAAAGGAAGAAAATCTTATATCTGTATTTATGCAAAATTTAAAGCAGAATAAATTATATAAGAATGTAGAATTAAATCTTATAAATGTAACTAAGGGAAAAGATAATAGTAATGAATATAACTTTACTATTAGTTTAAGTGGAGGAAATGATGAAAACTAAGAGAAGGGGTTATATAACCTATTTAATAGATTTATCATTAAGAGAAAAAATAATATTAACTATAAGTGTAGTGTTATTTTTATTTTTGATTTTTTATATAGGAGCATTAAGCCCAATAGAAAAAGGTAGAATTAATGCAGAAAAAAATATTAAAAATTTAGAAATGCAGAAAGATAGCTTATTAGTTAAAAGTGGGAAAAGTGATAAAGTGGCAAAAGATATTTATTATGCAAATGAAAAGTTGGCAAATTTAAAAAATGAAGTACCCAAAAGTGAAGAGCAAGTCACATTGCTAAATAGCATTATTAATATGGAAAAGGGTAGTGGTGTGAAAATGATAAAAACTTCATTTACAAAGGATGGAAAAAGTGAAGATGGTAGTTTAAATATATATGGAGCAAATATAAGCGTTTCAGGAAACTATGAAAATATTTTAGAATTTGTTAAGTTGTTAGAGGAAAATAATAGAAAGCTACAGGTAAAGGAAGTAAATATAAATAAAGGCGTGAAGGATTATAGTGGAGATATTAGTTTAAATTATTTTGCACTTAATACAAAAGGGAATGAAAATGAGTAGTAAGAAACGTGGATTTACATTGGTAGAAACAATGGCAGCACTTGCTATCTTAAGTATATTACTTTTAGGAGTATACACTTATATTATGACAGGAAACAATGTCTCAAATGAAAACTTTCAAACTATAAAAAAGGCTACTACTATACAAGGTATTGAAAATTTCTTATATGCAGAAAGAAATTCAAACTATTTTGAGGAAAATTTATTAAATAAAAATATAGTTATACAAGGAAGCAATCTTTTAAGTTTAGTAAATGTTTTAAATAGAAATATGAATGGAGAAACTAGATTTTTTAATAATACAAATGGAAAAATAAATTATATACTAGCTTTGAATACTGTAGAAAAAGAAAAAAATTATTATGAGGTAAATATAAAATTATACACATTAAAAGAAGGAAAAGCTTATACAAAAAGGTCAAACAATCCAATAGAATATGCAAAGAAGAATGGAAGGTTAGATAATTTAAGTCTATTAATACAATGTATAAACTTACAGGGGGGAGAACAATAGAATGAAAAAGAAAGGTTTTACCCTAGTAGAAACAATGGCAGCACTTGCAATAACTACAGTTATTCTATCAGTTGTATTTAGTTTATATTTTAGTGCAAATACGGTAAATAATAAGACAAAATTAAAAACAGAGCTTCAAAATAATTATGTTCAAAATTATGAAAAACTCCAAAATATATTTTCTCAAAAAAATAGTGTATCAACTATAGAGAATCCAACTAATGGATATGTAGATTCAGAAAATGGTAAAAATGCTATTTTATATGTTAGTGGAGTAAATAGTAAAAATGAAAATTTTTATTTAGGTGAAGAAAAAGAAGCTAATAAAACAGTAATATATGAATTTTTAAATGGAAGTATTGAAACAAGTAAGGACGGACATCAAAAACTTTTATCTTACAGTAGTAAGGTAAAGGTGGCTACAAATTTAGAAAATGTAAAATATAATTATCTTTTAGAAGATAAACTTTTAAGCTTAAATGGTTTTATTAATGATAATGGAATGGAAGAAGAGTTTAATTTTATATTTCAATTAGATAATTTAAATCAAAACTATGCGGTTATAGAAAATAGCAATAGGTGATAAAATGAAAAAGAAAAAAGAGGGAATAGCCTTAATATGGGTGTTAATGATAAGTACAGTCTTATTAATAGTTGGAACTGGGATAATGTATTTTGTTATGAATAGCCAAAAGATAGATGTTAATTTGTATAATAAATCAAATGCAAATGCAATTTTAAAGTCAGAGATAAGCTTTGGTGAAAACAATATACTTAAAAATAATAAAGAGTATAAAGAAGAGGCGGTAGGAACAGTAAAAAGCTTGAATTATAATATGTTTGGGACTACTGGAAATGTGGTAATAGAAAAGCTTCAAAATGAAGTGTATAAAATAACAGGTAGCACAGTTTATGAAAATGTAAGCTACAGTATGACTGGAAGTCTAGCATTAACATTTAAGGGAGATAAAATTATAAGAAAGGTAAATAATTTTATAAAAAATAATTCATCATTAACAACTTTCTCTAATGGTGTAAACATACTAGGTTACTCTAGTTGGTATGAGATAGATACGAAATTTTATTTAAACAATACATATGCTAATATAAAGGCTGCAAATGGATACAATAGTGCATATTTAAATAATATGGCGTGGAATAATTTAGGTGGAAATGATTATTCGATAGATAATGTAGGAAATTTAGAAAATGTACCTAAAATAAAAGGCTTAGATTTAGCATTAGGAAAGGGAACTCTTAACTTAAATCAAGGTGGAGAACCTATTATAGGATGGTTTAAATTTTCATGGTCAAAAGATAATTTAGATTATTATGAGGAAAGTTTAAATAGAACTGATATGATTTTATTTAATAAAACAGGAACCGTAGTAAGAATAGATAAAAATGATTTAGGTAAGATAAATTTAAAAAATTACATTGGGATATTAGTAAAGGTTCAAAATGGATATGCTCTTATAAACAATGGAGATATAAATATAAATGGAAATGTATGGACACGTATTTTTTATCAGTTTTTAGCTATGAGAAAAAGTATATTTATGTATAGCACTGGAAAAATAACATTAAACAAAGCACCTATGTATCTTAAAAATTCAAGTCTAATAAGTGATGATGGAATAAATTTTAATTATTCAAGTTTTTATGATGAGGGGTATTTTAAAATTAATGATGAATTAGATTCAATATTATTAAAAATAACTAAATAACAAAAGTATATAAAAAGACGTGATTTTTTTAAATCACGTCTTTTTATATACTTTTTTACATCTATTTTTATGTTAAATTAAATAAAATTAAAAAAATAAAATAAAAAATATAAAAATAATATTGATAAAGTATGAACATTATGTTATCATTTAGTTAATGAAAGACGAGGGGGTTTTAATTTTGAGAAAGATAGCAATATTAACGGATAGCAGTTGTGATTTATCATTAGAAACAATAAAGGAACATAATATAAATATGTTACCAATTAGAATTATATATAAAGACAAAGAGGTGTTAGATAAAATAACTATTACATCTAACGAATTGTATGCAAATTTAAAAAATGAGATACCAAAAACATCATTACCAGACTTAGATAACACAGAGAAGGTATTAGACAAGCTTATTGAAGATGGTTATACAGATGTAATGGTTGTATGTGTATCAACAAAACTTTCTGGAACGTTAAATAGTGTAAGATTAGTTTGTGAAGAAAAATCAAAATTAAAATTCCATTATTTAGATACAAAGACACTAGGATATCCAGAAGGAGTTATAGTATTAGAAGTAGACAGACTTTTAAAAGAAGGAAAAACTCCAGAAGAAATAGTAGATGGATTTGAAGATATAAAGAAAAGAGTGCACGGATTTATAACATTTGATACATTAGAGTACTTAAAAAAAGGTG
Source organism: Clostridium sp. (assembly GCF_051650885.1). Taxonomy (GTDB): domain Bacteria; phylum Bacillota; class Clostridia; order Clostridiales; family Clostridiaceae; genus Clostridium. The sequence continues at coordinate 24,204 of NZ_JBOFRG010000268.1, forward strand.
GAAGAATAGGTAAAGTAGCTGGAACTATAGGAGAAATATTAAACTTAAAGCCGGTTATATCATCTGATGAAGATGGAGAATTATACACTTATACCAAAACTCGTGGAAGAAAAAAAGCTATTTCTAAAATAAGAGATATTTTAAATGAGTACTTAGAAAAAGGAAAGTGCAGAGTTTGGATATTAAGTGGAGCAGCTGATGAAGAGGCAGAAGAATTATTAGAAAAGGTTAAAGATAGTGAAAATATAACAAACATATCATTAGAACAAATTGGTGCAGCAATGGGAATACATACGGGTCCAGGAGCACTTGGAATATGTATATTAGAAGAGAATGCGTAAGCATTCTCTTTTGGTGCTTTTAAAATTATTAAGTAACAGACACACATAGTGAAAAAAGATGATATTATTAGAAACATAAGAAATATCACAAAAGCACATAAAAATATGATACAATTACAAATAAATGGAAATAATTAAAGATTAAAAGTTATAATTCTTAATTTTTAATTATTAATTGGAAATTGGGGGATGTGGAGTGGAAGAGTTTATTTTATATTTTACGATATATAGTTTTATTGGATGGATAGTTGAATGCATTTACTGTGCAATTATTGATAAAGTTTGGGTAAATAGAGGATTTTTAAATGGACCTGTTTGTCCTGTTTATGGAGTTGGGTCTATCTGTGTAGTATGGGGGCTTAGTGGATTCAAAAATAATATAGTAGTATTATTTTTAGTAGCAGTAGTAGTGACAACCATAGTGGAATACATAACAGCAGTTGCGTTAGAAAAAATGTTTAATTTAAAATGGTGGGATTATTCTACTTATAAATTTAATTACAAAGGGCGTATATGTCTTTTGAACTCGGTATTATTTGGATTAGGTTCTGTGGTTTTAGTTAAGTTTATACAACCATTTATTAAAGAGTTTGTAGAAGTGGCTAAAATAGAATATGGAATTTATTTAGTAATAGCATTAACTTTAATATTTGTAGTTGATTTTGTAATTACATTATTATCTCTTATAAATATGAAAAATGTTTTAGAGAGATTATGTGTGATTAAAGATGAATTTAAATTGTTAGAAGTAACTATTGAGAAATTTAATGAAAGTGAATTTAAGAAGAGTTTTTATAAATTAAAAGAAAAGAAAGATGGCAAGGATGTAAAGGGAAAGATAGAGGAGTTCTATAGTAAAATAAAAGATTTAAAAGAGAATTCAGCAGTTCAAAAAAGAATTTTAAGAGCATTTCCAAATGTAAAATCCATAAAATATGGGAAATCTTTTAAAGATATTAAGTTGAACTTGTTTGAGTATTGGGGAAGAAAGAAATAAGGTATCTTGTTAAATTAGAGAGAAAACTGTATAATAGGTATTGAAATTTTTGAAATACGGAGTGAAACTTATGAGATTAAGAAAGAAACCATGGGCAAGACCGGAACTTGAAGCTTGTGAATTTTTTGTAATAAATCCAAATGAGCTAAAAGGAAAATGGAGAGAGAGTTTTAAAAATAAAGAAAATAAACTTTATTTAGAGCTAGGATGCGGAAAAGGTGGATTTGTAGCAAAGCATGCATCAAACAATAAGGATATAAATTATATTGCTGTAGATATAAAAGATGAGGTTTTAGTTTTAGCAAAAAGAAGTATCGAAGAAGAATTTGCTAAAAAAGAAGCAGGAGATATTGATAACGTGAAAATTTTAGCAAAAGAAATTGCTTTAATTGATGAAATGTTAGATGAAAAAGATAAAGTAGATAGAATTTATATAAATTTCTGTAATCCATGGCCTAAAGAAAGACATAAAAAAAGAAGATTAACACATACAAGACAACTTAATCATTATAAAGAGTTTTTAGTTAAAGAAGGAGAAATTTGGTTTAAAACTGATGATTCAGACCTTTTTGAAGAATCATTAGAATATTTTAATGAAGCAAATTTAGAAATAGAATATATAACTAGAGATTTACATAATAGTGGATTTGAGTATAATGTAAAAACAGAGCATGAAAAAATGTTTACAGAGCAAGGTATAAAAACAAAATTTCTTATAGCAAAGAACAAATAAAAGAAGTGATTTCCTTATTAAAGGGAGTCACTTTTTTGTTTACAAATAAAAAATCATTGTAAATTTTAATGGAATACTATTTAGCAATTGTAAAATGAGGAGTAAAATATTAACTAGAGTAAAACGAAGCAATACGATGATGGAGGAAAAAAATTTGGATTTTATAAGTTTGATTATAGAAAATATACCATTAGGAATTTGGATAGAAGACAAAAATGGAAAGATAAAATTAATGAATTTAAGATTTAGGGATGCATTAAAAATAAAAGATGAAAAAGGAACAAGTTTATGCCAAATTGTTAAAAAGTATGATTTTAGAATGGAAGGATTTAATGTTGATAATCATATAGGTATTAAAATAAATGGGAAAGATTTCATATGTGTTGCGGAAAAGATAATAATAAAAGATGGAGAAGAGAATTTAATAGGTGCAGTTGGTATAATAAGAAATCCAGAGATGAATTACTTGAAAAAAGTTATAGATACTATTCCGTATATTATATCCTATAAAGACTTAAGTGGAAATTTAGTTGGATGTAATAAGGCATTTAAAGAATTTTTAAGTGTAGAAGAAAATGAACTTATTGGAACTGGATATTTAGAAAAGACTAAAGGGAATGAGTTAGTAACAGAAATACAAAAGAGAGATGCTAGATTTAAGGGGAAAGATGAACCGAGATCCTATGAAATAATGTATAGTGATAAAAATGTAATGGAGGTCTTAAAGTATCCTATAAAAAATGAAAAAAACAAAATAGTTGGAGTACTTGGAATATCTAAAGATATTAGCGAAAATAAAATCATTCAAAATGAAATTATTGAAGCAACCTATAGAGATAAAGCTACAGGATTGTATAATAGAAATTACTTTGAAAAGATAAGTGAGGAATTAAACAAGCACTATGAAGAAGATTTGTTGCTTGTAATGGGAGATGCTGATGGATTAAAGGTGGTTAATGATTCATTAGGCCACTTTGAAGGAGATAGATATCTAAGAGAAATTGGAGAAATAATAATAGAGGCTGTAGATGGAAAAGGGGATGTAATACGATGGGGTGGAGATGAATTTATAGTATTAATTCCAAATGGAACAAATGAGATAGGGAAAAAAATAAAAGAGAAAATAAGCAGTTTATGCAAAGTTTATAGTGAAGATGGTGCACCTATAAGCATTTCTGTTGGTTATTCAATAAAAAATGAAGTAAACAAAACTATCGAAGATATGCTAAATGTAGCAGAAGAAATAGTATACAAAGAAAAGGTTTTTAAGGGTGAAAAAATAAAGGAAGAATTTTTAGAGTTTATCCAAGAGAAGGTTTATTTAAAGACTTTAGAAAATGAAAATAGAGCATGGGCAAGTGAAGATATAGTAAAGAAAATTGGAGAAAAATTAAAGCTTTCAAAAGAGGAAGTTGAAAATATAAATTTGGCTTTGAAATTTCATGATATAGGAATGATAGCAGTACCAGATGAAATAATAGATACGCCAATACACAAGCTGACAAATGAACAAGCGGAAATACTTAGAAGGCATGTGGATAAAAGCTATAGAATAATAAAAATGTATCCTAAAATAGCAAAAATAAGTAAGATAGTGCTAAGTCATCATGAGTACTATAACGGAAAAGGGTATCCTTTAGGTTTAAAAGGAGAGGATATACCAATAGAATCAAGAGTTGTTAGAGTTCTTGATTGTTATGATTATTATAAAAGAAGTACAAATGGATTAACAGAAGATGAAGTTTTAGAAATAATGAAAAGTGATTCTGGTAGAAAATATGATCCTAAAGTATTAGAAATATTTTTAGAAACAATTAACAAAATGAAAATAAAGAGTGAATAATATATAAAGGCTATTGAAAAAAAGTATGTAAGAATACATAATAAGAGCATAGCAAAATAGGATGAGGTAGAGGCGCAAGTTTAAAGAGTAGATATAGTCTTATAAGCAGATTGGATTATATTAAAAGGTAAAATTGCCGAAGTGTTATAAAGATTGCTTTAATTTATAATGCTGGTTGTATACATAATATGTATACAACTGTCACAAAATATTTGTGGAGAGCTATCACTAAAGGTAATTTAATTAATTTACATTCGATTAAAAAGTCCTGAGTGAAGTATTTCCTCAGGGCTTTTATTGCGTTAGTTAAATTAAGGAGAGTGTATAAAACGTGGCAGAAAAAACAAACGAAGGATTAAAAAGAGGGCTAAAAGAACGACATATTAGTATGATTGCTATGGGTGGAGCTATAGGAACAGGAATATTCTTAGCCATGGGAGATAGTATACATACTGCAGGTGCAGGTGGTGCATTAGTTGCATATGGAGCAATTGGAATAATGGTATATTTCTTAATAACAAGTCTTGGAGAAATGGCAACATTTATGCCTATCTCAGGATCTTTTGGAGTATATGCAACAGAATTTGTTGATCCAGCCTTTGGATTTGCAATGGGATGGAACTATTGGTATAACTGGGCAATAACTATTGCAACAGAAATGGTTGCAGGTTCATTAGTCATGAAATTTTGGTTTCCTCATGTACCAGCAATTATTTGGAGCTCATTATTTTTAACTATAATAGTTTTATTAAACCTTTTATCAGCAAAGGCTTATGGAGAATCAGAGTTTTGGTTTGCAAGTATAAAGGTTGTAACAGTAATTATATTTATAGTAATTGGAGTTTTAATCATACTTGGAATTATGAATGGACCATTTATAGGATTTAAAAACTTCTTTGCAGACGGAGGACCTTTTGTAGGTGGAGGAAAAGCAATAATTAGTATTTTCTTAATTGCAGGATTTTCATTCCAAGGAACAGAACTTATAGGAATTACAGCTGGGGAATCAGAAAATCCAGAAAAAACTATTCCTAAAGCAGTTCATACAATATTTTGGAGAATTCTTATATTTTATATGGGAACAATTTTAGTAATAGGATGTATATTAACTGCAAAACAAGCAGGAATAGAAACAAGTCCATTTACTATGGTTTTTGAGAAAGCAGGAATAGCAGGGGCAGCATCTATAATGAATGCAGTAATTTTAACATCTGTTCTTTCAGCAGGAAATTCAGGAATGTATGCATCAAGTAGAATGCTTCATTCAATGGCACATGAAGGAATGGCACCAAAAATATTTGGGAAAACAAATAAAAGAGGTGTTCCTGTAAATGCAATAATTTTAACAACAATAATTGCATCAGCATGTTTCCTAACAGGACTTTATTCAGAAAATCAAGTTTACTTATGGCTTGTTGCAGCATCAGGACTTGCAGGATTTATAGCATGGCTAGGAATTGCAGTTTGTCACTATAGATTTAGAAAAGCTTATATAGCACAAGGTAGAAGCTTAGATGATTTACCATTTAAAGCAAAATGGTATCCATTTGGACCAATTATGGCAGTTGTACTTTGTGCAATAGTTATAGTAGGGCAAGGTGTAACTTATGTAACTTCTAGTGGAATACAGTGGATGGGATTCATTTCATCGTACATAGGAATTCCATTATTCTTAATTATATTAATAGTTTATAAAATTAAAAATAAAACTAAAATGGTATCTTTATTAGATGTTGATTTAGATAAAAATAGAGAACGTTAAAAATAAAAGCTCATTTGTTTGAGCTTTTATTTTTTTATATAATTAATTCTAAACTTTAGAAAACGTTAACAAAAAGTATACGAAAAGGCTTACATAATTTTTAGAATTATGCTATAATGCATATATAAGAACCAAGGAGGATGATTTTATGGAAAAAAGAGTACCAACACCACATATAGGAGCACAATTAGGGGACATTGCTGAAACAATATTATTACCTGGAGATCCATTAAGAGCTAAATTTATAGCAGAAACTTTTTTAGAAAACCCAGTTCAATATAATACTGTTAGAGGAATGTTAGGTTTCACAGGAACATATAAAGGGAAAAGAATTTCAGTTCAAGGAACAGGAATGGGAATTCCTTCAATTGGAATTTACTCATATGAATTAATTCATTTCTATGGAGTTAAAAACCTTATAAGAATAGGTTCAGCGGGAGCTATTGATGAAAGCTTAAAATTACATGACATCGTAATAGGTATGGGAGCTTGTACTGATTCAAACTTTGCATCACAATACAACTTACCAGGAACATTTGCACCAATTGCAAGTTACAAATTAGTAGAAGGTGCAGTAAATTCAGCTAAAGAATTAAACATAGAAGCAAAAGTAGGAAACATTCTTTCAAGTGATGTATTCTACGGAGAAGGTGGACTAGACACTTTAAAATCATGGCAAAAAATGGGTGCATTAGCAGTTGAAATGGAAAGTGCAGCACTTTACATGAATGCAGCAAGAGCTGGAGTAAATGCTTTATGTATGCTTACTATTTCAGATTGTCCATTCACTGGGGAATTAACTAGTGCTGAAGAGAGACAAACTGCTTTCACAAACATGATGAAAGTTGCTTTAGAAATGGCTTATAAATTAGATTAATTTTAAAAAGATATATTTTAGAGTATCGACTGTTGTCGATACTCTTTTTTGCGTTCAAAAATATTTTTGAATAAAACTATTGACAATAAAAGGTAAAAAATATAAGATATAGAAAATATTAGTATTCCGATAGAAATAGTCGGGAAAGGAGTTGGGATGAAAAATGTGCATAAAGAAAAATCTTTTATAACAAAAGATAAAAGAGAAAAATTATTGAAAGGAAAAGGAAAGATAATTTGGCTTACAGGGTTATCTGGAAGTGGTAAATCAACTATAGGAAAGGCGTTAGAAGAAAAATTATATGAGGATGGGTATCTAACATATTTTTTAGATGGGGACAATTTAAGATTGACTTTAAACAAGGATTTAGGATTTACAGATGAAGATAGGATAGAAAATATTAGGAGGGCAAAGGAGATTTGCAGAATACTTTCAGATATTGGCGTGATAGCAATATGCTCTTTTATATCACCTAAAATTGAAATGAGAGAAGAGTTAAGAAAGGAATTTAAAGAGGAATTTTTAGAGGTATATGTAAAATGTGATGTTGAAACTTGTAGACAAAGAGATGTAAAAGGACTTTATAAAAAGGTTAAAGAGAAAAAAATAGAAAATTTTACCGGAGTAAATTCAATATATGAGATTCCACTTAATCCAGAGCTAGAAGTTGATACTAGCGTTTATGATTTAGAAACGAGTGTAGGTTTTATAAGAGAATATCTAAGAGGAAATGGCTATGTTTAATGTGAAGAGGATAGAAACAGATATTTTAATTATAGGTGGAGGTGCAGCAGGACTTTTTGCAGGGACAAAAGAAAAAAGTAAAGCTGTTTTGATAGTGGATAAAGCTAATATACGGAGAAGTGGTTGTTTAGCAGCTGGGATAAATGCAATAAATGCATTTTTAGATAAAGAAGATTCAGTAGATGATTATATAGATAATATTTCATCAGAGTTTAATGGAATAGTAAGAGAAGATTTAGCTAAAAGTATAGGCGAAAATTTATATAAAGTAACAAAAGATATTGAGGATATGGGATTAACTATTTTAAAAGATAAAAATGGACATTATGTAAGGAGAGGAAAGAGAAGTATAAAGATAAATGGGGAAAATATAAAAGAAATTTTATATAAGAATGTGATGAAACAAAAAAATATAAATGTATTAAATAATGTGAATGTAATAGATTATATTTTGAAGGATGAAAGAGTTATTGGAGCAGTTGGAACAGGAATAAAAAAGAATGATATTTATATTATCTATAGCAAAGCAGTTATATGCGCAACTGGTGGATGTTCAGGACTATATAAACCAGCAGGAGGATTTTCAGAAGGAAGAAACCATGGGTGGTATTGTCCATTTAACACAGGAGCGGGACTCGCTATGGGAATTAGAAGTGGAGCAGAGATGACTTCCTTTGAAATTCGGTTTGTAGCTTTAAGAATAAAAGATACAGTAGCACCCACTGGAACTATAGCACAAGGGATAAAGGGAAGGATGATAAATAAGCTAAAGGAAAATTATGAGGAAAGATATGAGGGGCAAAAAACTGTAAGACGATTATATGGAAGCATACAAGAAACTTTAAGAGGAAATGGACCATGCTATATAAAGACAGAAGGAATAGGCGAAGATGTAGAAATGGAATTAAATAAAGCATATTTAAATATGGCTCCAATTCAAGTTTTATATTGGAAGGATAATAAGATTGATATAAAAAAAGAAAATGTGCAAATTGAAGGAACAGAGCCCTATATAGTAGGTGGACATAGTGTTTGTGGTTACTATGTCGATACAAAAAGGAGGACTAGCCTTAAAGGGTTATATGCAATTGGAGATGTGGCTGGAGGTGTAGGAAAAAAATATGTAACTGGTGCTTTTGTTGAGGGCGAAATAGGAATTAAGACTGCCAGTGCAGAGTTAATAGAAAATAAAATATTTTTGGAGGAAGAAGAAGAAAATAAGTTAGTTAAAAAAATAGAAGATGTATTTTTAAATGGTGAGAAACTAAAGATTGAGAAATTAGAAGAAAAGATGCAAAGAGTAATGGAAGAGTATTGTGGAGGAAAAGAAAAAAAATATGGATTTACAGAAGATGGACTAGATAGAGGGGAGAGAGAGATTGATGATTTAATAGAAAAAACAAAAAACATAAGGATAGATAATTTTCATCAGTTTCTTTTTTTTAGAGAGTTAATAGACAGGCTATATGTGTGCAAAGTGTTGATAAATCATATGAAAGAGAGAAAGGAAAGAAGGATTCATGTATACAATGAAAACCTCGATTATACAGAAGAAAAGCAGGAATATTTATGTTATGTAAACTCTATATGGAAATCAGGAAAAATAAAAATGATAAGACGAGATATAGTGAAGAGAGGCGAGGTATTTGAGTATAAGAATAGATAAAGAAAAGTGTATAGGATGCAAAAAATGTTCTGCTATTTGCCCAGGAAATTTGATTTATATGGAAGATGGGAAAGCAATTATGAAATATAAAAATGATTGTTGGAGTTGTGGGGCATGTATGAAGGAATGCTGCGTACGAGCTATACAAATGTATATACCAAAAGAATTAGGAGGAAAGGGAGGATATATAGAAATAGAAAATAAGGGGGATGAAATTATATGGATAATTAAAACTGGAGATGAAACGTGTTCAATTAAGACAAGTAGAAAAGAAAGCAATAAGTATTAATAAAAGGGATGATTTGAATGTTAATTTTAAATGGTATAACAAAGGAATTTGGAAAAGGGGAGATAATTTTAAAGGATATAAATTTAGAAGTTAAAGAAGGGGAGTTTGTATCTATATTAGGTCCATCAGGATGTGGAAAAAGTACTCTTTTGAATATAATAGCTAGAATAAATAAAGAGTATACCGGAACTTGTGAAAATAAATTTAAGAAGACTTGTGTAATGTTTCAAGAAGGTGGATTACTACCTTGGTTAAACGTATATGAGAATGTAGAGTTTGCACTGAAAGATAAGATTAAAGATAAAGAGAAACGTAAAATTGAAGTTGAAAAATATTTAAGAATGATATATTTAGAGCGATTTAAATTTAAAAAGGTAAGTGAATTATCAGGAGGGATGAAGCAAAGAGTTGCACTTGCAAGAGCATTAGCGTATGAGTGTGATTTAGTAATTTTAGATGAGCCTTTTTCAGCTTTAGATAGTCAAACAAGAGATATGTTACTTTTACAAATACAAAGGATTTGGGAAAAAACAAAAAAGACTTTCATATTTGTAACACATAATATTGAGGAGGCTGTAATGCTATCTAATAGAATAATTCTTCTTTCATCAAATCCAGGAAGGGTGAAAAAGATATATGAGATAGCATTACCGAGACCAAGAACAATTGTGAATAAAGAAATTAGTGAATATGTAGTAGAAATTCAAAAAGATTTGAAGGAGGAGGTGATGAAGATTGTTGAAAAAGAATATGATTCGGATTTTAACAGTAAAGAAAATGATATTTTTTATAATCCTTCTGATGATATGGAGTATTATTTATAATCAATATGATGGAGAAGCTATATTATATGGAAAAGTTGTTCCAGTAATTCTAGACATAATAGATGGATTTAAAAGAGTGATGCTAGAGAGTGGAATAGAAGTAGCTATGGGAATTTCTCTAATTAGATTAATAGGGGGTTATTTGATAGCTTGTATTGTGGGTATCGTATTAGGTGGAATTATGGTGAAAAATAAAAGAATTGCAAATAGCTTAAAGGGACCATTCTTAGCATTTCAAACTTTGCCAAATGTTTGTTTAGTACCAATAGTTAGTCTTTTGTATGGAGCATCAGAAAAGGGGATTATTATTTTAATAGTGCTAGGAACCGCTTTTGGAATAGCATTGGGGGTAGAAAATAGTATAAGTAGTGTGGATAAAATCTATATAAAAGTTGGAAAGACTATGGGTCTTACTGGAGCTAAGCTATATAGAAGGGTTATAATTCCGGCAGCGATACCTAATTTTATTGTATATTTAAAAACTGGGTGGAGTTTCGCATGGAGAGCATTAATGTCTGGAGAGGTTATAAACTCTACAATTGGAATTGGATTGTTACTAAAAAGTGGACAAAAACAAAATGATATTATAGGAATATTGTGGATTATGCTTTTGATAATAGTGATAGGTGTTCTTATAAATAAATTTGTATTTGAATTTTTAGAAAATAAAATAAATGAAAAATATGGAATAGGATAAGGGGGAGTAATTATGGATCGTTTAGACTTATTAGAAGCACAGAGTATTTATATTTTAAGAGAGGCTTATAGGAAGCTTGGGAAACTTGGAATGCTATGGTCGATAGGAAAGGATTCTACAGTATTATTATGGCTTGCTAAAAAAGCATTTTATGGATATGCACCATTTCCATTTATTCATGTTGATACAAGCTATAAAATAAAGGAAATGATTGAGTATAGGGATAGAATTGCAAAGGAGTATGGTTTAAATTTGATTGTCCATAAAAATGAAGAAGCATTAAGGCTTGGAATGGGACCAGATATGGGAAGGTTGGTTTGCTGCAAGGCACTTAAAGCAGATGGTTTAAATGCAGTAGTTAAAAATTATGGATTTGAGGGCTTGATTTTAGGAATAAGAAGAGATGAGGAAGGATCAAGATCAAAGGAACGTGTTTTTTCAGAGAGAGATGAAAATAGTACATGGGATTATGTAGACCAACCCCCAGAACTATGGGATCAATTTAAAACTGATTTTAAAAAGGGAAATCATATAAGAGTACATCCAATTTTACATTGGACAGAAGTTGATATTTGGGAATATATAAAGAGAGAAAATATTCCTATAATAGATTTATATTTTTCAAAGGATGGAGAGAGATATCGTTCATTAGGATGTGCACCGTGTACGAAAAAAATTAAATCGGAAGCAATAGATATTGATGGAATTATAGAGGAATTGAAAAATACAACGGAAAGAGAAAGATCAGGAAGAGAGCAAGATAATGAGACGGCTTATGCTATGGAGAAATTAAGAAAAGAAGGGTATATGTAGGTGAGATTATGGAAAGAGAAGAAATGAGTATTGTTGTAGTTGGACATGTAGATCATGGAAAATCAACATTAATAGGAAGATTGTTATATGATACAAAATCACTTTTAGATGGGGAAGTTGAGAGAGTTTTAAAATTATCAAAAGAAAGAGGGAAAGCCTTTGAGTATGCATATCTTTTAGATGCTTTTGAAGAGGAACAAACTCAGGGAATAACTATTGATACAACTAGAATAAGATTTAAAACAAAAAAACGTGATTATATAATAATAGATGCACCAGGACATAAAGAATTTTTGAAAAATATGATATCAGGAGCCTCAAATGCAGAAGCAGCATTGCTTTTAATTGATGGTAATGAAGGAGTAAAAGAACAAAGTAAAAGGCATGGATATATCTTATCCTTATTAGGTATTAAAAAAGTAATTGTAATAATAAATAAAATGGATTTAATAAAATATAGTGAAGAGGAATTCAATAGGATAAAAGATGAATATAGTATTTTCTTAAAGGAAATAGGAGTATTTCCAATAGATTATGTTCCAATAAGTGCATTTGAAGGAGAAAATTTAATAAGGAATTCAGATAAGATGAAATGGAACAAGGGACATTCTGTGGTAGAACAAATTGATTTATTAGTAAAAGAGGAAGGACTAAATTCAAAACCTTTAAGAATGCCAATACAAGATGTATATAAATTTGATAATAGAAGAATTATTAGTGGAAGAATAGAAAGTGGGACTTTACAGGTAGGAGATAAAATAAAAATATATCCTTCTAATAAAGAAACAGTTATAAAGAGTATAGAGGTATGGCCAGAAGAAAGTAAGAAAAAATTAAAGGCTAGGGCGCTAGAATCGATAGGTATAATAGTAGAGGATGAATTTTATTTTAAAAGAGGAGATATTATTGCACATAGTAGCAATAGTCCAAAAGAATCAAAAATAGTCCATGCAAGTATATTTTGGATGGGAAAAGAACCTTTAATAGAAAATAAAGAGTATAAATTAAAAATTACAACAAATGAGGTTATGTGTGAAGTAATAGAAATAAAGAAAGTTGTGAATTCAGCAACTTTAGAAGGAGGAAAGATTTTAGAAAAAAATAGTGTTGGAGAAATAATTATAAAAACAAAAGAGGAAATTTCCTTTGATTTGTTTGAAAAAATAGAAGCTACAGGAAGATTTGTAATAGTAGATGGTTTTGATATAGTAGGTGGAGGAATAATTACAGGGGAAGGTATAAAAGAAGTAGAAAATAAGAAGATTTACAATGAACGATTAAAATCAGTAGCAAAATTTTTACAGGAGATGGGTTTTGTAGTTAAGTTTAAGGAAGATAATGAAAAGCATATGAGTATAGTAATTGAAGAAAATTTTAAATAATTATGATAAAAGCATTTCTTAATAGGAATGCTTTTATTAAGTTTAGGTGACGATTTGTAGTATATATTTAAATATGATATAATCCTCTACAGTAAATATAAGGAAAAGAAGGGTATAACATGAAAGAAGAGAAAGTAAAATTTATAATTTCAAAAACAATAACATTTGTATTAATATTTATTTTTATACTGTTATTTAAAGGATTTTTTGGAGCAGAAAACACATTGATTGGTGTTACTACAATAACGGGAGCTTTATTATTTTTAGAAAGAAATTTAGCAAGAAGACCTTTTAAATATTTATTTGAATTAATAGTAGTAAATGTAGCATTAGGATTTTTAGCATATTTTGCAGGGATAAATTTTATTCTAGGGTTTATATGCAATTTTATAGCCATGTTCTTTATAGGATATATTTTTTCATATGAAGTTAGAGCTAATATGTATGTTCCATTTGGATTACAGTATGTATTTATGCTTGCAGTGCCAGTAGAATTGTCAGGAATGAACAATAGGATATTATCTCTTATATTTGGAGCTATATTTATAATGGTGCTTCAAATTCTTTTTAATAAAGATATGCTTAAAAAGAGTGGAGATAGAGAACTTAAAAAATTAGTTGGACTAGCTAGAAAGATATTAATAGAAAAAGATGATAAGAAATGTAAAAGCTTAATTGATAATTTTGATAAAATATCAATAGGACTTAAAGAGACTGTGTATAATAGCAGAAAAGAAGAATTTTATATAGAAAGTAATGGGAGGGCGATTTTAGATATTATATTATTTTTGAAGGATATAATATCTAGGGAAGAAGGAAAGGAAAGTTGTGAAGAAAAAATAATTGTTTTGAAAGAAATTGAAGAGTTTTTAAATGGGAATAAAGAGTTTCACATTCTTTTAGAGAACAGATATATAGACAATAACCTAGATTTGAAGGTTATTTGCAAGCTTTTAGAAAGATTAAAACTTAATAAAAGAGATGTGGATAAAAAAGATAGGATTCAAATTTCTAGAACTAAAGAATTTAAAAAGCATTTAAATAGGAATTCTATGAAATTTAGATATGCTATGAAATTAGGATTAAGTATAGGGATTGTAGGTGCATTGGTACAATATTTTAATATATTTCAAGGAAAATGGATATTGTTTACGATTTTTGCGTTGATTCAACCATATAGTGAGCAAGGGATGATTAAAACAAAGCAAAGAGTAGAAGGAAGCTTAATAGGAGCAGTACTTGCCTTAATAATATTCACAGTAGTACAAAATCCTATGATTCAATCATATATAGTAATGTTTGTAGGATATTTAGATTGTTATCATAAAACATATAAAGAAAAGATGATTTATGTAACAATTTCAGCAGTAGGTTCATCACTTATTTTAGGTGGAACTTTTAAAATGGTAGCATCAAGGATAGTTTTAATACTTATAGGGGTATTAGTGAGTGTAATATTTAATAAATTTGTTTTACCATATTCTATAGAAGATGCTAAACGAGATTTAGCTAAAATGTATAGGGAAAATGGAGAAAGAATGATAGTGCAAATTGAAAAGGAAAATAAGGAAGGGCTTTTAGAAAATCATTACGTTATAGGAACTCTTATTGAAAAGAAATTAGGTGAATTTGATTTCACAAACATTATAAAAGAAAATAAGAAAGATATACTTAGTAAGTATTACAAATTTAAAAAAGAAAACATGAAAAGAAAAGCTTAAAGGGGGGTTCCTCTTTAAGCTTTTTTCTAAAAAGATAAATAGAAATTAAAAAAATAAGAAATTAGTTTAATTAAATATGCCTTTAAATTAACTAAATATTAATTAAATTAACATTTTGACAATATTTTATAGTTATGAGAAAATAGTAATATATTGTAGAAAAAGAGGGAAAAATATGACTAAAAAAATAATTGTTACTTTATTAATTTTTATATTAGGAATAAATTTGGGGATTGGAAATAGCTTAATAGCAAATGCAATTGAAGAAGAAGAAAATATAAGATTTAAAAATATTACTATTAGTGATGGACTATCTCAAGGCTCTGTATATTCAATATTACAAGATAGCAACGGATATATGTGGTTTGGAACAAATGATGGATTAAATAGATATGATGGATATTCCTTTGAAATTTTAAAAGGAAGTGAGGATGATAATAGTAAGATTTATAGTGGAATTATAGGTTCTCTAATAGAAGATGATAATGGTGAAATCTGGGTAGGGACAAGCAGTGGATTAAATAAAGTTAATGGGAAAAGTTTAGAAGTTACAAGGATTGAAAGTGATATAGAAGATGAAAAGAAAATATCAAATAGTCATATTTTAGATATATATAAAGATTCAGATGGAGATATATGGATAGGCACAGAAGATGGATTAAATCTTTATTCAAAGGAAAATAAAACTTTTAAAAAATTTTTTAATAGTAGCGAAAAAGATTCTTTAAGCAATAATTTTATAAATAGTATTACAGAAGGAAAAAAAGGTGAGTTTTGGATTGCAACAAGTGATGGACTTAATATATTAAATAAACAATCAGGCGAAGTTATAAGAGTAGAAAAAGAAACTACAAAGGTACTTAAAAGCAATAATATAGTAAAGGTTTATACAGATAAGGAAAAAAATATATGGATATCAACTCAAGAGGCTGGAATTATTAAGTACGATAGAAGTAAGAAGAAATTTGAAGATGTTAAAGAAATAAATGAAGATTTTGGATATGAAAAATATGCAATAAATAGTATATATGAAGATTTAGAAAATAATATATGGTTTGGAAGTAAGGGTGGATTAATAAGATACTCTAAAAAAGATAAGAAGGTAAAAAAATATAAAAATAAATATTATGAATTAGATTCATTAGTAAATGATTCTGTACAAAGTGTTTATAGAGACAAGGAAGGATTAATGTGGATAGGAACTTATAATGGGATAAGTGTCTTAAATACAGATGTAAAGTTTGAACATTATAAAAAAGATCCATTAGAAGAAAATTCATTAAGCTCTAATTCCATTGGGGGAATTTATGAAGATACTGATGGAGAGATGTGGATAGGAACTACTAATGACGGATTAAATAGACTAAATAGAGAAACAGGGAAATATACTCATTATAAATTAGAAGAAGGAAAAGAAAATTCAATATCAAGCAATACTATATATGAGATAACAGGGAACAAGGATTATATTTGGGTTGGAACGAAAAATGGATTAAATAGAATAAATAAAAAAACAGGGGAAATAAAGAAATATTATAAAGAAGATAAAAAGAACTCTTTAGTGAGTAGTGATATAAAGGCATTATATTTATATAAAGATAGATATTTATGGATAGGAACTAGAAATGGACTGAACATATTAGATATAGAAAAGGAAGAGTTTATAGATTTAACTTATATTTTAACTAAAGGAAATGTAGGAGAAAATTTTATAAGAAGAATTTTTAAAGATAGCAAAGATAATTTTTGGATTGGAATGGGCTGGAATGGTGGTCTTGTAAAAATTGATATTAACACTAAGGAACTTAAGTATTATAAAAGTGATAAGAATGATAAGAATTCTATAAGCAATAATGCAATAAAAGGAATAACAGAAGATTTAGATGGACATATATGGATAACTACATCTGAAGGAATAAATAAAATAAATACAGATGAAAATAAAATGAAACGATTAAGTGAGAAAGATGGACTTATAAATAATTTTGCATATGGAATATTAGTAGATGATGAAAATAATCTTTGGATTAGTACAAATGGAGGAATATCAAAATTTAATCAAAAGACAAGTGTATTTACAAACTATACTATTTTAGATGGGCTTCAAGGAAATGAATTTAATGGAACATCAGAATTTAAAACGAAAAATGGAGAAATGTTTTTTGGTGGAACTGATGGAATGAATAGTTTTAATCCAAAAGATTTTAAAGAAAATCCTATAAAAGATAGTAAGGTTTCAATAGGAGATGTTGAAGTATTTAGTAAGGGTGAGGAATTAGCAAAGGATAATCTTATTTTAAATCATAATGAAAACACCTTTTCAATAGAGTTCTTTATGCCAAACTATTCAAAATTTGGAGATTGGAATTATGAATATAAGCTAGAGGGCTTTGATGAAAATTTTATAAGTTCTAAAAATAGAAATTTAGCAAGATATACAAATATTTCTCCAGGTAAATATACTTTTAAGGTAAGAGCAAGGTTTGGGGTAGAAGAAGTAAGTGAAGAAACAAGCATAGATATAGAAATAAAAAAGCCGTGGTACGAGTCAGATATTGCATATATTATATATTTTTTAATAGTAATTTTAGTAATATATTTGATTGTTAATAGAGTAATAATACTTGAAAATTTAGTAGAGCAACGAACAAAAGAGTTGAATAATGAATTACATGAGAAAGAAAAAATTTATAAGGAATTATTAAAGATTGAAAAGTTTAGAAATGCATATTTAGTTAATTTATCGCATGAGTTAAGAACTCCTTTAAATGTAATATTATCTAGTGAGCAACTTATAAATAAATTAAATGAAGAAGATAAAATAAATAAGTCAAAGTTACAAAAATATATGGGAATAATAAAAAAGAATTCAAATGGATTATTAAAGGTTATTAATGATTTAATTGATTCATCAAAGATAAATTCAGGAGTATATTCATTAAAGTATGAAACTGTTGATATTGTGTATTTAGTAGAAGAGATAGCACTATCAATGAAAAGTTATATAGAAGAAAATGGACTAGAGCTTATAATAGATCCAGAAATAGAAGAAAAGGAAATAGACTGTTCTAGAATAGATATAGAAAGATGTGTCATAAATCTTATATCAAATGCTATAAAATTCACAGAAAAGGGGACAATATATATATCTATAAAAGAACAAGAGGAAAATGTAGAGATAGTTATTGAAGATAGTGGAATAGGTATAGCAGAAGAACATAGAAGTATTATATTTGATAGATTTGCAACACTTGAAACAGGAATTTCAAGTAAACATTGTAGCAGTGGAATAGGATTAAATTTAGTAAAAGATATAGTAGAGCTTCATCATGGAAAAATTTATTTAGAAAGTGAAGTGGGAGTAGGAAGTAAATTTACAATAATATTACCTATAAGAAAAAAGTAGTGTTTACAGAATGTTAACCAATTCCGAGTTGAATGATAAGAATTACAGGTATATAATAAAAACAAATAGAGAAGAATCCTTATTAAAGAATAACAATAGTGGTAAGGAAAGTAAGAAGGAGTGGAAACCAAATGAAAGTAATTTTTGCTGGATCAGAATTTGAATTAAAAGATAAAGAGGTTGTTGTTGGACAAAAAGCACCAGACTTTGAAGTAACAAGCAACGATATGCAAAAGGTAACATTAAAAGATACAAAAGGAAAAAGAGTTTTCTTAGCAGTACCATCAGTAGATACACCAGTATGTGATATGGAAATAAGAAGATTTAATAAAGAAGCTACAAGCTTAGGAGATGTTACTATATATACAGTATCAGCAGATTTACCATTTGCACAAGCTAGATGGTGTGGAAATGCTGGAGTAGATAAAGTAGTAACTTTATCAGACTATAATAAAAGAAGTTTTGGAAGAAACTATGGAGTATTTATAGAAGAAGTTGCATTATTAACAAGAGCTGTATTTATTGTTGATGAAAATGATACTGTAATTTATGCTGATTACATGAAAGATGCATCAGATCATCCAAACTATGATGAAGTTTTAGAAGTATTAAAAAAATAATAAACTTTTAGGATTAAAACTGCTATACAATAAAGTATGGCAGTTTTTTTATTTAAAATATAAAGATATGGGTTATAATAGTAAATAGATAAAATAAATGAGGTGCGAAAATGATAAATTTAGAAGATGTAATAGAAGCTATAGAATTTGAAAATGATGAATTAAAACATTATTACAATAAAGAGTCGGGAATAATAATTTATGTAGAAAATGAAAGTGAAAATAAATATATTAATAGAGTGGATGAAGAAGGATTAGAAGACTGGGAAAAAGAATTATTTTTAGTTTTAAAAGACTTCAAGGAAAATAGAGAAAAATATGTTAGTCTGCCAACAGGAAAAGAAATTGATGAAGAAAAGATGATGAGAGAATTTCTAGAAGTAAACAAAGCTAATAAAGAAGAATTTAATGATTTAGATTTAAGAAGATTAAAAGAAAAAATTGAAGATATGGGAATGCTTATAAGTTGGTATGATTATAGAGAAGAGAGGGAAAAAAGAATAGCAGAAGAATGGTGTATAAAAAATAATATAGAGTATAAATAGAAAATTTTAAAAAGGTAGTCACAAAATGAAAGGTGTAAAATAGAATATAATAAATAATAATATAAAGGAATGTGTTATATGAATGGAATGAATCCTTTAATGTCTATTTTAATGAGTAAACTTTCAGGAAGTAATGGAATGAATAATAATCCAATTTTTAATATGCTATTAAACAATATGGGAATGAACGTAAATGATTTAAATAATCCTAATATAAATAATATGAATATGGGGAATATGGGAAACATGAATGGAAATCCATTAATGAGTATGTTGTTAAATAACATGAATGGAGGAAATAATAGAAATTTAAATAATATGAACCCACAAGAGTTTATGAATAATGGAAATATGAATGAAATAAATGAAAAAATGAATCATTTGATGAGAACATTAGATAATCTAGGGATAGATAGAAATAATTTAAATAATATTAGTAATGAAGATTTAAATAGAGTGTTAATGGCTATGAATAATGGCAACAACATGAATAGTGGGAATAACATTAACAATATGAATAACATGAATAATATGAATAACATGAATAATATGAATAACATGAATAATATGAATGGCATGAATAATGGGTATAATGGATACGATGAATTCGAGGATGGAAGTAGAAGCAGTAGAAAACATAAAAGAAAGCATAGAAGATAAAAAAAAGATTCAGATCAAATATTAAAGATCTGAATCTTTTTAGAGAAAAATGAAGGGTGATAAGATGGAAGAATATACATATAATAATTATTTAAATTTAGGTAAAGAATTTAAAATCCATGGTAATAAGTTAAAGGCAATAAGCTTTTTTAAAAGGGCTTTTAACACTGAAGAAGGGAAAAAGGATATAGAGTTAGTCTTAGATATGGCACTTATTTACCATGAAATAGAACAGTATTCTATGGCAAAGCAAATGTACACATATAGTATCTCTTTAGATAATAAAGATGCTAGGGGGTATTATGGGCTTGCAACTATATATGATGAAGAAAAAGAATATGAGAATGCAAAGCAGTTTTATAAAAGGGCTATATTATTAGATGAAAAATATGATAATGCTTATTTCTTTCTAGCAAACATATATGATGAGGAAGGGAATGTAGAAGAGGCTATAAAAACTTATGAGAAGGTAATAGAAATAAACAATCAATATCTTTTTGCTTTTGTAAACTTGGCTTGTATTTATGAAGAGAAAAAAGAATATGAGAAGGCAGAAGGCTTTATAGAAGAAGCATTAAAATTAAGTGATAGTGAATATAAGGTTCTTTTTAATGCAGGAGTAATAAAAAAAGCACTTGGTAAGATTGAAGAAAGCAAAAAATATTATGAAAAATCAATAGAGGAAAATGAAAAGTATCCGTATAGTTATCTTAATTTAGGTGTGATTTATAGAGAAAAAGAAAATTATAAAAAGGCGATTGAAGTTATAACAGAAGGGATAGAAAACAATAAAGAGGAAGGTTTTCTATATTACAATAGAGGATGCTTTTATGCACTTATAGGGGAAAAGGAGAAAGCACTAAAAGATGTACTAAAGGCTATAGAACTAAATGACTTTTTTATAGAGTATATGAAAAAGGATAGCGAGTTAGATGTAATTAGAAATCTTGAAGAATATAAAGAAAAGTTTTGTTAAATAGGGTATACCCAAGATGGATATACCCTATTATTCAATATCTTTAATTAACGTATTAAAAGCTAAATTTATAGTAAAGTTATTGTTGAGTTCTACAATGTTATCAATATATTTTGATTTTAAAATACTATTTCTAAGAACTAATTTTTCAGCATTTAAGGTAGTTAAAATAACTAAATCTCTAAAAGCTAATGAATCAAAGTTTGGCTTTTTTTCTTTAAAGCTTATATATTCAGTTAAGAGTGTAGTATTATATTTTAAAAGCTTTCCTGTTAATGTTTTAATACCGGATTGTATATTGTATGGAAAGATAAATTTATTAAAGAGAAAAACTACTATTATACCAATACCTATAAAAGAAATTCTTGAAATAGTTATTTCGGTAAGTCCAGTTGTTAATGAAGCCATAGAAATTGAGGCGATTGAAGTGAAAATAGAAAGCTTGTAATATTCTTTAAATCCATATGTAAAATAAAGAGCGATTACTAAAGCCACTATTGCAACATTTGGATCTTTAGTAATATGTAGAAGTGTTATTATTATTGTAACACCAATTAAGTTCCCAATAATTCTTTCTTTTGCTTTAGAGAGAGTTTCTTCATAATAGGGTTGCATAACAGACATGACGGTTATAGCTACCCAAATAAATTTATAAAGAGAAATTATATGACCTAAAAATACAGTTAATGTAAGAGCTATAGAAATTCTTAATGCAAATCTTACTTTAATGGAGCTAAAGGTTAAATGTTCTCTATTGAAACTAAAAGGACCTTTAACTTTAGGCATATGCCAAGATTCATAGGGCTTATTTATTTCTTTAGGTTTAATTTTAGTTAATTTAGATATAGAAATGGAAAGAAGATGGATTATTTCTATAAGAGTTTTAAATTCTTCTTCATTTGAAGTTAAAGCCACAAAGGAATGAAGGGAGAATATTACTTCGTCTGTATTATTGCTAGTTTTTAATATTTCTAAGCTATGGTCTATAGCATGTTTTAAATAAAGAATTGTTTTATTATTTCTTAAATCTTTTTTAGAGGCTAAATCATTAAGATGAATATTAAGCCTTTCTAGAGAAAGAAAAATATCAAATTCAACCTTACCAATATGTGTAGCTAGATAACTTCTGTAGCGAGTAACATAAATTTTATAGCAAAGGGCTCTCATTGATTTTGAAAAGCTTTTATAGCCTTTTTTAAAGTCTTCACCTTTTAATAATGAATCTAAATTGTGACTCAATATGGAAAAGGGCATATAAATATCTTCTTTAATAAGAGACTTATATGTTTTTCTAGAGGTTATAAAGGTTAAAATTATTACAAAGAGAACACCAAATATAACAGATTCTATTCTAGTTATAAAATCGGGGAAATCTGTTGGAGAAAAGCTTGTAAAAACAAAAAGCATCATAAATGGTTTATAAATTTTAGGGTTAAACTTAGCAGTAAGAAAATAGGCTATTAAAAAAACTGTTATGAAATTAATTAAAATTCCAGTGTAAGGGTTTAATGAAGCTAAATAAGCAGAAGTAACAATAAGAGTATCTAAAAAAAGAAGTTTTACAGTTTTTCTAAGGGTTTTAACATGAATATCTTCAAAGGCTAAAGAGATTGCTGTTAAGGCAATAGGAAAGGCAAGCATTCCATTTTCAATACCAAAAAAGAAGATTATAGTTATCATTGAAACTGTAGCAATTGTACCATATTTAAGCATATTTTTTACATTAAGATTTGAATGTGCTATAAGTTTTTTTATCATAAAATATTGCTCCTAAACTAAATAATTATATGAAATAGTTTAAACTAAATGAAAAAAAATATTCTTTAGAATAAATATTTGTATAAAGTGACATAAGAATATATAATATACGTATGTAAAATAATTTTTATACTAAAGGAGTTTAGAGATGAAATCAGTTTATAAAAACCCAAAAGAATTAGCGAGCTGCTTAAAGGACTTAGTAGATTTATATCTAGATGATTTAATGACAGAAGAAAAATTAAAGCTTAGAGTAGTTAAGATGATAGATGCAAATGGTGATGCTATTTATGATAAAGAAGGACATATGCCAGTAAAGCTTCAAACTGTATTAGGTGAAGAAAGAAAAGCTATAATAGACAACATACATGCAGAAAGATAATACATATAAAAGACTTCCTTAATGTAGGGAAGTTTTTTATTTATTAAGGAAGTGGAGAAATGAAAAAAGCAGAAATTGAAAAAAAGTATGGACTATATTTAAAAATGGTAGTTTCAATGGGAGAGTTTGATAATTATAATAGATTTTTTAATATATATAGTGAATATGAAGAAGCTTGTAGACGAATCCTAGTGTTAACACCGTACAAAGAGCTTGAAGAAGTAAATGAATTTGATAAAGATAAGAAAATAACAGAACCAATAAAGCATGAAGGCAATTTGTGGCTTAGAGAGTATGAGCTATTACAAAATCCTGATAAGATAAATCTAGATGAAATAGAAATAGATGAAGATGTTATAAAAGATTTTAAAAATTAAAAAGTGTTGCTTCAAAGTTTGAAGCAACACTTTTTAATTTTTCTTAAGCCAATCCCAAAAACGAACTGTTAGATTAAATTTAATATTTAAAGTATCATCAGAAGTTGATAGTGCCTGTACATCTAAATATTTTATAGAAGGAAAGCTTAAAATAATATCTCCTTCAGATTTATTGAATTGGAAGATATCATTATTTTCAGCATACTTAAATAATAATTCTTTAGGGATAGAAATAAATCCAACATTACCTGAAGTATAATGTAAAATTCCTTGCCCGTTAACAGCAATACAAGAGAATAGTAAGTGTGCTTGTACTGGAATATTTTTATAAACTAAATTTACATATAAATCAATAGTATTATTAGAATTTACTTTAACGCTAAGTCCAGTTACGTATTTTGAAAGTTCAGGATTTTTTTGAACAACAGCGATAAATAATTCAGTTAATTCTCCACTAGAGAAGTTAGTATCCGATGTAGCAGATAATTGAGATAAAGATAAATCAATATCTTTAGGTAAAAACTTTTTAGTTAAATTCCATTCTGTTAATGAAATAGTAGAATTGATAGGAGTAACGGGAACTTCTGGTTTAAAGGAAATTTCATAAACAGCAAAAATTCCTAGTAATGCAACGGCTAAAAAGATTATTATACCAATTATAAATTTTTTCATTTTTTCACATCCTTTGTTTAATTTTTTTCTTATTATTATAATACCATATTATAATAATAAAAATTGAAAGTTTTTAGAGTGATGAAAATAAAAAAACAATGCCAAGTTTCCTCAGCATTGTATTATCTATAAGAGAATTAAAAAACTAGATTACCTTTCGAGAGCGGCATCAATTGCTTCTTCTTTTTTCTCAATTTTCTTCCAAGTTATCAATCCATATACAGCATTTACTGTGAATTGAACCCACATTAAAGCTCCGGATAAAGCTGCAAGTGAGAATTCAGGTGCTGCAAGTAAAGAGTGAAGATATAGGAATATTCCAACTGCATCTGATAAAATCCAGAAATACCAAGTTTCTTTAAATCTTTGAGTAGAAACTATTACAGCACAAATTGTTACAGTCGCTGTAAAGGAATCTATTAAGTAAGCAGTATCATAAGGTATTTTAAGTCCGAATAAATCGAATAAAATGTTTGGTAAGTGATGTACAAATTGTGAGTAGCATAACCAAACTACAACTATAAATACTATTATTCCAATCCATTGTTTTGCTTTTAAACTTCTAACTTCAATTGTAGAAGTTGAAGAATCTTTTTGATGAGCTTCTTTGGCACTTTTTGTCCAAGCGAAGAAACCATAAATATTCATAGGTAACATATATAAAGTGTAAAGTATAACCTCTGCATACATATGTCTAGAAAGAGAAACAAAAATATAGAAAATTGTGTTTGCAACTCCCCAAGCATAAGCAGCAGCTTCAGCACGAGCAGTATAAATTGCTGCAAAAAGACCAGTTAATGTTGAAATTAAACCTGCTATAGCAAGTAAAGATAAACTTTGACTTAAAGAACCTCCAGTATAAAGTGGACTAAAGAAAAAGATTATATTAACCACAAAAAAGAATATAAAATATATTTTGTGGAAGGTTGAAAACTTTTTAAATGCGTTAATCATATAATACCTCCTGAGATATAAAAATGTGAGTTTTTATTATTTGATGACCTTAGTTTATAGTGAAATTATCTATAAAACAATGTAATATAAATACAAAAAAGTAATTTAAAGAAAAATAGAGTATGTTAATAATGGTAAAATGAATAAATAGTTAATAAAAAAGTACAGAAACTATTTACATAAGTACAGTTTTCCAAATAAAAGAGTATGTTATACGCTTTAAAGTTAAAAAAAGATGAATAAAATTAAAAAAATATAAATATAGAAAATGTTTACATAAAACAATGAAAATGTTTACTTTTGTATTTGATTAATAAAACATTATAAAAGTATAGCATAAAAAAATAAGTATATACTAAATTGAAAGCTTGATTTTAATATAGGATACCTTGTATAATAGGAAAGTAAAAAAATAGACAGTTCGAAAGCCTCCTGTCTATAAAAAAAACTAAGGCATTTTAAACGAAAGTTTAATTTGTTGCCTTTAATTAAGGAGATGAATTTTTTATGCAAAGATATAGTAAAATATCTGGTAAAAATGAAAGAGAGATGGTAATGCTTAAAGGTTTTCCATGTAAATGGGGAAGATGTACTTTTTGTGATTACATCGAAGATAACTCAAAAAACGAAGAGGAAATTGTTAAGTTTAACAAAGAAGTACTTAAAAATGTAACAGGAGAATATAAGGTTTTAGACGTTATAAATTCTGGAAGCATATTTGAAGTACCAGACGAAACCCTTAGAGAAATTAAGGAGATTATTTTAGAAAAAGGAATTGAAAAATTATTTGTTGAATGTCATTGGATTTATAAAAATAGACTTCAAGAAATGAGAGATTTCTTTGGAATTGAAATTGTTTTTAGATGTGGAATAGAAACATTTGATAATGATTTTAGAATGAATTTCTTTAATAAAGGGGCAAATTTTAAAGACTATACAGAAGTGAACAAATATTTCGATTCTATCTGTCTTTTAGTTGGAGTAAAAGGACAAACTAAAGAGATGATAAAAAGAGATGTTCAAATTGTAGAAAATCATTTTAAACTTGGATGTATAAATGTATATGTTGAAAATACAACAAGTTTAAAAAGGGATGAAGAGCTTGTAAAATGGTTTGAAGAAAAATATAGATATTTAGAGAATAATCCAAATATCGAAGTTTTATTCCATAACACAGACTTAGGGGTAGGGAGTGAAGAAAATGAGGGAAAGTAGAACACTTCTTATAACAAAGCTTGCTATTGTTTGTGCATTATATGCAGGACTTACAATAGGGCTTGCACCTATTGGATATGGAATTTTTCAAATAAGACTATCAGAGGTTCTAGTTCTTCTTGCATTTTTTGATAGAAGATATGTAATAAGCTTAACATTAGGATGTCTTATAGCTAACTTAATGAGTCCGTTTGGTCCAGCAGATGTTATATTTGGAACACTTGGAACATTATTTTCAACTTACTGTGCAAGTAAAAGTAAAAATATGTTTATTGCAAGCCTTTGGCCAACAATATTTTGTTTACCAGTAGTTTGGTTTTTACACATATTTTCAGGCTTACCATTCTGGCTTAGCTTACTTGGATTCTGTTTAGGAGAATTTATTGCAGTTACTGTAATTGGATATCCACTTTACAGAATGCTTATTAAAAGAAAGAAATTTTTAGAAATTATAAAATTATAATATAGAAAGTAGGCAAGGTCTTAGACCTTGCCTATTTTTAGATGAAATTACCACTATCAAAGGATTTGGAGATGTTTTCTAAAAGATTATTTCTTAGCTTAGAATAATTATTTGCATCACACCACACTCTTATTCCATAAGTTGTAGTGGCACCAGTTTGTGCTACTACACCGTAAAATATAGGATAATCATTTGATATCTCTTCAGAGCTTAATATTATTGTATGTAAAATACCTTTGATTTTTTCTGTATTTTGTGTTGAAGCTATAGGAATATCTAAATCAACACGTCTGAAATTTTTAGTTGAAAGATTTGTAATACTAGAACTAGAAAGCTTACCGTTAGGGGCATAAATTACTTTGTTATCAGCAGTTATTATGTAGGTATAAAAAAGAGTAATATTTTCAACTTGCCCATCACCTTCTGATGTTCTTATAATATCTCCTATTTTAAAAGGCCTGAAAAGTAATATAACTACACCACCAGCTAAGTTAGATAGGCTTCCCTTTAAGGATAATCCAATTGCTAAAACACAAGCACCTAAAAGGGCTGCAAGAGTAGCATCTGAAATCCCAACATAGCTTAAAAGAACTATAATAAGAATTATTTTAAGAGAAATTTTAGAAGCGTGGCTTAAATAATTATTAACAGTTCCATCAACGCCATGTTTATCTAAAACTTTAAATTGCATTTTTGTAAGTTTTTTAATAATTTTAAAACCAATCCATAAAAGAATAAGTGCAACAACTATTTTTAATAAATGGGATGCAAAATTACTAACAGCAGCTGCTGATAATATAAAAATTTGATTCATAAAAAAACCTCCTTTACAAAAGATAGTATTCCAAAAGAAAAAGGATATATTCATAAAGTAATATTTTCAAATTATTAATTATATAGCTACAAAAAATCAAAAATAGGAAAGAATATTTAATGTATAATAGAAAAACACCTTGAAAAAAGGGAAATAAAAAATAGGGGTAATTTTATGGATATTATAAAAATTTATAGTGACATGATAAAAAATAGAATAGAGAAGCCAGAAAAGTTTAGAAAGATGCTTAAGGTTGGATATAATTTTGAATATTTAAGACTTAAGCTTGTAGGAGAAAAAGATATTCCAAAATCACTTAATTATCTTTCTGAACTTTGTATGAAATTCACATTAAATCCTTTGAAAGAACCAGAAAATACAGTTTTTATAAATGTATTTGTACCAGGTGCTTTTCTTCATGCATTTGGAGTGCATCCACAACTTATAGAAGCTTTTTCTTCATATATATCAGGAACAAGATGTGAAGATACGTTGATAGATATTGCAGAAAGCAATGGAATATCTGATAGCTTATGTTCTTATCATAAAACATTTATTGGAGGAGCTATATCAAATGTTTTAGAGAAACCAAGATTTGCAATTACAACATCTACAGCCTGTGATGGAAATGTAAATACATTTAAGCTTGTTTCTAGTATATATGGAATAGATTCATTTGTTTTAGATATACCTTATGAATGTTCTGAGGAAGGGATTGACTATGTAGAAAATCAATTACATGAAATGGTAGGCTTTATGGAAAAGCATTTAGATAGAAAGCTTGATAATGAAAAATTAAAAGAAGCCGTAAAAAGAGAAAATAAATCTTTAAGACTTTATAAAGAATATTTAAAATTACTTGGAAAAAAATATTTTCCGAATACACTGACTTTAGAGATGTTTAAGGTTTTTGTTACCCATCCATTCATAGGGAGAGAAGATACTTTAAAGTTTTATGAAATGCTTTTAGAAGATATTAAAAATTATCCTTATAAGGAGCCAAAGAAAAAAATATTATGGGCTCACTTACTTCCTTTTTATAGTGATTCATTAAGAGAATATTTAGATAAAAATGAGGAATATCAGTTATTAATGTCAGATATGAATGCAGATTCACTAGAAGAAATTGACGAGGGAAATATTTATAGAAGTATAGCGAAAAAGCTTATTTTAAATACATATAATGGACCTTATGAAAGACGTGGAAATAATATTTTAAAATTAGCTAAAGATTTAAAAGCAGATGGAGTAGTTAACTTTTGTCACTTCGGATGCAAGCAGTCTAGTGGTGGTTCATTAATTTTAAAGGATATCTTAGAGAAAAATAATATTCCAATGCTTAGCTTAGATGGTGATGCAGTAGATAGAAGAAACAGTCAAGAGGGACAAAATAAAACAAGATTAGAAGCTTTTATTGAAATGTTAGAAAGCAGAGGAGAGAGAAACTAATGATAGGATGTATGTGTAAATATAGCCCTTTTGGAGTATTTGAAGGATTTAAAGAAACGGGGAAAATAATAAATAGTGATATAGATGGTTTTAGTAAATCAGAAACTCTTTTGCATCCTACAATGTGTTCTTATAGTAAAGTTTTATTAGATACATTGGTTTTAAAAGGAATAAAAGAAGTATTTTTAGTGAATTGTTGTGATTCTATAAGAAGATTGAAAGATACTTTAGAAAAAATGGATGAAATAGACTTTGTTTATATGATGGATTTACCTAGAAAAAATAGTTGCTGTTCTAAGGAAATGCTAAAAAAAGAAATATTAAAATTTATAGAAGCTTATGAAAAATATAAGGGAATAAAGTTTAGTGTTGAAGATTTTAATAAGGGATTATATAAATACCAAAATCCAAAGAGAGAAGATAAAAAAGATTATATAATGCTACTTGGTGCAAAGGCATCTTTAGATTTAATTCATAAAATAGAAGATAATTTAGATTATCCATTAATAAATGAAACCTGCTCAAAAGAGCATTATGTAGATAATGTAAGAGCATTTGATAATATAGAAGGTATTGCAGAATATTACTCAGACCAAATTTTAAGTAGAACTCCATGTATGAGAATGGCTGATACAACTAACAGAAGGGAACTTATAGAAGATCCAAATTTAAAAGGAATAATTTATCATACAGTTAAGTTTTGTGATCATTATTCATTTGAGTATATGGGCCTTAATAAAGGAAATATCCCAATAATAAAGATAGAGTCAGATTTAACAAATCAAAGTAATGGACAGATAAAAACTAGAATAGAAGCCTTTAATGAGCAATTAAATGGAGGAAAGTTTAAAATGAAAGCTATAGAAAATAAAGATAAAATCTATACTATGGGAATAGATAGCGGTTCTACTTCAACGAATATAATTATATTAGATAAAGATAAAAATGTTTTAAGTAGTGTAATAGTTAGAACTGGAGCTCGTGCTATGGATTCTGCAAATAAAGCTTTTGAAGAGGCATTAAAAGAAGCAAATCTTAAAAAAGAAGATTTATCTTTAATTGTTGGAACAGGATATGGAAGATATAATATTGATTTTGTAGATGAAAATGTAACAGAGATAACTTGCCATGGAAAAGGAGCACATTTCTTTAACACTGATGTAAGAACTATTATAGATATTGGTGGACAAGATAGTAAAGCAATATCTATTGATGAAAATGGAAATGTAAAAAGCTTTGTAATGAATGATAAATGTGCAGCAGGAACAGGAAGATTTTTGGAAATGATAGCAAAGACCTTAGAAATTGATTTAAAGGAAATGTCAAAAGAAGGTTTAAGCTTTAATGAAGATATTACAATAACAAGTGTATGCTCAGTTTTTGCAGAATCAGAAGTTGTATCATTAATTGCAGATAATAAAGAGAGACGTGATATAATTCATGGAGTAAATAAATCAATAGCAACTAAAACAGTAGCTTTAGTAGACAGAGTTGGAAAAAATGAAAAGTATATGATGACAGGTGGAGTTGCTAAAAATGAGGGAGTTATAAAAGAAATAGAAGGGAAGTTAAATTCTAAATTATTTATAGCAAAGGAACCTCAAATCTGTGGAGCTTTAGGAGCTGCATTAATAGGATTAGAAAAAATATTAGAAAATTTAAATTAAAATATGAAAATGCAGGCAATAATAAATTTGTCTGTATTTTTCTTTTATAAAAATATAAAATTAGAATATAGATTAAAATGGTGGAGGAAATAATTATGGGATTTAATGAAAATCAATTAAAAGTCATTAATGAATTAGATAAAAATATATATTTAACAGCACCAGCAGGAACAGGAAAAACTATGGTTCTTTCAGAAAGAATAAAAAGAATGCTTGATTTAGGAGTAGAGAGTAAAAATATTTTATGTATAACTTTTACAAATAAAGCATGTACTGAACTAAAGGAAAGAGTTTTAGATAGAACAAAAGGAAAAGGGAAAAATATTACGGTAAAAACTTTTCATAGCTTTTGTCTTTCTATAATAAAAGAACATGCAAAAAAGAAGACTGACATTTTTAGTGATTTCTTGGTTTTTGATAAAGATGATTGTATGGAGCTTGTAAAAAGAATAACTATATGGAAAGATTCAAGTGGCAATGTAGTTGAGCTGAATGTTGAAAGACTTTATAAATGTATAGAACTTATAAAAAAAATAAGAGTTGAAAAAGAGTTTATAACAGATGACAGTAAAAGTGATTTGAAAAAAGTTATAGAGCTTATAAAAAAAGATATAGAGTTAAGAAAAGATTTGGAAAAGGCAATAGAATATAGGGATGGATATAATACTGAGTATGATCAGACTTTAAGAAATATGATTTTAAAAAAAGGTCATGAAATTGTATTTATTTATAATAATGTCTTAATAAACAACAGGGCGTTAGACTTTAATGATTTGTTGTTAAATGCTAAATTGCTTTTTGATAATAAAGAACTTGTTGAAAAATATAGAAAGAAATTTAAATATATTTCCATAGATGAAATGCAAGACACAGGAATGTTTGAGTATAAAATAGTGAAAAAGCTTTTTTATGGAAACAATGTACTTTTATGCGGCGACTTTTTCCAAAGTATTTATGGATTTAGAGGTGCAAAGCCAAAGGAAATATTAGAAGACTTTGAAAGCTTTAATCCAATCAAAATTTCTTTTGATGAAAATTATAGGTCTACAAATGAAATAAATAAAAGAAGTACTAATTTTTTAAAAAATTTATTTAATGAAGAATATTCTATAACTTATAAAAAAGGATTAAAATCTCATTCAAGTGAAGAGG
>NZ_JBOFRG010000269.1:0-2434 GCF_051650885.1 Clostridium sp.
TCCTATTTTTTCACTCAACTACTTCCATCTATATTTTCATATTGTTCCTATTCTTAATTTAATGTTCCCCATAGCTTTATTTATAAAACAGTGACATCAAATGTTATTGTATTTACTGCTCCAATTAACATACCTCCTAGATTTACCCCAGTAGTTAAATTACCCGCTATAGGACTCCCATTTAACATAATTGAACCTGTATTTAAAACAGTTCCATTTGGCAAGGTATCTTTAAATAAAACATTTGTCATATTTACATTACTATCATTTTTAAATACAACTGTATATTTCAAGATTTGTCCATTTGTTGTAAATACTTTATCTACTGATTTTACTGGCACTAAACTTACTTTTACATATTCTGTATTTACCGTATTTGAAACTAAATTTCTTTCAATTAATCCATTATATACATAATTTGCAACTCCATAATTAGGAATTGTTCCTGTATTTCCATTGCATAAAACTGAAAAAGTTACTGTTCTTTTACTATTTGCAGCTATACTTCCTATATTTACTCCTGTCTGTATATTTCCAGGAACAGATATACCATCTACCGTTATACTTCCATTCACAAAAGATGTTGTATTTGGAATTGAATCTACTATTGTTACTGATGTTATAGGAGATACTGTATTTTGATTATCTATCACTAGTGTATACACTAAAGTTATTCCATTTGCTGTTACAGCTTTATCTACTGATTTAACTATAGTCGTTACATCTTGAAATACTAATGTATCTACATTATTACTCATAACTCCTGATGTTATAGTTGGTTGAAGTGGGTCTGATATAAACTGGAATGCACCGTAGGCACTATTAGTTATAGTTGTTGGATTTGGTATTCCAGTATTTACGGTTACACTAAAGTTTACAGTTGCTATTCCAGTATTTTTAGGTATACTTCCAATATTTATTCCTGTAGTTAAGTTTCCTCCATTTGCTATTCCGTTTACAAAAATTGAACCTGGGACCAAATTTGTATTACTAGGTGTTGTATCTTGAAGTATAAAATTCATAGCATCTGCTGTTCCTGTATTTTTTACAACTAATGTGTAAACTAAAGTTTCTCCCATAGTAGCTTGTACCTTGTCTACAGTTTTCGTAATGTCCACCTTAGCTGCATTTGAATTTATCTCAAGTGCTACTGCATTTGCTGTTATAACATCTCCACCTGCACCTATCCCAACTGTTGTTGTTCTTAAATTATTTGCAAGTACTCCACTTGCATCTACATTAGTTACATCAAACTCTGCCTTTTCTACACTAGGTGCATTTCCAGGTGTACAGTTTCTATCACCAAAAGAACCTATAGTTGCAGTATTTCCTAAATAATCACACACTTGTGAGCAGAAAAAATTACCAACTGGATTCCTTGGACCTGATAATGCCTTTGTAGCTAAAGTAAATGTATCTCCTCCAAAATCTGAATCTCCATATAATGCCATAACAAAAGCTCTCGTTGTAACAATTCCCGTTGGTGGAGTATAAAATCCACTAATACTTGTTGTGTCTCCATTGCTAACTTCTCCAATATATATGCTTACATTTCTAAAAGGCATTGAAGTGTGTCTAAATACAACTATTAATGACCACCCGATTCCATTTCCAGTTGCTAAATTTTTATTTGGAACTCCTGATACTGCATAATCTCCAAGACCTGCTGCTTGTACTATCGTTGTAACATCTGCACATCTTGTAAAGAAATTTGCACTAACCGGTCCAACACTATAAGTTGAATCTGGTGCTATACTATGACTTATACTTGTTGCATCTATAAATGTAATATTTTGATTTGCAGTCATAGGTGCAGGTATTGCCCCTTGAAATCCCCACACAAGAACAGCTATATCAACTGTAGACCCTACTGGAACATCACTAGTACTTGGCATAAGCCTTGCCCATGAACCATTATTCGCAGGGGTTGTTGATGTTCCTGCAAATGTAAGTGGATTAATTGAACTTGGTATTCCTAAAACTGGTCCTTGTGCTGGATTTAATGTTATGAATGAATTTATAATTGTTGAACCTCCAGAATTCCCCTTCATTCCTAATGAATTTCCTGTATGTGTTAGTTTTAAATAATCTGATTTTGCATAAAAGGTTTTAAATGCCATACTTTTATCCTCCCGTACTACTGTTATTTATAATATTCTTTTGTTTTCTTTAATTTCTCTTATTTTATAGAATTTACCTTTACGCTAAATTCTATTGTTTTTATACTACTTGCTTCTATTATCCCTATATTTATTCCTGTTTCTGGTGATTCTATTGTGGTTACTCCATTTACTTTACTGCTATTGTTTACAAAGGTTGTAAAGTATGGAATAGTGTCTTTAAAAATGCTATTTATGCTACTATCTATATTTCCCTTATTTTCTATAACTACTGTATAAGTTATTACATCACCATATTCTGCATATAACTTATC
>NZ_JBOFRG010000270.1:0-9126 GCF_051650885.1 Clostridium sp.
TTCAATTTCCCTTATAGCTTCTTTAAGCTCATCTATATTTTTGAAGTTATATTTTTCTAACATATTATTTTTCAAATTCAAAATAAAAGTAGCTACAATAACTCCAACTACTCCAAGTAAGCTTACTATAATTAAAATATTTTTATCTATAATGAAACCTACTATCGCAAGTACGATAAATACCACTATTATCCCTATTGATTTTTTTATATCAAATCCTTTATTTACACTTTCTAAAAGTTCCTTCATACCATTTATATCTTTTTCTAAGATATTTTTATTCTTAAGCTTATTTTCATACTCCTCTAAGTTCTTTTCCTCTTCATCTATTAATCTTTTTAATTTTTCTTCACTTTCTAGTTTCTCTTTAAAAGACTTAGTCTCTGTAATTAAGTTATTTATCTTGTCCTTTATATCTCCACCTAATGAATAAAACACATCTAACTTTACATTTTCTTTTTTTATCTCTTCTTCTTCATTTTTAAATTCTTCTATATTACTTTTATTTTCTCTTATTTTAAAATTTATAAGCTTTATATCTTCAAACTTCTTTTCTAACATTTCTAATTCATTTTTGCTTAATTTATTTAATTCTTCATAAAGGGTTTCTTCTTCTTTTTTATTAGCCTCATTTTTGTTGAAATATTTTACTATCTCCTCATATTCTTTTTTCAGATTTCCCCTTTTTAAATGTTTTTTATAAATCTCTAGTCTTTCTATATTTTCTTTTACTTTTTTCTTTTCTACTTTAACTCTTTTAAGCTCACTTTCTAGCTCTAAAGTTTCCCTTTTCAACTTCTCTGCTTTATAAAACTCTTCATTTAATTTATTTAAAGCTTCATTACTTTCTTTTAAAGTACCAGTTCCTCTAGCCCCTTGTATCTCTTTTCTTTTTTCCATTAATTTTTCAATTGCTTTATCTATGGACACTTCATCAGTATTTTCATTTAAAGTGCTCTTTAATCTTTCCTTTATTTCATCCTCTTTTTTTTCTTTTTCTATTATTATTTTTTGTTGCCCTATAAATAAGGTTCTAGAAAATGTTTTCTCTGTTACGTTTAATAGAACTTCTCCAACCTCTCTTTTCTTTAGGTCTATTTTTTCACCTGTTACAAAGTTTAATACTTCTATGAAATCATTTTTCTTAGTTTCTCCAAACCTTCTTTTTATTAAATATTGAACTTCATCTTGTTCAATCAAAAGCTCTCCTTCAATTATTCCTCCACTTAAAGGAAGATATCTTCCTCTGATTTTTTTAGTATTTCCAAATCCAAAAAGCCAAACCTTAATAAATTCCTGTATAGAAGATTTTCCACCCTCATTTTCTCCAAATATAAGATTTAATCCTTTATTGAACTCTATTTCTTTATTTTTAATTCCAGCAAAGCTAATTATTTTCACCCTTTTAATAATCATCTAAAACTATCTCCTCATCACTTAGACTTCTCATTCCAAAAGCTAAAGCTAACTCAAAAATCTCTTCATCAATATTTTCATCCTTTTTTAACTCTTCTATAAACATACCTTTGATTGAATTTTCTTTAATATCTAACTTTACCCTAGTTTCATCTACAATTTTTACATTATACTTATTCAAATTTTCTTTTAAAATTTCCCTATCTATAATTATGTCTTCCTTTATGTTTCCTATTAGCCTTATTTTAAGGAAGTTCTCCTTCTCTTTTTCCTCTAACTCCTTTAATATTAATTTTTCTATAAAATATAAATTTTCAGCATTTTCTACATTAATATTTAAAGTTTCATATTCACTTATTGAAGTCTTTCTAAAGGCTAAATTAGCAAAGCCTTTTCTAACATTTCCAATTACTATTCCTTTTTCTCCTTCTTCATCAAAGCCTCTTCCCTGAGGGCATCCTGAGTATGCATAATAAGTTTTTCCACATCTATTTATTCCACTATAAAGATGAATGTGCCCTAACCCAATATAATCTAATCCGCTCTCTTCAAAGTCTTCTAATAAAATTGGATTGTACTCACTGCTCCTATTCCCAAGGTCTCCATGTCCAACTAATATATTTATATTATCTTCCTTTATATTAATTTCTTTCATCAATGTCTCTCTTTGATACTTTTCGTTAAATCCAAAACCATGAATTGATACATCCTCTAAATCTATTCTCTCTAACCCACCTTTAAAAATATAAACATTTTTAGGCCAATCTATAATGTCATAAAAAGATTTCCCATTAAAAGGGTCATGATTTCCAGGACTAATAAATACATAAGTATTTTCTAGCTCTTCTAATATATCTCTTACAAAGCTTACAGTTTCTTTTTTTACTTTATTATTATCAAAAACATCACCTGCAATAAGTAGGATTCTAACTTTTTCCTCATTACAAATATCTATAATTTTCTTAAAGACAGTCTTTATATTTCTTCTTACTTTTTCTCCAAGACCACCCTCCATATCTTTAATAGCTGTATCTAAATGTATATCACTACAATGCACTATTTTAATTTCTTTCATAAATTTTCTCCTCTCACAAGAACTCTAGTTCTATTTTACTAAAAAAAGTCAAAAATAAAAACTATTGTATAAACAATAGTTTTAGCTTTCTTTATTTTCTTTTATACTGTTTTCATATTTTTCTACCATTCTTTTTACCATCTCACCACCAATTGCACCACACTGCTTTGCTGTGAGATCACCGTTGTATTCCTTTAACGGAACTCCAATCTCTTTTGCCACTTCATATTTAAAAGCTTCTAATGGACTTTCTTTTTTATTTAAGGACTTCTTTTTCATAAATAAATTCCTCCTTGATTTTCTTAATTTTAAACCAAGCCTTCATTTATTATTATGTATATTTTATATATTTTAATTCTATGTAATTTTATCCACTAAGCAAATGCCTTAAACACATATCCTTGCTCTTTTAAATTTTCTACTTTTTTATTAAACTCACTCTTAGAATTTTCTAATTTTTTTGCATTCCCTATAAATAATACTACACTTTTTGTATCAGGTGAATTAAATGAATAAAAGCTATCTAAATTTACCGCTTCTATCTGTTTCTCTCTTACAATTCTTTCTAAGTTAACCCCTCTTGGAATTACTGTATCACCATTTCTTTGTATTTCACTATTCTTATTAACTACATCATTATCTAAAAAACTTATTTTCACATTTAAGTCTGATCCCATTTTTATAATATCATTTATTTGACTATCGTTTACGTTTTCATCTGCAACTACAATATATGCTTTTTCTTTTTCTTTTTCTAAAGACTGAACACTTTGATACGTTCCTTTAGTTATTACCTCAACAACTGAATTTAATTCCTCTTTTGATTCATAAGTAGTCGAAGTATCTATCACTTCATATCTATGTGCTTTTAAATATTTATCTATTCCTACAATCCCAATTGTTAAAACTACTAAACTTACTAGTATCCCTAAAATTAATTTTATGTTAACCTTTTTCATACTTCCACTCCTTTCATGAATCTTTTCGATTTCAATTTACTTTATTATAACATATTTTTTAAACTTTTGGTTAATTTTTTGTACTTTTTTGAAATTAATATTATTTATTTTGTAAATCCTTTGAATTTCTCTTATTTTTGTCGAACCTTTCTTTTTTTATTTTTTTGATAAACTATCCATTATAATAAAAAAAAGCAAAAAAAAAGACATTCAAATGAATGTCTTTGGCAGGGGCAGTAGGACTTGAACCCACAACCAATGGTTTTGGAGACCACTACTCTACCAATTGAGCCATACCCCTAAGTCCTATTTAGTTTATCAAATAATATTTCTATTGTCAATCTTTTTCTTTCAGATAATAAATTCTAATTATTGGTTGTTAATTTTCTTTTTTTAGATTATAATGGAATAAATTAATTTGATAGTCAAACTATTTAATTTTCAAAATAAATATAAGTGAGGGATTTTTTATGAATATCAAACCTTTAACAATCGGTAATTTAAAAGTTAGACTTCCTATCATTCAAGGTGGTATGGGAGTAGGAGTATCATTATCTTCTCTAGCTTCTGCCGTAACTAATGCTGGTGGTATAGGTGTTATATCTTCAGCTGATATTGGATTTAAAGAAAAAGATTTTAATACAAACTCTAAGCTTGCTAACCTTAGAGCCTTAAAAGAACATATAAGAATTGCAAAGGAAAAAACTAAAAATGGTATTTTAGGAGTTAATATTATGGTTGCTACTAAAGACTATGAAGATTATGTTAAAGCTGCTATTGATGCTGGCATTGATTTAATCATTTCTGGTGCTGGTATGCCAACTGCTCTTCCTAAGTTAGTAAAGGATTCAGCAGTTAAAATTGCTCCTATCGTTTCTTCTCTAAAAGCATGTAGAGTAATTTTAAAACTTTGGGAAAAGCATAATAATAGACTACCTGATATAGTTATTATAGAAGGTCCTAAAGCTGGTGGGCATCTTGGGTTTAAAAAAGACCAAGTCGAAAATCTTTCTGTTGAAGAATTTGATAAAGAAATTTCTTTAATCATTGAACATGTAAAAGAGCATGGTGCTCGTTTTGATAAAGACATTCCTGTTATAGTTGCAGGTGGTGTTTTTGATGGCTTTGATATAGCTAAATATCTTAAGCTTGGTGCATCAGGTGTTCAAATGGCAACACGTTTTGTTGCAACTGATGAATGTGATGCTTCTCTTGAATTTAAGGAAGCCTATGTTAATTCTACTTTAGATAACATTAGTATCGTAGGTAGCCCAGTTGGAATGCCAGGTCGTGCTATTTTAAATCCTTTTGTTCAAAAAACTAAAGAAGGTAAAATTCCAGTAAAAAAATGTTATGATTGTTTAATTCCTTGTAATCCTAAGGATACACCATACTGTATAACTCAAGCTTTAATTAACTCAGTTAATGGTGATTTAGACAATGGATTAATTTTCTGTGGTGAAAACGCACATAAAATAAAAGAGATTGTTTCAGTTCAAACCTTAATGGATACTTTAGAAAAAGAAATATTAGAAGCTTAGTATTTTAATATTAAACTTAAAAATAAAGGACTTTTTCAATTTTGAAAAAGTCCTTTGCTTTATTACAAATTATTTTACACATATGTATTAACTAAATAATAACATCTCTCTTTTGTTAATTCCCTCTGTGTTTGATAGTTTGCTGTTTGTTTAACTAAGGAATCAGTATAATCATTCTCACTTTCCTTAGCTTTTGCTTCCATTCCCGTCTTCCATGTATTTTCATCATTTTGTAGTTTGGTCCAATCTTCACTTGACATTTTAACTTGTAATCCGTTTAAGATTTTATTTAATTCATCATTCCATTTATTATATTTATCTTTTGCTCTCGTAAGTTTTTGCTCATATGTACTTGCTCCAAGTTCCATATTATTCACTGCAATATCAAGATTACTTAATTCTAATAAATACTTTCCTTTTTGATAGAATTTATTATTTTTTGCATCTTTTATATTTAGCTTTTGATCTATTCCTATGGCCACTTCCGATACATATGCTTGTTGAGTTGGGCTTAAATTATCCCCTTCCATACTAGTTATTAATGCAAGTGCCTCTTTATATTTTCCCGCACCATATAAATTACTTAAATTTAAAATATCAGTTGTTGTTTTTGCATCACTTTGCTTATCTGTATTTGGATTTCCTTTTTTTATCGCTTCTTTAAGTTCATCTATTTTCTTACCAATAGGATATCTTGTATAGCTACTTGGAATATTACTTAACTCTACACTTGCATCCCCACTATCTCCTGCTTCATAAAAACTATTGGCTTTCATATATCCTTGTAATATTTTTATCAAATCAGTTGCATTTTCATTAGAGCTATCTAAGTTTAAAGCATTTTGATAATTTGTAATAGCTGCATTATAATCTCCATTTGCAGTATCATTATTTCCCTCTATCATATAATTATTTATTTTCTTTCCTTTTGACTCACCTGTACCTTTAATGTTAGGAACTATCATTCCTATTCCAATCCCTATTAATATTATAATTAATACGCTAGCTACCATTCGTCTTCTCTTATACATTCTTTTTTTATCTTTGGCTATTTTTCTATCCACCGCTAATTTTTGTGGATTTTTTCCTTTGCTCACTTTATCCTATCTCCTTAGTGTATTTTCTTAAGATATATAATATATTAATATACTTCAATAATTTTTTCTTGTTTTAATCAATTAATTTATTATTTGTTAATATTCTAAATTAAATACCTTAAAATATATCTATCACCTATAAATACACCATTATAAGAAAATAAAACTATTGTAGACGTTTTTATAAACTTTATTATAATACTTTCTTCTATTTTAATTACACTTACCTATACTAAATATCCTACAAAATATCCTCCACCAACAATTGCTCCATTATATAAAAATAATCCTATTGTTGATGTTTTTATAAAATCTATAAATTTAACTCCAAGTCCACCTTCTATAATTGGGACAATCGTCCTTACTACTGGCATACACCTTGTGCTAATTCTTCCATAACTATTTTCAGCCATTTTTTCAGCTTTCAAAATAGCATTTTTAGATTTTGGAAATTTTTTTATAAGAAGTTCTATAACTTTAGGTCCTATGTATCTTCCAATTGAATATAATACAATGTTCCCAAGTAGTGCTGCTATTAAACATATTCCTAACGCTAATATTAAATTTATATCTCCTTTTTTTACAACAATCCCTATACCACCTAAAATGACTCCTGCTGCAAGACCTGGTAAATTAAGATGCTCTAAAAATACAAGAATAAATATAATCATTATTCCATACTCTGCAAATAACTCTAATATTTGTTCCATACAATCGCCTCTCTCCTCTTAAATATTCCCATATAAGTATTATACCTTTACATCCCATATTTTACTATATTTCTATAATATCTTATACACCTTAATTTTTTCTTAAATAGAAATTATTAATTCCTTAATTCTATTAATAATTACAAATTTCATATAAGCAAAAAGGACCTTTTCAAAATGAAAAAATCCTCTTTAAAATTATTTTATAACATCTTCTGCCTTAACAACATTAATGTTTGTTTTATATTCAATTTCACTCCAGTTAATTCTCTTAGCTATTTTAGCTTCTTTATTAAATTTAACACCTTTAAATAAAAGTTCTTTTACTTTCTCGTATCCAACCATATCTATTAAGTGTCCACCATGCATATAAACTGGATTATTGTGTAATACCTCTTTTGAGAATGGAATCCAATTTTCAAAAATGCTTATTAACGTTTCTTCTGTTACATAATCAACAAACACTTTACCCATTCTTGGATTTTTTCTTCCTGTTCTTCCACCTATAGTTACTCTATATAATTGTTTATCATATCTTTTCATAGCTCTAGTAGGACAAACATCTGTACATTCTCCACATCCAATACAAAGGTCTCTATTTATAATCATTTTTCCATTTTCTTCAGTTATAGCACCAACACTATGTGCTCTACAAGCTCTTTCACAACCACCACATTCAACACATCTATCATAATCATATTGTGGAAGTGTAACTCCATATATTCCAAAATCACTCATATGAGCTTTTATACAGTCATTTGGACATCCTGTTATATTGATTTTTATGTGATAATGACTTGGATAAATTACTTTTTCAAGCTTTCTAGCAAGTTCTGCTGTATTAATATTAGCCTTTATACAATGCTCTCCACCAATACAAGCTCCTATATTTCTAGCTCCAAGGGCTGGATATCCTTTTTCATTAGATTCCATATCCACCTTACAGTTTTCTATTTCAACAGCTTCAATATATGATTTAACTAAAGCATTTACTTTTTCAATGTTTTCATATTTAATACCTGGCATGTTAAAGGTTTGTCTTGTTCCAAAATGGAATGTACCATTTCCATATTTAGTAGCAATCTCTTGAACTAAACCTAAATGTTTTGCATCAGTAATTCCTCCTGGAACTCTCATTTGAAACATAAATTCTCCTGGAATTTTTGATTGACGGAAACAATTAGCACGTAGTGCTTCTACATTTATATCTTTATTCATCTTAAGGCTCCTCCTACTTCTCTAACTCTTCTGTTAATCTTGTTAAAGTGTTTGCAAAACTAATAAGTTTTGGACAGATACTTGTACAACGTCCACATCCAACGCATAACTGTTCTTCTGAATGCTCTGTTTTTGGATTATAAAACTTATCAAAAACTCTTTGTCTAACTCTTGCAGGAACTAAATCTTTTACCGTAAATCCTTTTAATGATTTAGTTTTTATAAGTTGACATCCATTCCAAACTCTTCTTATTTCTGTAACATCTGAATTATTTATCTTAACTTCTTTAGTAGAAAGGCATGTACAAGTTGGACAACTAGCATTACAGCTTCCACATCCTATACAACGATTCTTATATTCATTCCAAAATTCTAAATTTCTAGCCTTATCTAAAGCTTTGTAATCCCAAAGTTCAAATTTAGGAAGCTTAACATTTACTCCATCTTCCTTAGCAAATCTTATTTCAAAATCTTCTTTTTCATTTTCATCCATAACATATTTATCAAAATCTGCATCCTTTACTTTGATAAATATATTATCTCCATCAAATCTTATTCCCATTGAATAATTATCTGTTTCATTTGTTTTTGTTGAAACACAGTAACAAGTATCAAATGCATTTGGACATTCCATTACCATAAACTTAACATTTTCACGTCTTGCTCTATAATAATCATCCTTCATAAACTTTTTATCAATTCTTTCCATAGCATGAATATCACAAGCACGAAGAATTATGATTTTTTTCTTTTCATTATCTTTATCTTCATTTTTTATAATATTTCCATTTATCTTTACTGCATATAAATGATTTATTGGTAATAATACTTCTTTTGCTGAATAATCAGATCTTCTATCATAAACAACATCATTAAATGAGTTTATTTTTCCATATCTAATACTATCTACATTACTATATCTACCTTCATTTTTATAAGCTATTGGTGCAAATACATCATATTCTTCTTGTAATTTGTTTAAAAAGC
The DNA here is from genome assembly GCF_051650885.1 of Clostridium sp. Classification (GTDB taxonomy): domain Bacteria; phylum Bacillota; class Clostridia; order Clostridiales; family Clostridiaceae; genus Clostridium. Next base: position 9,004 of record NZ_JBOFRG010000270.1, read on the forward strand.
TGTCCACATTATTTTTAGAAAATTTAATGTCCATAAAGTCACTTCCTCATATTTTTTCATTAGTTCAATGAAGAAAATTATAAAGCATAATTCCCTAAAAATACAGGGATTTAAATTCTAATA
>NZ_JBOFRG010000271.1:0-2629 GCF_051650885.1 Clostridium sp.
GAAGCTATAAGAAAAGCTAGAGAAAAAGGCGTATATGTAGTTTTAGCATCAGGAAGACCAATTGATGGACTTTTAAAATATTTAGAAGAATTAGATTTAATAAGCGATGATGATTATGTATTAAGCTATAATGGATGCTTAGTTCAAAAATGTAAATCAAGAGATGTTATTTGTGATATAGCTATAAATGGAGAAGATTTAAATCATCTTTATAACTTAAGTAGAAAAGTTGGAGTAAACATACATGCTTTCTCAAAAGATAGAGGTCTTATAACTCCAAAGAATAGTAAATACACTCAATATGAGGCAGACCAAAACTTTATAACAGTAACTGAAGTTTCACATGATAACTTAGATTACAATGAAGAAATAATAAAAATAATGATGATAGATGAACCAGAAGTCTTAGAAGCTGGAATAAATAAATTACCAAAAGAATTATGGGATAAATATAGCGTTGCAAGAAGTACACCATTCTTCTTAGAATTCTTCAACAAAGAAGCAAACAAAGGTCTTGGAGTAAAAATGCTTGCAGACCATTTAGGAATTAAAAAAGAAGAAATCATAACAATGGGTGACGAAATGAATGATTACCCAATGATTGAATATGCAGGGCTTGGTATAGTTATGGAAAATGGAGCTTCAGAAATGAAAGAAATAGCTGACTATATAACAGATTCAAATGACAATGATGGAGTAGCAAAAGCTATAGAAAAATTTGTTTTATAATAATAAAAATTCCACAGTTAATTCTGTGGAATTTTTTTATTTAACAATAGTTTTAATCCTTTAATAAAGAGATATAGTCATTTACATCATCAAAATCTGATGAATAAGATACTGGAATTTCATCAATATTTTTCATCTTAATAGGATTACCATCATTAACATTTTTTATGGTTAGTTCAAAAGTATTTTCTTTACTTAAGGAAATATCTATTGATTTATTATTTCCATTTAAAGAGTAAGTTTTATCCTTTAGTTCATCATAAGTTCCTAGATTAACCTCTCTTTGGTCTATATATTGGATAAAGCTTGTTTTATCTGGATAGATTGAAATTGTGATAATATGATTATCACTTGTTCTTCCACTTTGATAACAGCCCTTTAGAATGCTATTGTTAGCATTTCCACAAGCACTAAATAAAAGAACACTAATTAAAGATAAAAGTATAAGTGATAGCTTTTTCATTTTATTCCCCTTTAAAATATAGTTTGTTAACTTGATTATATACAAAAAATGGAAAAAACAAAGAGGTTAGAGAAAAATATAAGTAATATTATTTTAAAGCAATTGTCATAAAGCTGTAACGTTACAAAAGGAAATGTATAGTAAAATCACTAAGGAGGTGAAAACTATGTTAAGAAATTTGAAAGTAGTAACATTTCTGTTTTTTTGTTTGGCAGTAGTATTTCTGATTTTAGTAATAGGGATAATTTATTTTATAAAGAATAAAAAAAATATAAAAAGTAAAAAAGTTAGAGTAGTAGGATATATTATTTCAGGTGTTGTTGGAATTACTATAATAAGTTATGTTTTATTTGAAGGTATATATGTTTATCATATGTATACAAACAAAAATGTAAACAATGTAGGAAATTATAAGTATGAGATAATTCTAGGTGGAGGATTGAATGGAGACAAGCCAGGTCCTATGTTGGAGAATAGATTAAATTTAGGAATTGAATATCTAAATTTACATAAGGATACAAAGGTCATTGTATCTGGTGGTCAAGGTTCAAATGAAGAGGTTTCAGAAGCTTTAGCTATGAGGAACTATTTAATGGAGCATGGCATAAATAAGGATAGAATATTAGAAGATAATAAATCAAAAAATACTGTTCAAAATATAGCTTTTTCAAAGAAAATTTTAGAGGAACAAGGAGCTATAAATGATACAGCGTTAATAGTTACAGATGATTTTCATCTTTATAGAGCAGAGCTTATAGCTAATGAATTAGGTGTAAAAAATACTGGGATTGGATGCAAGAGTGATTGGAAGGTTAGTTTAACATATACTATATTAGCATTTCCAAATACTATAAAGTCTTTAATAGATGGCTTAAAATATATATAGTGAAAAAGAGTTTTGAAAATTTCAAAGCTCTTTTTTATATAAAAAATTCTTTTGTTAAATTTAATAAACAAAGATTTAACCCAAAGATAACACTATTTTTGAAGGAAGAAGCTTAAGAAAAATAGAAAGAGTTTTTAAGGGGTGAATGTTTTGAATAGTTATGAGAGAAGAAGAAATGTTATTGATTATATAACGGAAAAAATTGTTAAGGGGGATTTTAAGAAGGATGAAAAGGTACCTTCAGATAGAGAGGTTTCAGAGCTTTTTAATATATCAAGGTTTGACACGCGGAAGGCTTTTGAAGCTCTTGAAGGAATGGGTTATATTTATTCTCTTCAAGGGAGGGGAAGGTTTGTTAAGAGAACTTTTAAAAGGATTAAGTTTCAATTTTTAAGTAATAAAGGTTTTAGTGAAAAGCTAAAATGTTATGGAGATGTGAAGACTGAAAATTTAAAGATAAAAAGGATTGAGTATGATAAGAGGATTTATGAAAAGCTCCATCTTTCAAAGGAGGCTAAAGTATATAAGCTTTTAAGAGTAAGAAGTTTAGA
>NZ_JBOFRG010000272.1:0-2457 GCF_051650885.1 Clostridium sp.
GAATATGGTCAAGTCTACAAGTGCAGTTTTAATTAATAATGAGATAAGAGAAATTGATATAAAAAATATTATTGTTGGTGATATTGTTAAGATATCAGCTGGGGATATGATTCCTGCAGATATTAGAATTTTGGAGTCAAAGGATTTGTTTGTAAGTCAATCAAGTATCACTGGTGAGTCTGAACCTATTGAAAAGGTGCAAACTGTAAATAAGAATGCAAGAACTCATTTAGACCTTAACAATATTTGCTATATGGGTACAAATGTTGTGAGTGGAACAGGTTTAGGAATAGTTATAGAGATTGGAAATGACACTTATTTAGGAACTATAACTGAGTCTGTAACAGGGAAAAGAGAGATGACAAGCTTTGATAAAGGCGTTAATTCAGTAAGCTTTTTGTTGATTAAATTTATGGCTTGTATGGTTCCAGTAGTTTTCTTAATTAATGGAATAACTAAGGGAGATTGGCTTGAAGCCTTATTGTTTGGTTTATCTGTTGCAGTTGGATTAACTCCAGAGATGCTACCTATGATTGTAACTACAAACTTAGCAAAAGGTGCTATGAGAATGGCTAAGTTTAAGACTATTGTTAAGAATTTAAATTCTATTCAAAGCTTAGGTGAAATGGAGATTTTATGTACTGATAAAACTGGAACTCTTACTGAGGACAAGATAATTTTAGAGAATCATCTTGATATTCATGGTAATGAGGACATAAGGGTTTTAAGGCATGGCTATTTAAATAGTTATTTTCAAACAGGACTAAGAAATCTTTTAGATAGAGCAATTCTTGAACATGGGGAAGAAGAGGGATATAAGGAACTTAATGAATTATATATAAAGGTTGATGAAATTCCGTTTGATTTTAATAGAAGAAGAATGTCTGTTGTTTTAAAAGATAAGAATGAAAAAACTCAGTTAATAACAAAAGGTGCAATAGAGGAGATTTTAGAAATTTGCACCTTTGCAGAGTATGAAAATAGTGTTGTGGAATTAACAGAGGATATAAAAAATGAAATCTTAGAAACTGTGGACAATTTAAATAAAAGTGGAATGAGAGTTATAGGAATAGCACAAAAAAATAATCCATCAAAAGAAGGGGAGTTTTCAGTAAGAGATGAGAAGGACATGGTGCTAATGGGTTATATAAGCTTCCTAGACCCACCAAAGGAAAGTGCAAGGGAAGCAATTGAGAATTTAAGAGAGAATGGAATTAGAACAATTGTTTTAACTGGTGATAATGAGAATGTTACAAGAAGTGTTTGCAAGAGAGTTGGCATTTCTAGTGAGAAAGTGCTATGTGGAAAAGATATTGATAAGATAAGTGATAAGGCTTTAGGAAGAATATTAAAGAGAGTAAATATTTTTGCAAAGCTATCACCTGACCAAAAAAAGAGAATTGTTAAGGTGTTAAAAGATAGTGGTAAAACTGTTGGATTTATGGGAGATGGAATTAATGATGCACCAGCTTTAAGATGTGCAGATGTTGGAATTTCAGTAGATACAGCTGTGGATATTGCAAAAGAGTCAGCACACATTATTCTTTTAGAGAAAAACTTAAATGTATTAAACAAAGGTGTTACAGAAGGAAGAAAGATTTTCTTAAATATAATAAAGTATATAAAAATGACTGCAAGCTCAAACTTTGGAAATATGTTTAGTGTTTTAGTTGCAGGATTATTCCTACCTTTCCTACCAATGTTACCAATACAATTATTAGTTTTGAACCTTATATATGATATTTCATGTATCTCAATTCCTTGGGACAATGTGGACTATGAATATTTGAAAAAAAGAAGAAAATGGGACGCTTCATCAATTGGAAGCTTTATGAGATGGATAGGACCAACAAGTTCAGTTTTTGATATATTAACTTATGTAGTAATGTTCTTTGTTATAGCTCCTTTAATGCTTGGTGGTGGATATAATATGGAAGGAATAGATAAAATATTATTTGCACAAATTTTTGCAACAGGATGGTTTATTGAATCATTATGGTCACAAACTTTAGTTATCCATATGATAAGAACTCCTAAAATTCCTTTTATGCAAAGCAGAGCATCAAAATTTGTTACTATTGCAACAGGACTTGGAATAATGGCAGGAACTATATTGCCTTATACAAGCCTTGGAAAAGGTCTTGGAATGGTAGAACTTCCACCAATATATTTTGCATTCTTAATTGGAATAGTAGCATTATATATAATTTTAGTAACTATAATGAAAAAGATATATGTAAGAAGATTTAAAGAATTACTATAATAGAAAAGAATCTATCACAATTGCTTGTGGTAGATTCTTTCTTTTGATAAAGCATGCTTATAAAGCTTAACTAAGGCTTTATAAGCCTAAAAAATCTGTTGGACTATCCTCAACTGCATCGGATTTGGATGCTTCTTTAGTATGAATGTTTTGGTTAATTTGATTACTCATATTAATGACCTCCTCATTCGAAA
>NZ_JBOFRG010000273.1:0-27501 GCF_051650885.1 Clostridium sp.
CCCGTCCGCCGCTAATCCGTTTTCCGAAGAAAACTTCATCGCTCGACTTGCATGTGTTAGGCACGCCGCCAGCGTTCGTCCTGAGCCAGGATCAAACTCTCAATAAAAAGTTTAATCTTAAATTGCTCATAAAACTTAACTATAAAAGAATTGCTGGTTTAAGTTTGTTTATATATTAATCTGTTCAATTTTCAAAGACCATTATTAATTTAACAATTAGGTTAATACCTAAATTAAGTATTATCAACTAAGTTCAAAATACTTAAATTAATTATTAAGCTATCTTGTTGTTAAATCGCTTGTCCCTTAGGACATTTACTACTATACCACCTGAATTTCATAGTTATAATATGATTTAATATCACCTAATGAGTTTATCTCCTTATATTAAGTTAATTCTTCCTTTTTCGACATTTTTCTACTTGTGATACACTAGGATAAGTAGAAGAACTTTCCTATTGTATCATTCATCTTTTGTTAATTTATATTCCATCTTTCGTTAAAATTAAATGAAAATTTTATCTTTTTTACTATTTTTTGAACATAACTCTTGCTTTCACTTCATCTTTTCTAAATGTACCAAAGTCTCTACTATCTCCACTTTCATTTCTGTTATCCCCCATAACAAATATTTCATCAATAGGAATTAATATATCTATATCCCCTGTTACCATCTCTTCTTTTATATATTCTTCCTTCAATTCTTTTTCATTAATATAAACCTTATTATTTTTTATAGTTAACCGCTCTCCTCCTTCTCCTATAATCCTCTTAACTATAGTTTTATTTGCTATTTCACTATTCCGTTCATTATCTACATCTATAACTATTATTTCTCCACGCTGTGGATTAGATAGTATATATGCTAATTTATTTAATACTACTACTTCATTATTCTCTAAAGTATTTTCCATAGAATGTCCCTTTACAATGCAAAAGGGAAATATTTCTCCAAAGATTTTTATAACTACAATACTTACAAGTATAAATTTAAAGAATTCTTTTAATCTAATTTCTCGCTTCTCTTCTATATACATTTCTTCAGACATTTCTTATCATCCTTAATTCTTTTTCTTCAATAAAATAATATGCTTCTTTCTTCAATTTATTGATTCTTAATTTTTAACTTCTATATCTTTAAGCTTTTCTAATTTCCTTGTCTTCGTTTTTACATATAAAAAAAGAAGATACAAAAATATCTTCTTTAACCTACTCTAAATCTTATTTTATCCCCACAAATTCCTTCATTTGCTGATAATCCATAGCTCCATTTCTATAATTAGCTATTTCACCTTTTTCATTTATTAATACTGAAGTTGGTAAATATCTTGCTCCATATTCTTCTGACACTTTCATATCTTTATCTAATAATACAGGGAAAGTATATTTATCCTCTTCCACAAATTTTTTCACCTTTTCTGTATTTTCTCCTACATTTATTGTTAGAATAACAATATCATTTCCATATTCCTTATATAACTTTTCTATATATGGCATCTCTTCTTTACAAGGTGGACACCATGACGCCCAAAAGTTTATAAATACTTTTTTACCTTTATAATTATTTAAACTTACTTCTTTACCCTCTAAATTTTCTAACTTAAAATTTATTTCTTTCGTAACTGTGGGTTTTGTATCTTGTAAATCACCAGGCTTTACATTCCAGTTATCTTCATTTAATGAATTTCCTACATTATCATTTTGACTTATATTAGTTTCTTCTTTTACTTTTTTCTCTTTTGATATTTTATAATATTCCATCCCTCCAAACACTAATCCTATCAATATAATTATTAATACAATCTTTTTCATATTACCTCCTATGAAATCAGTCCTATAACAATTACTAATTTATTAGTTGCTACAAGTATCCCCACTAATATCATTAGCACCCCTGTAATTACTTTAATCTTTCTCATATGCTTATATATATTTTTCCTAACAAAAGAAAAATGTTCTATTAGCATTGCACTTAATATAAATGGAATTCCAAGTCCTAATGAATATAATCCTAACATTAGTATTCCATTTAGGCTTGTATTTATTGATGTATACGTAAGAATTGAACCAAGTATTGGCCCTACACAAGGTGTCCAACCTGCTGCAAATACAATTCCCATCAAAAATGGTCCCATTTCATTTACTTTCTTTATTAGCTTTTTCTCTTTATAGATACTTCCTATCTTTATTATTTCTAATGTATATATCCCAAATATTATTATTAAAATTCCTGATAATATTCTTAAGCTTTCAAAATATCTATTAAAAATTTTACCTATGATAGTTGCTGATGCACCCATAATTATAAATACTACTGTAAATCCTAATATAAATATTAAGCTTCTTTTTAATATAATATCTTTTCTATTTTTCTGAGTATCCTTTGCTAGAATATTTATGTATGCTGGAATTAAAGGAAGTATACAAGGTGATAGGAATGATACTACTCCTGCAAAAAAAGCTACCATTATGCTTAAATTCACCTTTATTTCCTCTCTCTTATATCTTTAATCTTTAAATTATATTTTTCTGCTAACTTCTTAATTTTTTCAATTTCAACATCCTCTTCAAAAAATATAACAAACTCTTTATTAAAATTCCCCCAAATAGTCATAGCATTACCTAAGTAAAAAGAACTAAATAGTATTTCTTCATATGATAATTTAATTATAATCTCTAAAAATTCATCCTCTACTTCTGCAAAGATAACACTTTTCTCTTTCTTCTCTCTTATTTCCCTTAAATAATGTTCTTCTTTTTTTGAAAGGGTTTTTACTAATAACTCAAACTCTTTATCTTTTATTATGTTTCCATAATAATCTACTACAATATCCTTATTTATCTCTTTTATAAATTCTTTAAATTCACTTACCGTTGCATTTCCTACTTCTAATAATCCATTAGTATAATTATTTAATCCTTTTCCAATATCCTCTATGTATATGATATTTTCTAATTCTTCTTTTCCTACTGCTCTCATTATTCACCTTCCATTTATTTACTTTTTTTTGATTATAACATATAATTATGTTAAGAATATTATATATTATTTTTAAAGGAGGTGAAACCATTATAAGGAAACTCTTGTAATGGTTGTTTTCTATTGAATTTTGAAACTAGCACTCAAGAACCTATTTATATTCAAATTAAAAGACAAATAATTCAAATGATTGCTGATGGTACTTTTACAGAAGGTGATAGTCTTCCATCTGTAAGAAATTTAGCATCTTATTTAGATGTTAATATGCATACTGTTAATAAAAGCTACTCTCTCCTTAAGGAAGAAGGCTTTATAAATATAGAACCAGGTCGTGGCGCCTTTGTTCGCATTGATTTAAAAAAATCTAATGAAAATTTTAAAGAATCCTTAAGCCTTTTATTTAATGCTTTAGGACCTGAGCTTAAGCTTAGAGGAATTTCTAAGGATGAAGTTGTCTCTATATTTTTAAAAGAATCTGTAACTGAATAAATTTTAATCTAAAAAAAGGAAAGGTACTTCAAAAATCTGAAGCACCTTTCCTTTTTACTGATATTATCTTGTTAAATGAAGTTTCCATCCTTCATTAGTAATACTTTATCACAGTATTCTGAAACTAACTTATCATGAGTAACTACAATTATTGTTTTATTATATTTTTTATTAAGCCCTTTAAGAATCTCCATTATATTCTTACTATTTTCTTCATCTAATGCTCCCGTTGGCTCATCTGCAAGAATTATTTCTGTTTCTTGAGTTAAAGTTCTTGCAATAGCTACCCTCTGCATCTGACCTCCTGAAAGTTCATTTGCTTTTTTATTTCTTAAAGTTTCAATTCCTAATTCTTTTAAATACTTCTCTGCTATGCTTATCATTTCTCTTTTTTTCATTTTTCTAAATCTTAAAGGTAAAATTACATTTTCTAATACTGATAAATTTTTGATTAATGCAAAATTTTGAAAAATAAATGCCACTTTTTTATTTCTAATTTCATGAAATTTATTTATCTTCTTAAAATCAATCTCTTCTCCATTTATAAAGTATTTACCACCAGTTGGTGTATCTACACAACCTAAGATGTTTAAAAGAGTACTTTTACCACATCCTGATGCTCCCATAATAGCAACCATACTTCCCTTTTCTACACCTAAATTCAAATTTTTCAAAGCATCAACTCTTGATTCACCTTTTCCATAAACCTTACATATACCATCTAATCTTAACTCTTCCATTACTCAATCAATCCTCCCATCATCTCTTTAGGTGTTAATTTATCTATAGCCCTTATATTAATTAAAATTATACCTATCAATAAGACGCTTATAATAATCATTGATATTATCAAGTTTAAAATAGATGTCTCATTCATGAAAACAAAGTAAACTTTATCATTATTCTTAAAGTATATTAATGTTCCTATAAAAATCCCCATTAAAATAGATAACGATATTTCCTTTATAAATATTTTCTTTATCTCTTTCTTGCTTCCTCCGAGTGCATAAAGAATCCCTATTCTATCTTTATCACTCATAACCTTGTAGGCTATGGTAACCATAATAGTTCCTAAAATAATTATGCTTACTGTAAAAGCTCTTCCTATATCATAAACTTTTTCAGCATTAATATCTTTTATATGATTATCTATACTATCCTTTAGTCTATAAAATGTAAATTTATTCAATTCCTCTGGTAAATCCTTCGCAATATTTACCTTATCAAATATTATTATATTTGGCGCTACTATGGATTCCTTCAAGTATTTTTGTTCATCTATTGGAATTATAACTGATGAGTTTAAAAGTTCTGCCTGCCCTATACCCATTCCTTCACTTATTAGCATTCCTTCATCTAAAAAGCCTTTAACCTTTAAAACCTCTCCATCGTTATTTATTTCGTCACCAATCCTATATTTATTCTTAAAAGAGCTTCCAAGTATACATGGCACTATATTTCCATTTTTATTCCATTCTTTTTCATCTATATCTATATAATTTTTAACTAATCTATAGTTAAATTCCTTTAAATACATTTTATCTTCTACTGATATAAATCTTGAAAACTTATCATCCATTTCTTTTTTTGTTACATTTAAAGTTTCAAACTCCATTCCCTTACCATTTTTATTATAAAGACCATACTCTATCTTATTCTCTTTTAAATAGTCTACTAGCTTTATACTATCCTTTACTTGAACCTCTAAAGGAACATTTTTCATACCGTACTTTTCAAAACCTACTGACTGTACATTTTCTATATCAAATGATTTTTCATACCTTTCAATAAAATTTTTATCAAAGGTTAATAATGATACTAATGATGTCATATATACAGTCCATAAGCATATTTGTATACCTAGTAAAACATTTATTATTACATTTCTTTTAATGTCAAAAAATATAAACTTTTTCATTTATCTTATCTCCTTTAACACTTTAAATCTAGCTACACTAAATACACTTATCAATGATATTATTAAAGATAAAATGATTATCAATGCTATAGTTGCTACAATTACTTCTAAGGTTAATGGTGCATATCCCACGGGGCTCGTCTCTCTGAAATACATGATAGCAACCTGAGTTAAAATAGTTCCTAATAAGGCTCCACCCCCTGCAACCTTTATGATTCTACTAAAAAGCTCTTTAAATACATATTTATTATCTGCTCCTAAAACCCTCATAACTGCTAAATCTCTTTTTACTACCTTTGTATAAAAATATGAAAACATACTAATATTTATCAATCCTAACAATATCTGTATAACTCTATCTTTTATTTCTGTTGGTCTTTTTAAAATTTCTTCTATAACAGACTGCTTTTTAATTCCACGTACTGATGTTTTATATCCCATCTTCTCATTTATCTTTAAAAATTTATCTCTTTCAACCTTACTTATACCAATGCCTATATTTTCTTCTTTAATATCTAGTATCCCTAAAGATTCTATTGGCACTACTATAAAATTAGGAAAAGCTTTTGTATTTTTTATCTGTCCAATCACTTCAAAGTTTTCTTCATATAATTCTATGTATCTTTTTCCACTTACTTCAACTGTATTTTTATTTAAATTTTCTCCAATGATAACACTTTTACTTTTTCCTTCTAAATCATCTTTAGAAAATTCCCCTTCTAAGGTCATAAAATCTTTAATATTAAACCCTTTCGCGATTGGCATTACTATGGACTCCGTTGTTCCTTTTTCTCCATATTCACTCATATATATCATAGGCAATGCAAAATAATTATCTATTCCTTCATCTTCTAACTTTTCTATAAACTCTCTATGAGTTAATTCCTTTCCACTAAAGTCAATCCACACTTGCTCAAAGTTATCCCATAGATTATTTTCTTCTACTACATCCTGATATATAGGATATATTGAGCTAATTGTTATCATTATTAAGAACGTTGTTATTAAAAAACCTAATCCTAAAAACCTGTCTACTATATTTCCTCTCATTATCCATCTCCTTTAAACCAAATTTAACCTTTTACTCACTTTCCTTTTTTTATATTATAATACTTATTTTACCATTTTTTTTCTTTAGAGTAAATATTTTTTATGTTAACCAATTGCTTAAAAGCATTTTTTCTTTAACAAAAAACCTGTAAAGTGAATATCTTATTTATTGATAGAAGTATTTCTATTTAAAATTTTTACGAGGTGATAATTATGAAAATTGCTGTAAGAGGTGGACATAACTTTAGTGTTCCTGGTGCTCGTGGCATTATCGATGAAACTACTGAAGATAGAAAAGTAAAAGATTCTGTTATAAAATATTTAAAATTAATGGGGCATTCAGTTATTGATGTAACTCCTTCTGATAGCTCTAATACTGTTAATTCTGATTTAACTTTTGGTGTAAATAAAGCTAATTCAGCAAATGCTGATTTATTTATATCTATTCATTTTAATAAAGCTTATACAACTTATGCTGGTGCTATTGGTACTGAAGTTTTAGTTTCAAATGCAAGTAAAAGTAATACTAGTGCTAAAGGTGTATTAAAGAAATTAACTGATTTAGGATTTAAAAATCGTGGTATTAAAGAACGTTCTGGACTTTATGAATTACGTGCAACTAATATGTCTTCTATGATTGTTGAAGTATGCTTTGTTGAAGCAACTGAAGATGTAAAGCTTTATAGAAGTTTAGGCTTTGATGCTGTTGGAAAAGCTATCGCTGAAGGTGCCGTAAACAGTACTGTATCAACAACTCCTAATCCTCCTTCACCCTCTAAACCTACGCCTCCTCCATCTAAACCTAATCCTACACAAAGTAACCCATGGGTGGTAGAACTTCAAAAAGAATTAAATAGAAGCTTTAATGGTAATCTTACTGTTGATGGTCTTGCTGGTGCTAAAACATCAGATGCATGTCCTACATTATCTATAGGCAATAAAGGTAAAATAGTCCAACTTATTCAAATAAAATTAAATTCTTTAAAATTTAATTGTGGTGTTGTAGATGGTGTTTTTGGTGCTAGTACAAAAACAGCTATTATAGCTTTTCAATCCAATAAAGGTTTAACTGCTGATGGTATTATGGGAGACAAAACTTGGAGTAAGCTTTTAAATTCTTAAAATAAAAAACTGAGTTGCTAAAAGCAACTCAGTTTTTTACATTATTTTCTTTATATGACTTACTAGTGGATCTGCTAATGTTCCAAATATAACTTGAACATTCTTAGAATCTAATCTCATTATTCCACTTGCACCTAATCTTTTTAATTCTGCATCATTTAATTTACTTGCATCTACTGCAACTAATCTTATTCTAGTTACACATGCATCAATGCTTTCAATATTTTCTTTTCCTCCAAGTGCTTCTAAAACAGCTACTGCTTTCTCACTTATTGGAGATGCTTTTGTTACTTTCTTTTCACTTGATTCAATTTTTCCTACGCCTCTTTGGCCTTCATCCTCAAGTAAATCCTCATCTTCTTCTCTTCCTGGTGTTTGAAGATTAAATTTTGTTATTCCAAAATAAAATACTACAAAATATATTGCTGCAAATATTAATCCAATTAATATTAATAATACTGGTTTAGATGCTATTCCAAAGCTTAATACATAATCTAATAATCCTGCTGAGAAACCAAATCCTACTTTAATTCCAAACAAGCTACATATTGCCATGGACACACCTGTCATTATTGCATGGAATCCATATAAAACTGGTGCTATAAACATAAATAAGAATTCAATTGGTTCTGTTATTCCTGTTAAGAATGATGTTAACGCTAATCCAATTAACATTCCTGTTACAGCTTTTCTCTTTCCTTTTTTAGCTGCTAAAATCATTGCAATACAAGCAGCTGGTAATGCAAACATCATTATTGGATAAAATCCTGTTGTATATATTCCCGCAGTCGGATCACCTGCATAAAATCTTGCTATATCACCATGTGCTACAAGTCCTGTTGCTGGATTTGTGTATGTTCCAAATTCAAACCAGAATATTGTATCTAAAACGTGATGTAAACCAAATGGTATTAGTAATCTATTTAAAACTCCAAAAATAAATGCACCTATTGCACCTGCTGAAGCTAATGAGTTACCAAAGCTATTTATACCATTTTGTACTAATGGCCAAATATACCCTGCTCCTATTCCAAATATTAAACAAACTACTGCTGTTATTATTGGAACAAAACGCTTTCCACCAAAGAACCCTAAGAACTGTGGTAATTGGATATCTCTAAATCTATTATATAAAAGCCCTGCTGTAATACCTACTATAATACCTGCTAAAACTCCCATATTTATAGTTTTATTAAAAGAAGTTGCCACATCAGTTAAAACATAATATCCAACTACAGATGCAAGCCCTGCAACTCCATTATTTTCTTTTGCAAGTCCTATTGCTATCCCCACTGCAAACAGAATTGGTAAATGATCAAATATTGTTTGTCCTGCCACATGCATCCATGGAATATTAAAAATATCCGGTGCTCCTAATCTTAATAAAAGTGCTGCTGCTGGCAAACAAGCAACTGGTGTCATCAAAGCTTTTCCAAGCTTTTGAAGAGACCCTAAAACTTTACTATTTCCCTTAGCCATAAAAATCCTCCATCTTCTTTTTTTAAATCAACCTAACCATCCTTGCATATAATTGCAAACAATAAAAAAAGCTGAAAAAGATATAGTTTCTCCTTATATCCTTTTCAGCTAATGCCCTTTTTGGTTACACGCTGATTACGTTTTATTTTTTTATGTAACATCATATTAATATCTGTGTCGAATTTTGTCAACATATTCGACATTTTTATCTGTTTTCTTAAAATATCCTTTCTATTTATTACATTAATTGGATTTTAACCTCTTTGTTTTGTTTAAAATATGTTCATTTTTATCTTGACTTAAATTATATTTTTATTTATAATTTAATTAACGTGTTACTGAGTAATGATCAGGCATAAGTTTTTCTTTAGAGAACTTATGCCTTTTTTTATATACTATTACTCTAAATTAGTAAATTTATAGATAAAGTGAGGATTTAAATATGTTTGGATTTTTCAAAAAAAATAAAAAAGATAATGGATTAAAATTAGTAGCTCCTGCAACAGGAAGAGTAGTTCCTGTTTCTGAAATACCAGATCCTGTTTTTGCTCAAAAAATGGCTGGTGACGGAGTTGGAATAGATATAACTGGAGATACAATAGTTGCTCCTGCCGATGGAGAAGTAACTTTAATCTTCAAAACAAAACATGCATTTGCAATGACACTTGCTAACGGTATTGAAATTTTAGTTCACGTTGGTATTGAAACTGTTTCTTTAAATGGAGAAGGTTTCACTCAATTAGTTGAACAAGGAGCTAACGTTAAAGCAGGAACTCCAATCTTAAAAATAGATAGAGAATTCATCAAAAGCAAAGGATGTCCATTAGTAACTCCAGTGCTTATAACAAATGTAGATGCAACACAAAGCATAACTCCAATAACTTCAATAGATGCAGTAGCTGGAGAAACAACTGTTGTAGAATACACAGTTTAAAAAAGTCATTTTAGTTAACACTTAAAATAAATAAAACCCAAATATAAACAAGCCCAGAGAAGGTACTACCTTAACTAGGCTTGTTTTTTTAGTTAAGAAGGAAGAAGTAACAGTTAACTATCTACGATAAAATTTATCGCCAGATAAATTTTGAGTCCTTCTCCAGAATCGCTTGCGATTCCTCCCCCATTCTAAATTTTTAACTTTAAATTCCAAATTAACCCCAACTCTTCACTCTAACCTATTCCCTCTTAACTAAAAAAAAGCCATCACACCCAAAGGCATGACAGCTAAATTCTCTATTTCATTATTTTCTTCATACTAGTAACTATTGGATCTGCTAAAGTTCCTACTATAACTTGTACGTTTTTAGCATCTAATTTAATAATTCCACTAGCTCCTAATTTCTTTAACTCTGCTTCATCCATTACAGTTGAATCATTTAAAGTTAATCTAAGTCTTGTAATACATGCATCTAGTGATTCTATGTTTTTAGGACCACCTAACGCTTCTAATATTTTTTCTGCTTTTTCATCTATATTAGTTTTTGAATTTCCTATTTGTCCTTCATCTTCTAATGCATCATCATTTTCTCTACCTGGTGTTGGTAAGTTGAATTTTGTGATTACAAAGTAGAATACTACAAAGTATATTGCTGCAAATATTAATCCTACTATAACTATTGTTGCTACACCTTTTGAAATTCCCATACTTAATAAGAAATCTATTAATCCTGCTGAGAATCCAAATCCCATAGCTAAGTTTAGTATATTCGCCAGTGCTAATGCTATTCCTGTCATTATAGCGTGGAATACATATAATACTGGTGCTAAGAACATAAATGTAAATTCGATTGGTTCAGTTATTCCTGTTAAGAAAGCTGTGAATGCTATACTTATAAGCATTCCTGTAACTGCTTTTCTCTTTGATTTTTTAGCTGCTGCAATCATTGCGATACATGCTGCTGGTAATGCAAACATCATTATAAAGTAGAATCCAGTCATGTAAGTACCTGCAGTCGGATCTCCAGCAAAGAATCTTGCTATATCACCTTTAACAACTTCTCCAGTTGCTGGATTTGTGAAAGTTCCAAATTCAAACCAGAATATTGTATTTAAAACGTGGTGTAATCCAAATGGAATTAATAATCTGTTTAATATACCGAATACTCCAGCACCAACAGCTCCTAATGCAACCATTTGGTTACCAAAGTTGTCTAATCCACCTTGAACTAGTGGCCATCCGTATCCTGCTAATACACCTAATAACATACAAGTAACTGAAGTTGCTATTGGAACAAAACGCTTTCCTCCAAAGAACCCTAAGAATTGTGGCAGTTGAATGTCTCTAAACTTATTATAAAGAACTCCTGCTACTATCCCTGAAATAACCCCTGCTAAAACACCCATGTTTATAGTTTCATTGAATGATATAGCTACATTTGTTATCGTATAATACCCTACTGCTGCTGCAAGACCTGCAACCCCATTGTTTTCCTTCGCAAGTCCTATTGCAATACCAATTGCAAATATCATTGGAAGGTTGTCAAAAATCGCTGCTCCTGCTTTGTGCATCCAAAGAATGTCTAATACGTCTGGAGCTCCTAATCTTAATAAAAGTGCTGCTGCTGGCATACAAGCAACAGGTGTCATTAAAGCTTTTCCAAGCTTTTGAAGTGAACCTAAAATTCCTTTCATAATTCTTCCCCCTTCTTTTTTTGACCCATAACCCCTAATTTTTTCCACGAAAAAAAAGCTAGAAAGAATTAAAGACCTATAGTCTTTTAATTCTTTCTAGCTAATGCCCATCATATATTTAAAAATGGTTACACGCCAATTTAATTCTTTATTTCTTTCTACAATATTATTATATTTCCAAAAGAAAACATTTGCAACTATTTTTTAAATTTTTTATTAATTTTTATTCATATTTATTTTGACTAATTTCGCTATAAATCTCTCTGGTGCAGGTCCTATATATCTAAAAGGATAACAAGTTACCAATGTTAAGGTTGATTCTTCACTTTGTTCTAATATAGACATATCCTCAGGCTTAGTTATATAAGTTTTTGTAACCTCATACTCATATACTCCATTAATAGTTTGTACTTTTAATATATCTCCAATCTGTATATCTTCAATAAATCTAAAGGTTACCTCCCTATGCCCTAAAATAACTGCATTTCCCTTATTATCATCTATAGATACACCATTATCATACAATCCAGCCCCATCTTCTAAAGTCTTATCTGTTGCACCTTTTAATATTGGAACTTCTAACCCTTCTTTAACTATAATTTTCCCAATAATTCTTTCTCCATTAACTTCTACATAACTGTCTTTGTCAATTTTGCTTTCTTCTTTTCTGTTTTTTTCTTCCTTCTTTTCTTCTAACTTTTCATTTAATACTAATAAATTTTCTTCTGCTTTTGCTTTCTCAAGCTTCATCTTAAAAAACGGATATCCCATACATAGAATTCCACCAATGATTAATATGCTCCCACTTATTTTTAATCCTCTTTTTCCCACTTCAATACCCCTTATTTTTAAAAACGGTAAAACTTCTTAAATAAGAAGTTTTACCGTCTATTTTTTAATAGTAACTCTAAATCTTTCTATATGCATTGTTATATATGCAATTTCATCTTCACTAATTACAGTATCCAATTCATTTGATAATAATTTTCCTACTTTGCTTGCAATCTTATATGATTCTCTATATTTTAACTTTATTATACCTCTTAGCTCATTTTCTATAGTATTCTTTGTTAAAATTCTTTCTATTGCAAATCTTATATGTGTTAGGAATCTTGCATAATCTAAAGATTTTCTTTTTATTTCAATTCCCAACTCATCTTCCACAAGTTCAATAATACTGTTTCCTAAGTAACTATATTTTACTGTATTAGATAATTTCCCATTATTTCTAGCAGAATGTATATGAAGTGCTATAAATCCAACCTCTCCATCTGGAACTTCAATCTTTACTTCCTTTTCTAATCTTTCACTAGCTTTTTTAGCTAAAAAGAATTCCTGTGCATATAAGGTTTCTATTTCTACTAAGAAAGGATTTTGTATCTCTTCACCACTTTCAAGACGCTTTATTGCAAATGCTAAATGGTCTACTAATCCGATGTGAATATTTTCACTTAATTCTTCTTTAAGTTCTTCTGAAATGTCATAAATTATTTCTTCAAACAGTCCTAATAGTTTTTCATCAGTTCGTTCTATTACCTTATTGAAGTTTTCAATATTTTGTTCGTTTTGTATTATAAATACTTTATCAATTTCAGTTCCTTTTTCTATTACTGTTCCAAATTTCTTACCAAACCCTATCCCTTTTTCAAATAATATTTTTTCTTTTCCTTCTGATTTTACTAAGATTATATTGTTATTAAATACCTTTACTAAAACCATATCATTTTCAAGAGATATTTTCATTTTCTTCACCCCTTTTATTTGACCTTATAATAAGTTACGTGATCTTCCCATACTCCATTTATAAATAAATATTTTTTATTTATTCCCAGCTTTTCAAAACCACACTTTTCAAGTACCTTTTTAGATTTTTCATTATTAACTAATGCAGAAGCTTCCATTCTATGAAGCTCTAAATCTTCAAATGAATATTTAATCATAAGATTAACCGCCTCTTGCATATAGCCTCTCCCTTGAAATTCTTCATCAATTGAATATCCTAAAATCCCACTTTTAAATACACCATAAACTATATTTGACAATCTTATCTTTCCAATTATTTTTTCATCTTTTATAATTGCCATATCATATGATGTCCCATTTAAAAATTGCTTATAACTTTCATTTAATGTTCCCTTTTGAACTTCTAAAGTATAAAACTCATTTTCCCTTGCTGGTTCAAATTTTTCTAAATGTTTTTTATTACGAATATAATATTCTGTTAATTCTTCCGCATCACTTGGTGTTAAATTTCTTAAATAAATGTTTTCCCCTTGAATCTTAACCATGGGCTCACAATTTTTATATCTATAATCTTCACGATTTATTCCAAATATTAATTCACTTCTCCTAATTCCATTTATAATATTATTTTCTGAAATTATTCCTTCTAAAATAAATCCTGAATCTAAAAATGGTGATAATTTCATTCCTTCAACTACACTCACATTTATCTTATAAACTCTTTTATCTTTAAATGTAGCACCTAATATTAAATCTAATGTTTCTCTTAATAAATTATAGTCTTGCTCTCTATAAAATTTAAACTTAACATCACACTTTTGATTTTCAAAATCCATCTCTATAATATTAAATCGCCCAATACTTATATTATTTTTATCTCTTATTAAGTATTCACTTTGACTACCACTACTTAAAGATATGTTAACATTGTTTTTTAATGCCATATTCCTATCTCCTAAGCTAATCATTCTTATAAGACTATTATATAATATAGTCTTTTTATTACAAGACTTTTAACAGTTCTTATATTACAAATAAAAAAGTTTCTCCTCTATATTCAAAGGAAAAACTTTTCTATAAGTTATGCACATTACTCACAATATGTTGTTGATAACTTTTTTTGGAACACTATATATTGTGTTGTTTTTTGGTATACCCTTCTATTTTTTGTTATTTTAAATCCTTTTTAGGAATTTATTGTATATTTTTGCTTCTATTCTCAATAAAAGTTATCCACAGTTTCCTTTTATTTTAGAATATCTTTAACAACTTCACTTGCAATTATCATTCCTGCAACTGGTGGTACAAAGGACATACTTCCCGGTGTTTGTCTTTTCTTTGTTCCTTTTACAATCTCTGAAACCATTTCAGTATTTGGCTTTGCTGGTATTTCCTCTGAATAAACTACCTTAAGCTTTTTCACGCCTCTTTTTTTAAGTTCACTTCTCATAACCTTTGCTAAAGGACATACCTTTGTTTTATGTACATCTGAAACTTGGAACATCGCTGGATTCATTTTGTTCCCTGTCCCCATAGAGCTTATTATCTTTATATCATTTTCATAGCAATATTTTGCTAATGCAATTTTAGCCGTTACTGTATCTATTGCATCTACAACATAATCTACAGAACCGTCTAAAAACATTTCAATATTATCTGGAGTTACAAATTCCATAAAAGTAGTAACCTTGCAGTCTTTATTTATAGATTCTATTCTTTCCTTCATAACGTCAACTTTAACTTTTCCCACAGTATCATAAGTTGCTATTATTTGTCTGTTTAAATTAGTTATATCTACAGTATCATTATCTACAATAACTATCTCGCCAATTCCAGCTCTTGTTAAAGCTTCTGTTGCAAAGCCTCCAACTCCTCCAACTCCAAATATAACCACTTTAGAATTTCTTAATTTATTTAATCCTTCAGAACCTATTACAAGTTCAGTTCTTGTCAATGTATGTTTTTCCATAATCTCATCCTTTCCATATCATATATTATGTATACTTATCCTTATATTTTATTTTATCCTTTACCTATATACAAGATTTTTTATCGAATTACTCCTTATTTAGTTTACTTAACTATCTATTAATTTTATAATATTATGTAAGACTAAAAGTCTATATTAATTTTTGGAGGTAACTTTTAAATGGTTATAGGAATAATTAGCGCAATGAGCGAAGAATTAGAACTTCTTTTAAATGATATGGTAGTTGAAGAAAAAGTAGTTAAAGCTAACATGACATTTCATAAAGGAAAAGTTTGGGGAAAAGATGTTGTAGCAGTAGTATCAGGAATTGGTAAAGTAAATGCAGCAGTTTGCACTCAAATCCTTATTTCAGAATATAAAGTAAACAGTGTTATTAATGTTGGTGTAGCTGGAGGAATCGGAAAAGACATATATCCAGGTGATGTAGTAGTAGCTGAAAACCTAGTACAACATGACGTTGATACAACTGTTTTTGGAGATGCTCACGGTCAAGTTCCAAGAATGGATACTTTTGATTTCTTATGTGACGCCGAATTAGTTAAATTAGCTAAACTTTCATGTGATGAAATAAAAGACATAAACACATTCTCAGGAAGAATAGTATCAGGAGACCAATTCATTGCAAGCGTTGATAAAATCAAATGGCTTGAAAGTGAATTTAATGCAATAGCATGTGAAATGGAAGGTGCAAGTATAGCACACGTTTGTTACTTAAACACAATTCCATTTGTAATAATCAGATCAATCTCTGATAATGCTAACAATGGAGCACATATGGATTATGAAAAATTCATACCAATTGGAGTTAAAAACTCAACAACAATATTAAAAGCTATGATTGAAAAATTAGCTTAATCAAAAAAAGATTGCCTTTAAATTTTTAAAGACAATCTTTTTTTCTCATAGATTACATTTTCACATTATAATTTAAAAATATAGATATTCCTGCTACTATTATACCTATTGCTAAAAGAACTATGGCTACGATTAAAATTATTTCTACTGGTGTATAAGCATCCCCATTTCTCTTTTTATAGCTTAATTTATTGCTAATAGTATTTTTATGAGCTTTATGTATAGCTTTAGTTTTATTGCTGTAATTTATTTTCTTCATCTTTACTTTTGCTATTTGCTCTACCTTTTTTGGTTTTATACTATATTGCATTTTAGCTTTTTTATGCTCGTACTCTTTCCCATCTTTAAATTTTATATTTTTCAAATCTACTATTTTCATCGCTATGTTATCCACCCTAACTTTATTTATATATAGATTATAACATTTCTTTATAGTAGATTTCCCCTTTCTTCATTTAATTTTAATTATTATTTAATATCTATTTATAGATTTTCTTATAACTTTTTCAATTTTTTGGAATAGTTTATTGAATTCTTTTGCTATAATTACATTATAAAAGGAGATGATTTTTTTGGTTAAAGTTAATTCAATAAATGAAATCAATGAGTACATAAAAAATAATCCTATTACAATTTTATATTTTACTGGCTTTGATTGTGGTGCTTGTGAGGCTATTAAATTTAAAGTTGAAAATATTTTAAAGGAGTATCCTAAAATCACTGGTATTGAACTTAGTGGTGAAAAATACCCTGAAATAGCTGCTAACTTTAATGTTTTTTCATTACCACTACTTATTTTATTCGTAAACAAAAAAGAGACCCTTCGCTATGGAAGAGCCATTGACTTACTAGAATTTGAAAAAACTATATACAGGTACAATAATTTATTAGACTAAAATAGACTTATATTTAGACTACTTTCTATTCTATCTATATATACTTTTCATTATAATAAATTCTAAATATTCTATTATATAGTTTACTTACTAGCTTTATGAGTTGTTGCGTTTTATGCAACAACTCATATTTTCTAGTCGAGAGTCCATTTCTAGAGTATTACAATCAATTTCCTCTCTTATCTTTTCATAATATTTTAAAACTCTACTTCTATCACCTATTAAAATTTCTGCAAATTTTGAATCAGTTGCTTTTTTTCTTAATACAAGTTCTACTACTCCACTCTTTTGCATATCTAATTCATTACCTTTAATTAAAGTTTTAGGATATGACTTAGATGTATTTATAAACCCAAAAGTGCATTTATTATCAGATGTTGCGAAATTACAAATAATCTTATTCTTTCTAAAGGTTTCTTGAACACTAATATAATTATTTTTATTAAACATATCCATAATATTAGGAAGAACTTTTATTTTTCTTCTAACTGAACCTATTACTGATTTTTCACTTTGACTATGCTTTATAAAATCAATTTGATTTTCTTCTAATATACCTTTATAGCACTTATCAAAAAACTCTATTGGAGACAAGTCAGAACTAACTCCTATTAAATGCATATAATTTTCCTCTTTTGCATTTATTATGTAATAATCTTTTTTTCTAAATGCTGATGAACATACTAAATACTCATAATCTATAAATACTTTTTTATAATTATATGCTTCCTTTATTGCAATATTCTTAACTCTTTCCTTAAAAGTAATTTGTTCCATATAATCCTCCTCTAAAAAATAAAAAGGATGACAATGTCATCCTTTTATTGATTTTTCGCAGTTTACTCTGGAATGGGTATGAGTTTTTCGTCTTCATCCCGACGATAAAATGTACTGGTACATTTTATTTATATTTAAAATATTAATTTAAATTTTCTTTTTATATTTATATTATATGCTCATCATATAAAAAGTCAACTATTTATTATATCTTAAAATATTAAACACCATATTACAACTACTAATAATTTTTTAAATACTTTCCTAAATAAGCTTTCATTAAAGGCTTATTTAAAGTTTTTTGTTAAAATATACTTATTACACACGACAAAAGTTATTCTTTTTTGTATTTCCAATTATGATAATTTATGAATAAATAATCCACTTCTAAGCTTTGGTTCAAACCATGTTGATTTTGGTGGCATTACTTTTCCGATGTCTGAAACATCCATAATATCTTTTATTTCTGTTGGATACATAGAAAATGCTAATTTCATATCTTTTTTAAGTCTTCTATTCAATTCTTCTATTCCTCTTATTCCACCTATAAAGTCAATTCTTTTAGATGTTCTTACATCTTCTATATTTAGTATTCTTTTTAGTACTCTTTCTTGTAATATAGATACATCTAGTCTTTCTATTGGATCTTCATTATTGAAAATTCCATCCTTAGCCTTTATTTTATACCATTCACCTTCTATGCACATACCAAATGTGTGCTTTTCTGTAGGCTTAAATCCATTATCATTTTCACATTTTTCTACTTCAAAGTCTTCTGATATCTTTTCTAAGAATTCATATTTTGAATATCCATTTAAGTCTTTTATTACTCTATTATAATCCATTACCATAAGTTCTTTATCTGGGAATGCTACTGCTAAAAAGTAATTAAATTCTTCTTCCCCTGTATAGTTTGGATTTTCTTCTCTTCTCATTTGCCCAACTTTTGCAGCTGATGCTGATCTATGATGCCCATCTGCTATATACATATACTTTACATCTTTAAATAATTCTACAATTTCTCTTACTATTATCTCATTATTTATTGCCCATACAACGTGTCTTATTCCATCTTCTGCTACAAAATCATATACAGCTTCTTTATTACTCCACGCTTCTATTACTGCTGATATAACATCATCATCTCTATAAGTTAAGAATATTGGTCCTGTATTTGCATCACAATAATCTACATGATTTATTCTATCTTGCTCTTTGTCTGCTCTTGTAAACTCATGCTTTTTTATTCTATTTTCTAAATAATCATCTATAGATGCACAAAATACTAATCCAGTTTGAGCTCTTCCATTCATGACCTGTCTATAAACATATAAACATTCATTTTCATCTTCTTTTAAATAATTTTTCTCAATCATTTCATTTAAGTTATCTCGTGCCTTTTCATACACTTTTTCATCATGAATATCTATATCTTTATCTAAATCCACCTCTGCTTTATCTACATGCAAAAATGAGTATGGATTTCCTTTTACCATTTCTCTAGCTTCATCACTATCCATTACATCATAAGGTAGTGCTGCAATTTGTGATGCTAATTCAGTTACAGGTCTTATACCTTTAAATCCTTTTATTTTAGCCACTTTCTCTCCTCCTTATATATGTTAAATTAGGAGCATGACCTAAACCCTGGAAACTAGAACGACCTTAAAATCTAACTAGCTCCTTCAAGGTTTATCCCCTACTCCTAAAATAACTCTTTTTATATATTAAAGAAATTTTTAATTACTTCTACAACTTCATCCCCAATTCTATCTTGTGCTTCGTTAGTCGCAGCTCCAATATGAGGTGTTACACTAACCTTTGGATGATTTATTAATATCTCATTTTTTGTAGGTTCTTCTTCAAAAACATCAACTCCAGCTCCACTTATTTTACCTTCATTTAAAGCTTTTATTAACGCTTCTTCATCTACAACCTTTCCTCTTGCACAATTGATTAGATAAGAATTTTTCTTCATCATATCAAATTCTTTATCACTTATCAATGAACCATTTGCCTTATCATAAGGCACATGAAGTGATATGAAATCAGAATTTTTAAGTACCTCTTCAAGGCTTACAAATTCATATTTTAAGTCCTCATGTCTTCCTTCTATTGTGAAGTAGATAACCTTCATTCCTAAAGCTTCTGCCTTTTTAGCTAAGCTTCTACCAATTCTCCCCATTCCAACTATACCAAGAGTTTTCCCATTTATTTCTGTTCCTTGGTATAACTTTTTATTCCATGCGCCTTCTCTCATAGTTGCATTTGCTATTCCTATAAATCTTGCAACTGCAAACATATGTCCAATTGCAAGCTCTGCAACTGAATCTGAACTTGCATTAGGAGTATTTTTTACTGTAACTCCAATACTTTCTGCATACTTTATATCAATATTATCAATACCAACTCCAGCTCTTATAGCAAGCTTTAGTTTTCCCCCTTTTGATGCTTCTAGTACTTCCTCTGTTAGTTTAGTTGCAGATCTTATTACGATTGCATCAAACTCTTTTAAAGTTTCTCCTAATACCTCTTTGTCATAATGATGGTTTACAACTTCAATCCCTAACTCTTGTAGTTTAGTGATTGCCTTAGCTTGTAATCCATCGTTAGTCAATACTCTATACATGTGTAGCCCCCTCTAAGTTTAGAAAATTTGCCCCTAATCTTCTAACTTTAATATTTCATTTATATTTTTTAATAAATCATTTAATTCTTCAACAGTACAGTCTGCCATATGTCCAATTCTAAAAGTTTTATCTTTAAGACTTCCATATCCATTTGATATTGCATACCCTCTATTTGAAAGTTCTTTATTTAATGCTGTAACTTCTATTGCTCTTGTGTTTTTTATTGCAGTTACAGTATTTGAAAGATATCTCTCATCAGCAAATAATTCAAAATGTTTCTTAGCCCATGCTCTAGTTATTTTTGCAAGTTCTTTATGTCTTGCAAATCTATTATCTAAACCTTCTTTGTTCACTATATAATCTAATTGATAGTCTAATGCAAACATATGTGATAATGATGGTGTTGAAGGATATTGATAATCCTTCTTTTTAATATATTTATATAAAGCTAATAAATCTAAGTAAAAACCTCTGTTAGGTACTTTTTCTGCTCTTTCTTTTGCCTTATTTGAGAAAGTACAGATTGCCATTCCTGGAGGTAGTCCTATTGCTTTTTGAGTAGATGTAATTAATACATCTATTCCCCATGCATCAACTTCTATTCTTGTTCCTACTGCTGAACTTACAGCATCTACTATATATACAATGTCATCATATTTTTTTATTACTCTTCCAATTTCTTTAACTGGATTCATAACTCCTGTAGAAGTTTCATTATGAGTTACTGCTACTAAATCATACTTTCCTGTTTCTAATGCTTTTTCAACCATTTCTGGTGTAATAGCTTCTCCCATAGGAACTTCAAACAAATCTGCTTCTTTTCCATTTTCCTTAGCCATTTCATACCATCTTTTTCCGAAAGCACCAACTGAAAATACTGCTGCTTTCTTTAAAGTACAACATCTTATAGCCCCTTCCATAAGTCCACTACCTGATGTTGTTGATAATAATATTTCACTTTGTGTATAAAAAACCTTTTTTAGATTATCACTTATTCTTTTTTGTAAAAACGATGCGTCTGCACTTCTATGTCCAATCATTGGTGTTGCCATTTTTGCTAATACTTCACTACGAACCTCAACTGGTCCTGGTATAAATAATTTTTTATGCATTGTTCTCCCTCCATCTTTTTAATTTATTGTAATTTTACCATTTAATCCCTTTTAATACAACATTAAGGATAATTAAATACAATTTTTATTCCATTGTATCGTGTATACACACACCTATTTTTTTAATATATTTCTTGTAATCATTTTCTTCCACTTTATAGCTTAAAGTAAGCTTTTTTCCTAATTTTTAAGATATAAATAGAAAAAGCTAAGATATAAAATTTTACTCCTATACCTTAGCTTTTTTATTTTTTTCTATTAAATTTTATTTTTTAATATCAAATCTATCTGCATTCATAACTTTATTCCATGCTTTTATAAAATCTTTTAAGAATTTCTCTTTAGAATCTGAACTTGCATATATTTCAGCTATTGCTCTTAATTGTGAGTTTGAACCAAATATTAAATCAACTCTTGATGCAGTCCATTTTTCCTTTCCTGTAGCTCTGTCAATTCCAACAAATGAGTTTTCATCATTCTTTTTCCACATAGTCTTCATATCTAACACATTTACAAAGAAATCATTAGTTAATTTTTGTGGTCTATCTGTAAATACACCATCTTTTGAACCATTGTGGTTTATATCTAAAACTCTTAATCCACCTAATAATACTGTTAATTCTGGTGCTGTTAATTTTAATAATTGAGCTTTATCTACCATTAATTTTTCTGCTGGTATATTAAAATCATATTTTAAGTAGTTTCTAAATGCATCACAAACTGGTTCTAACACTCTAAATGAATTTTCATCAGTCATTTCTTTAGTTGCATCTGTTCTACCTGCAATAAATGGAACTTCAACTTCATTACCTGTTGCTATCTCAATTCCAACATTTCCACCTAAAACAATTATATCTGCTAAACTAACCTTTTTATTTCCTGATTGCTTTTTATTAAACTCATCAACTATTCCTTCTAATTTTGAAAGAACTTTATTTAATTTTTCTGGTTCATTTACATCCCAGTTTCTTTGTGGCTCTAATCTAATTCTTGCTCCATTAGCTCCACCTCTAAAGTCACTTCCTCTAAATGTAGAAGCTGATGCCCATGCTGTTGAAACTAATTCTGATACTGAAAGATTAGATTTTTTTATCATTTCTTTTAATTCTTTTATATCATTTTCATTTATAATTTCAAAGTCAGCTTTTGGTGTTGGATCTTGCCATATAAATGTTTCTTCTGGTTTTTCTTCACCTAAATATCTTGAACTTGGCCCCATATCTCTATGAGTTAATTTAAACCATGCATTTGCAAAGGCTTTTTCAAACTCTTTTGGATTTTGGTAAAATCTCTTAGATATTGGTCCATAAATAGGGTCCATTCTAAGTGCCATATCTGCTGTTGTCATCATTGGTGCTTCTGTTTTATTTTTATCATGTGCTGATGGAACAGTTTTTCTTGCTTCAGGGTCTGCTGGTATCCATTGCCATGCTCCTGCAGGACTCTTAACTAAATCCCAGTCATATCTAAATAAGTTTTCAAAGAATCCATTATCCCATTTAATTGGGTTTGCAGTCCATGCGCCTTCTATTCCACTTGAAATAGTATCATTTCCTTTTCCACTCTTATAAGAACTCATCCATCCAAATCCCATCTCTTCAACAGGTGCTCCTTCTGGTTCTGCTCCTACATGCTCTGCTGAACCTGCTCCATGAGCCTTTCCAAATGTATGTCCACCTGCTATTAAAGCAACAGTTTCTTCATCATTCATTCCCATTCTTCTAAATGTGTCTCTTATTTCTTTTCCTGAACCAATTGCACTAGGTTGTCCATCTGGTCCTTCTGGATTTACATATATAAGTCCCATTTGCACTGCTGCAAGAGGGTTTTCTAATTTTTCTTTTTCATATCTAGCTTTATCTAACCAAACTTTTTCAGTTCCCCAATAAGTATCCTCTTCCGGTTCCCATATATCAACACGTCCACCTGCAAATCCTACTGTTTCTAATCCCATAGATTCAAGTGCACAATTTCCTGTTAATATCATTAAGTCTGCCCATGAAATTTTATTTCCATACTTTTGTTTTATTGGCCAAAGTAATCTTCTTGCCTTATCTAAGTTTGCATTGTCTGGCCAACTGTTTAATGGTGCAAATCTTTGATTTCCTGTATTTGCTCCTCCACGTCCATCTGCTGCTCTATATGTTCCTGCACTATGCCATGCCATTCTTATAAATAGAGGTCCATAATGTCCATAATCTGCTGGCCACCATTCTTGCGAATTCGTCATTAAAGCTTTTATATCACTTTTTAACGCTTGTAAATCTAATCCATTAAATTCATTACTATAATCAAACTTCTCATCCATTGGTGATACCATTTCTGAGTTTTGGCTTAAAATTTTTAAATTTAATGCATTAGGCCACCATTCCTTATTTGATGTTCCTTCACTTCCTGTAACCTTATCCATTTTCATTGTTCCAGTTTTTCCTGTAAAAGGGCATTTTCCTGACATAATCATCATCCTCCATTTTTTCTATTTTTTTCTTTTGCTATGCTTTTATTTTATAATAATTATTATTAATTAGCAATAAGTATCACTAAGTATTTTTTATTAATTTTCTGAAAATTCAATTTAATATTTGTAAAAAAAGAAACGATAGACCTGTTAAAATCTATCGTTTCATTATTAATCATATAATCTTGTAAGTTTTTTTCTTCCTTCAACATTTCTTTTTCCAACTATTATTGGTACTTTTTCAATTTCAACTACACTTGTATCAATTCCATACCATCTTTCTGGCGATACAGTAAGCTTCTTTATTAAAAGTTTTGCTGAAAGAATAAATTTATCCCATCCTGAGAATGTACTTTCGCTACAAAGAATCTCTTCAATTATTATAAATTTGAAGTTCCCTATAGCTTTTCTCTTTCCTGATGTTATCATATATTCTTTTGGAGTAAATTGAACTTCTCCACTTTCCATTAACTCTTGAACAACTTCTGCAAGCAAAGTATTTATTCCTTGCGATAATCTAAATCCAAGTTTAAATTCTATACTAAATACTCTGTTTTCTTGAATAGTATTAAATCTATATTCTTTAGTATAAGGTTCATCAGTTACTGATACATTTACGAACCAATAATTTTCTGCTTTTTTAGGATCTTTGTTAAATATTGAATAAACTATCTTATTCTCAACTTCATCCCACTTTCTTGATTTTGTTAAATATACTATGTTACTTGCATAAAGTGGTAATTCTTTATCTGCTTGTATTAGCTTAAACTTCTCTTTATAGTCAAAAAGACTTACAAAGCTTCTATATTTTATCTTAATCTGTGAACTATATGACCATATATACATTAAGAATATTAACCCTGCTGTTATTAATAATGTAATATATCCACCACTTAATATTTTAAAACTATTTGCATATAGGAAACTCATTTCTATAGTTCCAAATATCACTAAAATAGCAAGTGAAAGTATTTTCTTTTTCTTTTTATGCCACATATATTGTGATAAAAGAATAGTTGTCATAAGCATAGTTATAGTAATTGCTAAACCGTATGCAGATTCCATATTCTCTGATTTTTTAAATATAAGGACTATTGCTATACAACCTATACATAAAGCGTAATTTACTGCTCCAATGTAAAGCTGCCCCTTTTCTCCATTTGGATATCTTATATGAAGTCTTGGGAATATATTTAGCTTTATTGCTTCTGACACAAGTGTAAATGAACCTGATATTAAAGCTTGACTGGCTATTATTGTTGCAAGTGTTGC
The DNA here is from genome assembly GCF_051650885.1 of Clostridium sp. GTDB lineage: Bacteria > Bacillota > Clostridia > Clostridiales > Clostridiaceae > Clostridium. The sequence continues at coordinate 25,403 of NZ_JBOFRG010000273.1, forward strand.
AATTATAACTCCAATTATTATAAACCACTTTGGCATTATTAAGAAAAACGGACTTTCTGTAATCATTTGACCACTATGTGATAAAAGATACGCTCCTTGCCCAAAATAACTTAATAGAAGACATATTTTTACTAATACCCATGTATAATAAATATTACTTCTTCCACAATGTCCTAAATCTGAATAAAGTGCCTCTGCTCCAGTAGTACATAAAAATACTGCTCCTAAAATATAAACAGCACTATTCCCGCTAAATAGAAGCCTTATACCGTAATATGGATTTATTGCTTGAATAATTGATGTATTTTTTGTAATTTGAAGTATTCCTAAAATTCCAATCATTAAAAACCATATAAGCATTATAGGTCCAAATATTTTACCGATCTTTTCAGTCCCAAATCTTTGAGCTAAAAACAAAGCTACTATTATAGCTATAACAATTAATATTGTTACCTCTTCCTTTATTGGAAAAATAACATTAAGTCCTTCAATAGCTGAGCTTACTGATACTGGTGGTGTTAGTATACCATCTGCAAGTAATGCTCCTCCACCGACTATCGCTGGCACTATAAGCCACTTAGCATACTTCTTAACTAACGTATATAATGCAAATATTCCACCCTCACCTTTGTTATCAGCTCTTAATGTGAATATTATGTACTTTATAGTTGTTTGCAAAGTTAAAGTCCAGAATACTAATGATACTCCACCTAATATTAACCCTCTTGATGAGTAGTTGTTATTTGTAGAGAGAATTGCTTGCATTACATAAAGTGGAGATGTTCCTATATCTCCATAAACTATACCTAGTGCAACAAGCAACGACCCTATGGTAACTGCCTTCTTCTTCATTATCTTTTGCTCCTTTTATTGTTTTAGTAAAGAAAAACAGCTAAGCAATTGTTAAAATTGATTAACTGTTCCTTAAAGATTATATCACAATAATTTTTCATTCTATGTATAGAAAAAATCTATTCTTTTGACATTCTATTAACATATTGTTTTTTTAAGTAAAATTATTCTTCTTATGTAAAATTTAAGGTTTTTTTATTTAATTTTATATATAATAGAATATTTTTTATTTAGATATTCTAAGAAATATTTTGTCTTTAATTCTTCACCTGATATCATTTTTATTAATTCCTTAGGAGAATAAATTGCACCATGCTTATGAATATTTTTGTTAAGCCACGCCTTTATAAGCTCTAATTTTCCACATCTTATATCACTATATAATTCCTTGTATTCATTTTCCATAACACTTAACATCTGTGCCCCATAAAGATTTCCTAAAGCATAGCTTGGAAAATATCCAAATGAACCATCTGACCAGTGAACGTCTTGTAATATTCCTTCACTGTCATCCTTAGGCTCTACTCCTAAATATTCTTTATATTTTTTATTCCATTCATCACGTACTTCATCAACAGTCAAGCTTCCTTCAATTAAAGCTTTTTCAATTTCATATCTTATTATAATATGAAGTCCATAAGTTAATTCATCTGCCTCTGTTCTTATAAGAGATGAGTATACTTTATTTATGCCCTCATAAAAATCTTTTAAACCTATATTTTCAAATTCCTTAAACTGATATTGCATATAAGGATAAAAATACTCCCAAAATTCAAAGCTTCTTCCTATTATATTCTCATAAAATCTTGACTGACTTTCATGAATACTCATAGAAAGTCCTGTATCAAGCCCTGTATATTGAAGTTCATTTGGAACATTCTGCTCATAAATTCCATGACCACCTTCATGAATACAGCTAAATAAAGCATTTGTTATATCATCATTTTCATAGCTTGTTGTTATTCTTACATCCTTATTTCCAAATGCAATTGTAAATGGATGCATACTTTCATCTAATCTTCCAAACTCAAAGTCATATCCTATTTTATCTAAAATAAACTTTGAAAAGTTTTCTTGCTTTTCTTTATCAAACTTTCCATATAGGAAGCTGTTATCAACAATCTTTCCACTATCTTTTATTTTATGAAGTAACTCTAAGATTCCAATCTTTAATTCTTCAAATACTTTATCTAATTCTCTTACTGTAAGTCCATCCTCATATTGGTCTAATAATGCATCATATCTTT
>NZ_JBOFRG010000274.1:0-1803 GCF_051650885.1 Clostridium sp.
TCAAGATGAGATTTCCCATAGCGTAAGCTAGTAAGATCCCTTGAAGAACACAAGGTTGATAGGTTGGGGGTGTAAGCGTAGCAATACGTTCAGCTGACCAATACTAATAGATCGAGGGCTTGACCAATATAATATTAATGATTATTTCAAGTGCAATTTTCAGAGAACATCTGAATTTGGTGATGATGGCATAGAGGGTACACTCCTTCCCATTCCGAACAGGAAAGTTAAGCTCTATAACGCCGATGGTACTGCACGGGAGACTGTGTGGGAGAGTAGGAAGTTGCCAAGTGAAAACAAGAGAAAGGATAGTAAATACTATCCTTTTTTTCGTGGGAAAATTTAGTTTACAAAAAATTTATCTCAAAAGTAAAGAAAAGAGGAAGAATGGTCTTTCTCTTTTCAACGCGTGTAAAAATAATTAAGTGTAGTAAGGTAAAATAATGCTGCTACTATGAAAGGAAGTTTTGTTAGTGAGAAAACCAGAGTTTTTTTCTATGATAAAGCATAGAAAGACATGGATTAGTAAGGAACAGGTCATTAATGATGTTATTGCAGGAAGTGTCGTTGCAATAATAGCATTACCGCTTTCTATTGCAATTGGAATATCATCAGGGGTAAGTCCAGCAAAAGGATTATTGACGGCTATTTTAGCAAGTCTTTGTGTATCTTTATTTGGAGGAAGTAGGGTTCAAATTGGTGGGCCTACTGGAGGATTTGTTGTAATTGTTTATGGAATAATACAAAAACATGGATTTGGGGGATTGTTAGTTGCTACATTGATGGCAGGTGTTATTCTCATTTTATTAGGGGTATTTAAATTAGGAAATTTAATTAAGCATATTCCACGTAGTATTATATTGGGGTTTACTGCAGGAATAGGAGTTGTGTTGTTCACAGCACAAATACAAGAATTTCTAGGGCTTAAAACAGGAAAGCTACCTATAGACTTTTTTGGAAAATGGATTACTTATGGACATGCAATCAAGACTATAAGTATTCAAACGTTGATTATAGGGATAATAGCTATAGGAATAATAATTTTCTTTCCTAAGATAAATAAAGTTATTCCAAGTTCATTAGTAGCATTAGTTTTTGTAACGATAGGAGTTCAAGTATTAGGTATAGATACGCCAACTGTAGGAAGTACATTTGGAACAATTAGTTCAAATATCCCTATGCCAGAGATACCAAATTTAACTCTTGCAAATATGGAAAGCTTATTAATGCCTGCGATAACTATAGCGATTTTAGGATATATACAAGCTTTATTAACAGCAGTTGTAACAGATGATATGTTAGGACATACTCATAATTCTAATACAGAATTAGTAAGTCAAGGAATTGCAAATATAGTATTATCACTTTTTGGAGGGATACCAGCAACAGGAGCTATTGCAAGAAGTACAGCAAGTGTAAAAAATGGTGCTAGAACTCCTCTTGCAGGAATTGTACATGCAGCGATTTTATTAGTTGTATTACTTGTATTTATACCATTATTACAATTTGTTCCATTAACAGTTTTAGCAGCAATTCTTATTGTAGTTTCTTATAATATGACTGAATGGAGATTATGTAGGGATTTATATAAGAAGGATAAGTTAGACGGAATGGAATTAATCCTTACTTTAGTCTTAACTATTTGTGTTAATTTAGTTGTTGCAATAGTAATTTCTATGATTGTACATATAATAAGAACAAAAATGATTAATAAAAAGATGCCAACTTCTGCATCAAGAAGTGAAGTAGGTTTAGCATAGTAAAAGCAGGACTCAAAAAATTTTTTTGAGTCCTGCTTTTTAG
>NZ_JBOFRG010000275.1:0-16266 GCF_051650885.1 Clostridium sp.
TCCAATGCCTTCTCTATTGTTATTCCAAGCATAGTTGGAATCATCTTAGCAATTCTATCAACCTCTGCATAAGCATAATTCATAGCCCTACCAACATCTCTTATACAGGCTCTTGCTGCCATTGTTCCAAAAGTAATTATCTGTGAAACATTCTTTTCCCCATACTTATCTACTACGTAATCTATTACCTCTTGTCGTCTTTCATAACAGAAATCGGAATCGATATCTGGCATACTCACACGCTCAGGATTTAAGAACAATTTGTTTTTATCTATAAGCTTTTTATCTTATACTCTGGAGGTTTCCCTCATTTTCATTAAATGGTCAATTCCATTTCAGTTTGGACTATATCATCATATTAATCTCTTAATATGTTGGGCACTCTTGGAGATAATTATTGATTGGCTTCTCATATCTCTAGTCTCTGAACCTTTCTAGTACTTAATACCTTCCTAGACTTGGCTGCTGATTAGCATATTTAAAACTTAGCTTTCCAGCAATTCACCCAATTTAACGAGCGCATCTTAATTCACGCTCAAATAGTAGATTGTATTTTAATGGATCAATCTTTGTTATATCTAGGGTATATGCAACTATTGACCCCGCTGCAGACCCCCTACCAGGTCCAGTTGGTATGCCATTATCCACAGAATATTTTATAAAATCTCCAACTATTAAGAAATAATCCACATACCCCATTTGATTTATTACGCCTAATTCATAGTCTAATCTATCAATTATAGTTTTTATTTCTTCATTATCTTTTGCAAGACTTATAGTTTTTTCATAATCATATTCTTCATTTCTGATACCTTCAAATTGGTCATATTTTATTATAAGTCCCATATAACAAGCATCTCTTAAAAATATAAATGGATCTGCTCCTTCTGGTAATGGGAATTTTGGTAATTTTGATACGTGGAATTCATAATCAAAATCACATTCATCTGCTATCTTAACTGTATTTTCTAAACCCTCTGGAATGTAGTCAAACATATCATACATTTCTTCTGGTGATTTTAAATAGAATTGGTCTGAAGGGTATCTTCTTCTATTTTCATCGTCTACAGTTTTTCCTGTCTGAATACACATTAATATATCGTGTGCCTTTGAATCTTCTCTTTCTATATAGTGAACATCATTTGTAGCTACTAATGGTATTCCAGTTTCCTTTGATAATTTTATGTTAAGTTCATTAACCTTTATCTGCTCAGTCATATTATGATTTTGAAGCTCTAAGTAAAATCCTTCTTTGAATATATCTTTATATTCTAAGGCTACTTCTTTTGCTTTCTCATAATTTTCTGCTAAAAGGTTTCTTTGAATTTCTCCACCTAAACAAGCACTTAAAGCTATTAATCCTTCACTATGTGCCCTTAGATATTCATGGTCAACTCTTGGTTTATAATAAAATCCTTCTATTGAAGCATCTGATACTATCTTCATTAAGTTCTCATAACCTACTGCATTTTTAACTAAAAGAACTAAGTGATTTGTCTTGTTCTCAGCATCAGTATGCTTTATATTCATAGATTTACTTGCTACATAGACTTCACACCCTAAAATAGGCTTTATCCCCTCATCCCTACAAGCTTTATAAAAATCTACACAACCATACATAACTCCATGGTCAGTTATTGCAATCTTATCCATTCCAAGTTCTTTTGCCTTTTTAACGATTTTTTTAACCTTTCCAGATCCATCTAAAAGACTATACTCAGTATGTAAATGAAGATGTACAAAATCCTTTTTATCTTTCTCCATAAAACTTCCTCCTTTCATAAAGATAAAGAATCTAGTTTTCACTAGATTCTCTACTTTAAATTATATCACTTTTCTTTAATTTTAATCTACACTAAACTAATAAGTTCCAGACCTAACCTCTTCAGCAATTTTTTCAAGCTTTCTTAATCTATGATTAACTCCTGATTTACCTACTGGAGGGTCTAACATCTCTCCAAGCTCTTTTAAAGACTCCTCAGGATATTTCAATCTAAGGTCTGCTATCTCTTGAAGATTTTTAGGTAATCTTTGAAGACCTATGCTTGATTTTATAAGCTCAATACTTTCAACCTGTCTAACTGCTGCATTTACTGTTTTAGAAAGGTTTGCTGTTTCGCAGTTAACTAATCTATTAACATTATTTCTCATCTCTTTTTTTATTCTTATATTCTCAAGCTCTAAAAGACAGGTATGTGCTCCTAATATATTTAAAAGGTCCACAATCTGCTCTCCCTCTTTAATATATATAATATGGCTATTCTTTCTTGCAATCACCTTAGAATTCAATCCAAAGGTATTTATAAGCTTACATAATTCATTTGCATACTCTTCACTATGAGTTACAAACTCTAAATGATAAGTTTTTTCTGGATTACTAACACTTCCTCCTCCAAGAAAAGCCCCTCTAACGTAAGCCCTTTTTGTAACTTCTGAATCCACCATCTCTTTTTCAATACTATAATCTAAGTTCATTATTCCATCTACTTCTCTAAAAATCCCAGTAGTATTTAATAATTCACGAACTCCCATACTTTCATCTATTACAACCATATATATATTATTCTTTTTAAGAGAATTACTTTTCTTAACCATCAATTTTGAATGTATATCAAAATGTTCTTTAAGTAATGAAAATATAAGCCTTGCACTTGTTGCATTTTCTGTGGTAATTCTAAATGCTAACCCAAGTCCACTAAATGCAATAGTTCCACTTACCTTCATTATAGCTGATAATTCTGCTAATGCTTCTTCTTTGCTTATATCACTATATCTACAGATTTCTCCCTTTACTTTTGATGAAAATGACATTTTTTCATGCTCTCCTTTTATTTAAATCATTCATTCTTATTTTTCACAATAATAAATTATATCACAAACAAGTCTTTTCTTGTAATTCAAAAAGAAAAAATGTAGCACACTTACTACATTTTTTCTTCTTTATTATCCATTGCTTCTCTAAGATTTTTTTTCTCAACTTTATCACGCTCTTTTATTCTCTGTGATAAATACATATACTCTATAATTTTCTTTCTATCAAATAATAATTTCTTTTCCATTATAGTTTCTACTAAAACTTGAGCTAAATAATCTGAGTCATGCTTTATAGTTCCATTTTTAGTTCTAATAACGTTCTTTTCAACTAACTGAACGCCCATATCTTCTAGCTTTTTATAATCAATATTTACATAATCTGAATTTTTAGCCTTATACTTCTCTCGCATTTCATGACTTATAGCACCTGTATTTGCAATAACACAATTTACTATATCCTTACCACAATATTTTCTTAAAATCTTAATATGGTCTGAAACATTAAAATTATCTGTTTCTCCAGGTTGAGTCATTACGTTTGATATATATATTTTTAAAGCACTACTTCTTCTTATGTTTTCAGATATTCCCTTAACTAAAAGGTTTGGAAGTATACTTGTATAAAGACTTCCAGGTCCCATAACAATTGCATCCGCTTCTTGAATAGCTTTTATAGCTCCTTCTAAAGGCTTTGCATTTGCAGGATTTATCATAAGCTTTTTGATTTTTGAGTTTTGCTTTTTCGCTTCTTCTGGAATATTAGATTCACCAACAATTTTATTTCCATTTTCTAAATAAGCAATAAGCTGCATATCATCTAAAGTAACAGGCAAAACCTTTCCTGTTACTGCAAGAACTGAGCTCATCTTTCTTACTGCATCTTCAAAATTTTCAGATACTCCATCCATTGCTGCTAAAAAAAGATTCCCAAAGCTTTGTCCTTTTAATCTTCCATCAGTAAATCTATATTGAAGTAAATCCTCCATTAAAGGCTCTGTATCTGCAAGTGCTAAAATACAGTTTCTTATATCTCCTGGTGGTAAAATTCCAAGGTCTTCTCTTAAATCTCCTGAACCTCCACCATCATCACCAACAGTAACGATAGCTGTAATATTTGATGTATAGTACTTAAGCCCTCTAAGCATTGTAGAAAGCCCTGTACCACCACCAATAACTACAATCTTAGAACCCTTAACTAAAAGTCTCTTTTCTGTAATTAAGGTCTCTATCTTTTTACTGTCTAAAGACATTTTTATGTAGCCTTTATTCATCAAGGCAATAGTTGATTTAATAACTTCACTTCCTGCAATATAAATTACAAAAACACCTGTTATATTAAGACAAATGTAAAACAACTTATAATAAAAATCATACACTCTATGAGTTACAAGTTCTGTAAAACCAAATGCTATTAAAAGGACACCGAATAAACCAAAGAAAACCCAACGTTTAACTTTAATCCCTGGTTTAATCCAGTCGGATAGCCTCATAGCTTCTTAGCTCCTCTATGGACATCTTCAGATACATCTCTATGCTCTACTCCTGCTTTATATCCTTCACTTTCTAAGACTTCGTATAATTTATTTGCTATGGCAACAGATCTATGTCTACCACCTGTACATCCTATAGCTATTATAAGTTGTCTTTTACCTTCTTTTGTATACTTAGGAATTAAGAACTTAATCATATCGTCTAATCTTTCTATAAATCCAATAGTTTCTTCTTGCTTTAATACATACTCACGAACTGGCTCATCATTCCCTGAGAATGCTTTAAGTTCCGGTATATAAAAAGGATTTGGTATAAATCTTACATCAAATACTAAATCTGAATCTACAGGTATTCCATATTTAAATCCAAAGCTTAACACTGTAATTGAAAGCTCTTTATCAGGCTCTGCATTTGAACCAAATAATTCATTTATCTTTTCTCTTAAATCTCCAATTTTATATTTTGAAGTATCTATTATTTGATCTGCTCTATCTTTAACTTCTCTTAGTTTATGTCTTTCCTCTGTGATTCCTGTTAAAACTCTTGCTTTAGGAGAAAGTGGATGACTTCTTCTTGCTTCTTTAAACCTTTTTACTAATACTTCATCTGCTGCTTCTAAAAATAAAATTTCATACTCTATTTCATTGTTTTTAAGGTATCTTAGACTTTCAAATAAATCATCAAAGAATATTCCACCTCTTATATCTGTTACAATTGCAACCTTTTCTAAACTGCTTCTACATGCTTCTGCAAATTTTGGTATAAGCTGTGGTGGTAAATTGTCTACACAAAAATACCCTAAATCTTCTAAACTTCTAGTTGCTTCAGTTTTCCCAGCTCCTGAAAGTCCAGTTACTATTACAAATCTCATCTGTTATCCTCCTAATTCAATACAAATATATCTCTTATTATATCATAATATATTCTCAATTTAAGTTTTCTATTATCTTTTATTTTTTCTCTTTAATTAAATATTTTTAACAAAAAGAATCGCCCTTAAGCGATTCTTTTCTCTAATTATTTTTAAGGAAATTAAGACCTTCCTCAAGCTCATACATGAACCCTTTATTTTCATCTTCTTTTCCTATACTTATTCTTAAATAACCCTTCATTCCTAAAAGGAATCCTGGTCTTATTATATATCCTTTAGATAAAAGATATTTATGAAGCTTTTCATCATCACAATCAACATTAACCATAATAAAGTTAGTTTGACTGTCTATATATTCTAAGTTTAATTTCTTAAATTCTCTTATTAAATATTCCCTCTGCTCTTTATTATTCTCCACCACATATTCTAAATGTTCTTTATCCTTTAAAGCCTCAATTGCTGCCTTTTGTGCAAAAAGATTTGAGTCAAAAGGATTTATAACTCTATTAATATATCCAACTAACTTTTTATCTCCAATTCCATATCCAAATCTTAAAGATGCAAGTCCATAAGCCTTTGAGAAGGTTCTTAAAACAATCATATTAGAATACTTTTTTAAAAGCTCTATTGAATCTGGAAAGTCTACATCCTTATCTACAAATTCTACATAAGCTTCATCCATTATAATTATAACTTCCTTTGGAATTCTATCTAATACCTTTTGGAACTCTTCTTTAGTAAAGATTGTTCCAGTTGGATTATTTGGGTTACAAAACCATATTATCTTTGTTTTATCATTTATAGAACTTACCATTTTTTCTATATCTAATTTGTAATCTTTAAGTGGTACTTCTATTGCTTCTGCTCCCATTAAAAGTGTATTAGTCTTATATCTTGGGAAAGTTATATCTGCCATTACTGCATTTTCACCTTTATTTAAAAATGTTGCACATATATCTTTTATTAACGAATCAGAGCCTGCCCCACAAAAAATATTTTCTCTTTCTACTCCAAGCTCTTTTCCTAAAGCTTCTTTAAATTCATATGAAGATGCATCTGGATATAGAAAAGATTCTTCTATTATATTCTTTAAAGCTTCCTTTGCCTTTGGTGAACATCCATATGGATTTTCATTTGATGCCATTTTTATAACTCTATCTAGATTAAGTTCTCTTTTTACTTCGTCAATAGGTTTTCCTGCAACATATGCTTCTAACCCTAAAACTTCTTCTCTTATATATTTTTCCATTTCTTAAACCCACCTTATAACTTTTACAATAATTATACCATTTTCTTCTTCATTTTCAATATTTAAGGTTAATTAAAGAGGATTGCAAAAATGCAATCCTCTTCTTACTTTTCTTTTCCTATTATTCTTACTTCTGGATGAAGTTCAACATCAAATTGCTTTTTAACTTCATCTTGAACATGATGAATTAAATCTAATATATCTTTTGCTGTTGCTCCACCTTTATTTATAACAAATCCTGAATGCTTTCCTGAAACAGCCGCTCCACCAAGCTCATATCCTTTAAGACCTGCATCTTGAATTAACTTTCCTGCAAAATGCCCTTCAGGTCTTTTAAATGTACTTCCTGCTGAAGGATATTCTAATGGTTGTTTTGATTCTCTTTTATAAGTTAAATCATCAATTCTATTTTTGATTTTTTCAAATTCACCATCATTTAATGCAAATACTGCACTTAAAACAATCTCTTCGTTTTCCATTACTTTTGAAGTTCTATAACCAAGCTCTAGCTCTTCATTAGTATATGTTTTTATATTACCATCTTTATCAATTACTGTAGCCGTTTCTATAACTTGCGAAACTTCACCTAAATAAGCTCCTGCATTCATATACACAGCTCCTCCAACAGATCCTGGAATTCCACATGCAAATTCAAAGCCTGTTAATGAGTTCTCTAGTGCAAGCTTGCTAACATCTTTTAATAGAACACCACATTGTGCTTCTATTTTATTTTCTTTTATATCTAACTTTTGAAGTTCTGTTAATTTAATTACAACTCCATCAAGTCCACCATCTTTAACTAAAAGATTAGAACCATTTCCTATAACATAATATGGAATGTTGTTTTCTTTACATATCTTCAATGCTTCAATCACTTGTTCTACTGTATCTGGTATTAAAAGGACATCAACTGGTCCTCCAACTTTAAAATATATATGCTCGCTCATTGGCGCATTAAATTCTATTTGTTTTTCTAAAAATATATCCTTGAATAACTCTCTATATTTATTCATCCCTAAACTCCTCATTATTATTATATTTTTATAGTATATTCTACTTTATTAATTAAAACAAGTCTTTAACAATTACAAAATAATATATTCTTTAACTCTGCCTTTGTTCATCAAAAAAAATTTTTATGCTCTCTGCTGCTTTTTTGTTTATCCCTGGTGTTTCTAGTAGTTCTTCTATACTTGCTTTTTTTATATTTTCAACACTTCCAAACTTTAATAAAAGCTCTTTTCTACGTTTATTTCCTATGTTAGGAATATCATCTAATATAGAATGTAATGTTCTTTTATCTCTTAATGACCTATGATAAGTTATTGCAAATCTATGGACTTCATCACCAATTCTTCTTAGCATTTGCATAAGTTCTGAATTGCTTCTAATAATAAACTCTTCATTGTTAAAGATAATCCCTCTTGTATTATGCTTATCATCCTTAACCAAACCACATACATCTATCTCAATTCCAAGTTCCTCTAAAACCTCAAGTGCTATATTAATTTGTCCTTTTCCACCATCCATCATTATAAGGTCTGGAAAGTTTGAAAATTTTCCCTTTGAAAACTGAATCTGACTTTCTTGAATCTCTTTTATCTCTTTTAATCCATGACTAAATCTTCTAGTCAGAATTTCTCTCATACTATCATAATCATTGGCACCTTTTACAGATTTTATTCTAAATCTACGATAATCGCTGTTTTTTGCTTTTCCATCTTCAAAAACTATCATACTTCCAACTGAATCTACACCTTGTATATTAGAAATATCATATGCCTCTATTCTTTTAGGAAAAGTGTCTAATCCTAATATCTCTGTTAATTCTAGCAGTGAATTTTTATTTTTCTCTTTTTCTTTTAATATCTTATCTTTAAAACTTTCTAATGTAATCTTTGCATTTGAAAGAACCATATCAAGCATACCCTTTTTCTCACCTTTTTGAGGAATCTTTAAAGTTACTTTACTTCCTCTTTTTATAGTTAAAAGTTCTTCTAAAACTTCTTTATCTTCAATGCTTGGTACATATATATTCTTTGAAATTTGAGCTGTTCCACTATAGAAATTAACAATAAATTGTGATAACACCTTTCCATCACTTTCCTCAAAAGTATTTTCTAATATAAAATGCTCTCTTCCTGTGATTTTTCCTTCTCTTAAGAAGAATATTTGAACACAACTATCCTTTTCATCTCTATAAAGGTTTATGTAATCTTCATCCTCGTCGGATACCTTAAACATCTTTTGTTTTTGGATTAAAGTTTGGATAGCTATAATCTTATCTCTATATGTGGCAGCCTTTTCAAACTCAAACTTTTCACTTTCTTCTTCCATTTTTTCTCTTAATTTATTTATTATTTCGTTATCTTTTCCGTTTAATATATCTATTATTTCATCTATTATTTTTCTATAATCCTCTTTAGAAATGTATCCTCCACATGGGGACATACATTTTTTTATATGATAATTTAAGCAAGGTCTTGTAGGAGCCTCTCCAACAATAATGCTTTTTTTGCAGGTTCTAAGTGGAAACACTTTTCTTATAAGATTAATGGTTTCATAAACTGCTGTTCCATCTGTATATGGTCCAAAATACTTATTACTATCCTTTGAAAAATTCCTTGTAACAAAAACTCTTGGAAAATCTTCATTAATAGTTATCTTTATAAAAGGATAAAATTTATCATCCTTCAATAAAATATTATATCTTGGGCTATATTTTTTTATTAAGTTACATTCAAGTATTAAAGCTTCCATCTCTGAATCAGTTACTATATATTCAAATTCTGAAATATTCTTCACCATTGCACGAACTTTCTCAGAATGATTCTTAGAATTTTGAAAATACTGTCTTACTCTATTCTTCAATATTTTAGCTTTTCCAACATAAATAACTTCACCTAAATTATTCTTCATAATATAAATCCCAGGCTTATCTGGTAACATTTTTAAATGATATTCAAAGTCAAAAATCTTAATCCCCTCCTCACTCAAATTATATTATACCCCAAATACCCTCAATTCTAAATTCTTAATTTTAAATTCTAAATTAAAAAGGAGAGTTGCTTCCAACTCCCCTAAACTCTAAATTCTTAATTTTAAATTATCAATTCCCACCAATCATCTTTTCTCCAATAGAATATGCCTTTTCTAAATGCTCTTTTTCTTCCTCTGATTGCACTTTACCTTTTATCTTATTACCTTTTATTATTGTTGCATCCCTATTAGTATTTACAAGTATTCTTCCCATAGAATTATTTATAAACCTATCTTTTTCTACTCCAAGCATATACAGAATAGTTGGCATTATATCCACCTGTCCTCCTGCTGCTTTAAAAACATGAGGCTCTACTCCTGGTGAATATATTATAAGAGGTATTTTTTTAGTATATGGCTTCCACCAGTTTCCCTCATAATCTAAATCTTTTATATCTTTATTATAATATTTATGAACTCCACCATGGTCTCCATATAATACAAATACAGTATTATCTAGCAATCCTTCTTGTTTAAGCTTTCCAAAAAACATTTCTAACTGCTCATCCATATATCTTACACTTTGGAAATATCCACCTAAGTAAGTTTCATTTATCTTTTTGTCTAACTTCAAGCTTTGATATTTTTTAGGAACTTTAAATGGTCCGTGATTTGATAATGTAATTACATTCAAATAAAATGGTTCTTTTACATCTTTAAGCTTGTCCGCTAACTGTCTGAAAAGACTTCCATCAGATAATCCATATCCTACTGATTCTTCATACACATAATCTTTAACATCCCAAATATGGTCAATCCCAAATCCATTTTTATGAAGCTCTGACCAGTAAAATTCACCTGCTTTTTCTCCTCTTGTTGAAATACTTGTATACCCATCCTCTTTCAATATTCTTGCCATAGAATTTTTATATACAAAGTTCCCAGTATGAAGTGCAGTAATTCCACTTCCCATAGGATACATAGATGTATTTGCCATAACATCACAGTCTATACTGTTCCCTGCATTATTTTGCTCATAGATATTATTAAAATATAATCCTTCATTTGCTAATTTATTTAAAAATGGAGATATTTCTTGACCTTCCACCTTTTTATTAATTACAAACTCTTCTAGAGATTCAAGTTGTAAAAACACAACATTTTTCCCCTTGAACATCCCCTTATACTCATTGTCCTTTACATCTTCAACATTGTTCTTTAACCATGCTTGAACTTCTTCATCACTATCCGTATTTTTTCTTTTCAAACTATCTAAAGTTTTATTTCCCTCATGAATCTGAAATCCAACTGGACCTGATGCTCTTGCTGTCATTAGAGGTGTCCATTGTGTCGTGAACATTCTATTGCTCCATCCTGCTGCTCCTAATACATCAGTAAAAATGTAACATACCATAAGAACAAGAATAGAGTTTACAACTATCAATTCAAATTTTCTTATATTTCTTTTTTCTGTAAATTGTATCTTTTTATACTTTATAAAGAATATTAAAATTGGTATATCTAATATAAATATTAAATCAATCCATTTAAATTGAACTAAAGCTTCGCCCATAGGATTAAAGGTTTCAGGATAGAAGATATTTTTGATACTCATAAAGTCAAAATTTCCTCTAAAGTACCATATATTAATAATCAACCATCCTGAAAATATTATATCCATAACAATATAATAAATCATTTGTTTATTCCCATTGAATAAATATCCAAAGGCATATACTAAAAGCGAATAAGCTAAATATACAATAAAAAATATCCAGACAGTCTTCTCAAAGTTGAATTTATCTACGTTCTTACTTTCTAGCAATGTCATAAATAAAACACTTTTCACAAATAAGATTGCTATTATAATTCTTCTAATTAAATCAACATTATTGTCTACCTTTAATTTATTAACACAGTTTTTAACTCTCTCTTTAATTCTCGCTTTCCTCTCTTTTTCCATTTTAAAATACATCCCCCCAAGTAAAACTATCTTTTAACCAATTTCCTTATCCCATCATATATTTTTCCTATTGTAAATGTTATTCCTGTTACTACTAGAATATCAAATATAAAGTTAAATAAGAATAATTGTTTAGCTGTATCCGCTCGTCCATTTCCTACATATGGCATTGGGAATTGTATCACTCCCATAAACATTAAACACCAAAGCATTATTATTCCTGCTCTTAATCCTTTGTTATCTTTTCTTTTTATGAAATATCCTAATGATACTGCAAATATTAATAAGTATACTCCACCAATAAACCATAACTTTTTAGGGAAATACTTCATTCTTATATTTTCCCAAGTTGTAAATCTATCAAATTTGATTATAGGTTTTTCACTATAGCTTTGTGGATATTTACCTAAATCTGTTGTTGTATCAAAGGCTTTACTTGCAACATATTGCATTCCTTCTATTAATCTCTTAGGATGAGTTAAATAGAATTTAACTAGCTTACTATTGCTCATCTCATCATAGAAATATTCTTTCATTTTTGGAGTTCTTGGTATGAATCCATTTACATATTTATCTGTTGGCTCATAAGCATTTAATCCAGCATTTCCAGCCATTGCAGGGTCTAATCCCATATCAATTAAGTCTTGTCTTGGATTTTTTGAACCATTTAATACTCCATAGAATACTGAGTTAAACTGAGTATCATGGTTAAGTCCTACACCAGCCATATTTATTCCCATAGGATATAAAGTTATAACTACCATCAGAGCAATAAATATTCTCTTACTCTTCTTTGATAATACAGTTCTATTATCATAAATAATTTTACCTAGTATAAATAGTATTGCTGGTAATGTTGTGAACACTTGTAACTTAGATCCTAAGAATATAAATGCACAGAAGAATATAAGCCCCATTTGAAGAATTAACTTACTCTTATCTCCATCGATTACACATCTCTTCACATAATACAAATACATTGCAATAAATAGTGATAATGTAGTAATCATCATTGGTCCACCATAAATACTGTTAAACCATACTAAATAATCTCCATTTAAAAATACAAATAACATTAATCCTGCTAATAAAGTCAGTTTAAACTTACTTTTTATATTTATATTTTTTAAGATTATTGCCATTGCTCCAACATACATTATGCAATATGCAATTGCTAAGTATTGAGTTTTAAATATTGATTGCCCAAATATTTTACAAATAATAGATATTAATGTAATTAAATATGCCATACTCGTTGAAACAAGAGTAATTATTATATTTAAAATTGAAAAACTTCCTATTTGATAATCTGTAACTGTGTATTTAAAGAATCTTACAAAGTCTGGATTATTCTTTAAATAGTCCGGTACTGATAATCTTGATACTTGCATTACTCTATCAAAATCCCCTTGGTCAGCTACCCCCGGCATAGGTTGATTAAATCTAAATAAAACATATGTTATTATTCCTATCGCTAGTAAAATAAAACTTATGATTAAATATCTCCTATATTCTTTTTTCATTATTTCTCTCTCCTTCTCCCTCTCGCTTAATTCTCATCTCATTATACCATTTTTTTCTTTTTATTATTGTATTTTTAAAAAGGAGTTATAATTAATTTTTTTAATTATAACTCCTTTTTTAAATCTTTCTATTGTGGTGGCGTATTATTAAAGAATGCATGTAACATAGCTCCTGCTACATCTGATGCTGCTCCTGCTCCATATCCTGCATGTTGAACTATAACTGCAAATGCAATTTGTGGATCATTTGCTGGTGCAAATCCTTCAAGCCATGAATCTGGTTTTCCTTTTGAATATGTTGCAGTACCTGTTTTAGCTGCTACATCATATCCAGCAAAGAATGGCCAGTAACCACCTGACATATTGTTTTCTACAAGACTTGTCATAAAGCTCTTGATTGTTGCTGCATCACTTTGTGACATTACTCTTCTATATTGTTGATTTGGGAAACTTTGAACTGTTTTCCCTTGTTGGTTTATAATCTTATTTACTAATTTAGGTTCCATCATAACACCATCATTAGCTACAGTACTTGCAACTAAAGCCATTTGCATTGGAGATGCTAACACTCCTGATTGACCTATACCCGACTGTGCTATATCACCAACTTGCCAGCTTTGATATTTAGGGAATTCACTCTTTGACATAGTAAATCCAACTGCTGGAATTTGTTCATTGAAACCAAACATTTCTGCTGTTTCACGAAGTGCATCATTACCTAAATCCATAGCAACTGTTCCATAAACTACGTTACTTGAAACAACGAATGCTCTTCTTAAGTTAATATTTCCATTAACTTCATTATCATTATTGTGTAATACTTGCCCATCTTGGAATTTAATCTGACCAGTATCATGGAATATCTCAGAAGTTACTCCTGGAATATTATTTAAAGCTGATGTTGTAGTAACAACCTTAAATGTTGATCCTGGTGGATATTTACCATAGATTGCTCTATTAAACATTGGTGAATCTGGATCTTTAGATAATTCATCCATATTTTGATCTAATTCATTTGGATTATAACTTGGAGATGATACCATTGCTATAACTTCTCCTGTTTTAGGATTAATTGCAACAGCTGCTCCTTTTCTTCCACCTAAAGCCTTCATTGCAGCTTCTTGAACCTTTGTATTTAATGTAGTAACTACACTATTACCAACTTGGTCACTCTTATCATTTCTTGCAAAGAACATATCCTTTAAGTTTTTCCAGCTAAAGTCTGTAAATAAAGTTTTTATATCTGTTCTTGAGCTGTTATAAGTAGATAACTGCTTATCAAAAGTAGCTTCTAATCCTTCAACTCCATATTTTCTACTCATATATCCAACTGGATTTGCATAAAGCGCTCCATATGGATATTCAATTTTTTGACTAAGAGGTCCTGTTCTAATACTCTTAGTTAATGCATTCATATCACTATCATAAATAGTTCCTCTAAGAACTGCATTTCTTTCTGCCCATATTCTTGGGTTTCCTGGCATATTAGCAATTTTATATGCCTTAAAAACTTGGAAATATGCTATATACGAAATTAGGGCTACAAATAAAAATAAAAATACTATCATTACTTTTGTAACATTCTTTTTTATATCTTGCATACTAGCCCTCCTCTGAAATCTTTTGAAGTATTCCTAGTGCAAACATAGTTGTAATCATAGACGTACCACCATAACTTATGAGTGGTAAGGCTATCCCCGTCAGTGGAATTACTGCAAAGATTCCTCCTATAATTACTAATACTTGACATGCAAGCATTGCACTAAATCCAACTGCTGTAAGTTGTAAGAATTCATCCTCTGTTACAAATGCAACTCTTATAGCTCTATAGAATAATAGGAAGAATATTATTATTATTCCTATACCAAATACAATTCCAAGCTCTTCACAAATAGCTGCAAAGATAAAGTCTGTTGTATTTACTGGTACAAACCCTGGATAACCTTGTCCAAGCCCTGTCCCTAAAGCTCCTCCTGATGCAATTGCATAAAATCCTTGAACTAACTGATAACTCTTACCTTGAGCATACTCCCATGGATGTAGCCAAATTTCCACCCTTAGTGTTACGTGTGGAATTACCTTATAAGCTACAAAGGAACCTATTGCTGCAAGCCCCATACAAATTGCTATGTATTTCTTTTTTGCAGTTGCTATAAATAACATAGTTATTGATATTCCAAAAAATATAAGTGCTGATCCTAAGTCATTTTGTAACACCATGCAGGCTAATGAATACATAACTATAAGCCCTGGTTTAAAAATTTGTCTCATATTTTGTTTTGCTGTACCATTTTTAAAGCTCTTTAATGCAGCTGCTAAATATAAAACAAGTGCTATCTTACCGAATTCAGATGGTTGAAAACTTATACCACCTATGAAAACCCAGTTTTTAGCTCCCATTACATCTCGCCCAAGTACTAATGCCATTGGCATAAATACTAAAACACCTATCATATAAATTGTTTGTAAATTTTGAAACTTTCTGAAATTAGGTAAAAATCTTATTATAAATAAGAAGATTACTAATCCACCTATGAACCATCCTAATTGCTTAATACCAACATCTGGATGTAATCTATATAGCATCGCTATACTTATTACAACTTGAATACTTGCAAATAGAAATATAAATTTATCTCCATTTGGGCAGGATTTCCTAGTTATAAAATATGCTACTCCTATTACTACACATAATATTAGACCAATATATAGTGGTTGCTTATTAATAGGTGTCTTTAATATAGCTAGGTTGGTAAAAAGACTCATACACAGGATATAGATTAGGATTAAGACTCCTAGCCCTGTTTTATTTCTTTTCATTTTTCCACCTCAATTTACTAAGCTAAAACTTTAAACACTGCTGTTCCAACTCTTATTTCATCTTTAGTAAAAAGTTTAACCCTTCCTTTGATTCTCTCTCCATTTAAATATGTACCATTAGTACTATTTAAATCTTCAAGTATTAAAATATTGTCTTTAACTACAATTCTTGCATGTTTAGTTGATGCATAGTTGTCTGTTAAAACAATTGTACATTCTTCCCCTCTACCAATGCTCGTTACAAGCTTTACCGGTATAATGGTCCCGACCTTCAGATTTGCGTTTTTTCCTGCTTTTATAACTTCAATGCCGTGATGTTTCTTATTAGCAGTTGATTTTCTTTTTTCCCCACCTTTAACATCTTTAGCCATAATTTTCAAAGCTGATATAATTATGATAAATAATATTAATATAAAGAAGATTCCAAAAACGCCTCCTATAAATCTTTCAAAACTGATCATATTTTCACCTCATATTACTTTATCTTTTAGATTATACACTAAAATTAATTTTAATTCATACATTTATCTTACATTTAATTTTATATTAATGTAAC
>NZ_JBOFRG010000276.1:0-2945 GCF_051650885.1 Clostridium sp.
AGATCCCTTGAAGAACACAAGGTTGATAGGTTGGGGGTGTAAGCGTAGCAATACGTTCAGCTGACCAATACTAATAGATCGAGGGCTTGACCAATATAATATTAATAATTATTTCAAGTGCAATTTTCAGAGAACAATTTTTAAAATGGAAACTCGACTCACTCCGTTCGCTGAGTAAGTTCGAATTACCAAATTAAAATTTGGATTCTCACTTATCTAGTGATGATGGCATAGAGGAAACACTCCTTCCCATTCCGAACAGGAAAGTTAAGCTCTATAACGGCGATGGTACTGCACGGGCGACTGTGTGGGAGAGTAGCAAGTTGCTAGGTTTTATGGGGGTATAGCTCAGTTGGGAGAGCACCTGCCTTGCACGCAGGGGGTCAAGAGTTCGAATCTCTTTATCTCCACCATTTTAAAGATGTTCGTAGGAACATCTTTTTTTGTTATTGATTTGTGGATAACTACAATATAAAATAAAAAAATGTGGATTAAATTTAAAAATTAAAGAATATATTTGTTATTTTATAGGTATATTGATACAATAATAGATATATAAATAAAGTACATTTAAAAGGAGACTTAAATATGGAAAATAAAGTATTAGCAGTTGTTGGTTCATACGAAATAACTGAAAAAGAATTAAATGAAATCGTGGCTAAATATCCAGCAGATAGAAAAGCTATGGTTGAAAGTGAAGAAGGTAAAAAGCAATTATTAGAGCAAATGATTCATTTTGAATTATTTAATAAGTTAGGTGAAGAATTAAAAGTAAACGAAACTGCAGAATATAAAGAAACAGTTGAACGTTTAGAAAAAGAAATATTAACACAAGCAACTATGAATAAAGTTTTAACTGACGTAGTAGTAACTGACGAAGAGTTAAAAAACTTCTATGAAGCTAATAAAGAAAGATTTTCAGAGCAAGCTACAGTTTCAGCTAAGCACATATTAGTAGAAAGTGAAGAGTTAGCAAATCAAATTAAAGATGAAATAGTAAGTGGAGAAGTTACTTTTGAAGATGCAGCTAGTAAATATTCAAGTTGTCCATCAAAAGAGCAAGGTGGAAACTTAGGTGCATTTGGAAGAGGAATGATGGTTCCAGAATTTGAAGATGCAGCATTTAAAGCTGAATTAAATGAAGTTACTGCACCAGTACAAACTCAATTTGGTTACCACTTAATAAAAGTAGAAGCTAAAACTGAAGGTAAAGTAAAAGAATTTGAAGAAGTTAAAGAAAATGTATATCAAATGATGATGCAACAAGCTCAAGAAAGAAAGTATTTAGATACTGTAAAAGAATTAGAAGCTAAATATGGAGTTACTAGAAAATAGTAATGAATAAATAAATACCTATAGAGTTAAAGCGTATAAAGCTTTAATCTATAGGTATTTTTATTTATATATTCATTTATAAATAAATTAGATTTCTTTTAATAAAGGAGTGTAATCTTTTAAATATTTAAAGGAAAGATGTTTTAATTCATCAGAATCATCTAGTGATTCATGATCCTCTATTGTAACAACCTTCATATTAGCTTTAAGAGCACCCTTAACAGCAGGAAGTATATCTTCAAAGACTAAACACTCACTAGGTGGTACATTAAGCTTTTTAGAGGCTAATAAGTACACATCGGGACAATCCTTTCCTTTATCAACTTCGGATGTAAGTGTAATAGAATCAAAAAGATGATAAATATTATGTTGATTTAAGGCAGCTTCTAGCAAACGTTGCGAATTACTGGTAGCTAGTCCGATTTTGATCCCCTTCTTTTTTAAGCCTTGAATAAATTCTTTAGCTCCATTTTTTAGTGGAGTTCTAGTGGAATAAAATTCATATGCCATCTTATTCCATGTATCTATTATTATTTCTGTTGAATCTGGGATGTTAAAAGTAGATTTGAAGTAAGCTGCTGTTTGAGCAAAGCTTAGATGACCTATTTCTTTATGCAAATTTGTAGGAACCTTAATTCCTTTGCTACCAAGGTAATCAATATCAATTTGATGCCATACCCAAAGAGAGTCTATAAGTGTTCCATCTAAATCAAAAATAACTGCATTTATATTGTCTAATAACATGATGAGATACCTCCTAAAAATTTGAGATTAATAAAATTATAGTTATCATTATATATTATTATAGTATAAAGTGTTTCAAATTTCTTAAAAAGGGAAATAATAGATTATAGTGAGTTAAAATAGAAAGGAACTTGATATGATATTTTGGATAATAGGATACATAATAATTTTTATAATAGTTATAGCACTTTGCAAGTCTGCAGCAAGAGCAGATAAAAAAAGTGAAGAAATGAGAAAGAATGATAAAATGGATGATATAAATTATAAAGAATAAAAAAAAGAAGCTTTACAAGCTTCTTTAAATTGGTCGGGGTGACAGGTCTCGAACCTGCGACCTCATGGTCCCAAACCATGCGCGCTACCATCTGCGCCACACCCCGTTGACTACTTTAATAGTATATAAAAAAAACTAAAATAAGTCAAGCCTATTAATATATACTTAATAAAGTTTACAAAAAAGCAGTAGATATGTTATTATAGTTATATGGAAAAATTATGGAAGTGTAATGTGAACAATATAAGCTATTAAATGAAATTGTATACAATCTCAATGTAAACAATTTCTAAAGAGTAAAATGTTAAAAAAAAGCTCGTTTAAAGGTGTGAATGTTCACAAATGTAATACTTTTGTTATAATTTGAGTTGTATGAAAAATTTAAAAATGATATAATGTCATTAGTTTGAACTTGAAAGGGGGAAGGTTCTACGGAACCAAACAAGATCATGAAAAGAAAAATTTTAGCTGCAGTAATTGCAGGATCTTTAGCATTAAATGTATCAATGCCATCTATGATAGCAAGTGCAGAACCAGTAGATAAAGAGGTACAAGCAGCGCAAGATCAATATGAAGAAATGCAAGCAAACAT
>NZ_JBOFRG010000277.1:0-2635 GCF_051650885.1 Clostridium sp.
AAATAATCCATAATGATTTTTGATGAGCTTGGGTCTAAAGATGCAATAGGTTCATCACATAAAATAAGCTTTGGGTCTTGAATTAACGCCCTACATATCCCAACTCTTTGCTTTTGTCCTCCACTTAACTTATCACATCTTTTAAAGGCTTGGTCTTTAAGTCCAAGCTTCTCTAAAAGATGAAATGCCTTTGTTTTTTCTTCTTCTGTATACCTTCCTAAAACTCCATCTAAAGTACTTTTATATCCAAGCCTTCCATGTAGAACATTTTCTATAACAGAAAGTCTTTCCACTAAATTATAGTGTTGAAAAATCATTCCTATCTTTGTTCTATGCTCCCTAAGCTCCTTTTTATTTAAATATCTAACTTCTTTATTATCAAAAACAAGCTCACCTAAAGATATATCAATCATCTTATTTATACATCTAAGAAGAGTAGATTTCCCTGCACCTGAAGGTCCTATTATAGATATAAACTCCCCCTTTTTAACTGAAAAACTTATATCATCAAGTGCTTTAGTTCCACCCTTATATTCCTTACATAAACCCTTTAAATCTAGCATTTCCATCTAAAATTCTCCTTACTTACTAAGTTCTCTAACTGGATTAAACCATGAATCTTCTACCTCTAAAAACTTTTCTTTATCAGTTTTAGTGAAGAAGCCTTTTCCATCAGAACCTTCTTTTATAAATATCTTTTCATTATTTGTAGTTTCTTCTCCTGTAAAGGCATCCTTTAAATTCTTTATCTCTTCATCACTTAAAAGATTTTCATTAATTACAAAAGGTGAGTTTAAAACTGGAGTGCTATTTATAGCTACAAACTCTTTTCCTTTTAAATTTTTAAAAGGTTCATCTGCATTGTCCTTAATCTTGTACTTTGTTCCAACAGCATTAAATTTTCCATCTACAACATCAATATAATTCATCATTACAGTATCACAAAAAGCCGCAATATCTGATTTGTTAGTTAATAAGTTTACAGCTGCCCCTTGATGAGAACCACCAAATAAAACTTCATTAAAGAACCTGTCTTTTCCACCTTGCATTAAATCTTCTGCTGTAAGATTATCTTCTTTAAACTCCTTTACAATTGAACTTGAAGGAACTTTAAATCCTGAAGTTGAACTGTTAGACACAAAGCTCATTTTCTTTCCTTTAATATTTTTTATAGAATAATCATTTCCCTCTTTATAATCCGTTTCTTCACCACTTCTTACAGAAAGCCAGCTATAATAAACTGCATCATCTAAAGTTCCTGATGGTCCTGATGGAACTACTAAAGGTGCAATCTTATCATTCTTATTTTTGGCCTCAATATATCCTTGTGCTCCTGTAAAACCAATTTCAGCCCCATCATTTGAAAGAGCCTCTATAGCCACTAAGTAATCAGTAGTAAGCTTATGAGTAACCTTTCTTCCTGTAGCCTTCTCCACAATCTTTGCAATCTCTTCTCTAGCCTCTTCTAAATCTCCACCACTTTCATTAGGATACCAAACAATTCTTATATCCCCTTTGCTTCCTTCCTTTCCATCAGTCCCCATACATCCAACAAACATAGAAACCCCAATAGTTAAAGCCCCAATTAACGATAAAATCCTCTTCATTTTCATCTCTTTATTTCCCCCTTTTATTTATCAAAATTTTCCTTATGCTCTTCATGTAATTCACAATCGCAACACTTTTACTACTTAATAAATTCCTTTTCTAAAGTATATCTTGGCGCTATGTTAGATGTCTTTTAAGTATTGTTAAATCTTTATTTTTAATTTAAAATTATACAAAAAAAAGATGAGCTTTATAAACTTCATCTTCCTTCCATACCTTATTCTTGCTATTTTAATTTTATCATTACATTTATTTAAAATATTTTATATTTTTGTTGAATTCTTTCTTCTGGAATAGGATCTGCGATAATAAACATAGTTAAATTTGCTTCTAGAAGTTTCTTATTTGTGTTTTCATATATAATCTTAGGCTTAATTCTAGCATTTTTTATTGATGAATCTATTCTCAAAATAAAGCTTATATCTAGAGAAGTTTTTCCTGGTATTACAGTCTCTTTTACTTTTTCTATTTTAAACTTATCATCTGCATTTAATTCAACCCCTTTTATTACCAAAGTATCTTCAGTGATATTTTTCAAAGTATATGAAATCTCATATTTGTTAGTTTCCATTCTATCTATTAAAAGAGTTCCCCCCTCTACTTCAATACTTTTATCTGCATTATCTAAAATGCTAATTATAGAAGTTCCTAAATCTACTGCATATTCTTTTTTATTAAAATTAACATTCAATACTCCATTCGATAATTCCTTCTGCCTTTCCATATATGATTGAATTTGTAGATTATATGATAGTTGATATCTGTGGAATCTCTCATTTTCATCTATTAATGTATTTTCTACCTGTCTAACATTTAATAATTGCTCACTAGACTCTAAACTTACATCCATATTATAAGTTGAATAATTTGTTATATATATCGGATATTCAAGATATACCTCTTCATTTTTTTCTAAAATAATATTATTATGCCATGCATTCTCTATAAATCCATGCATAGTTTTTTCTTCTCCCTTACTATATGACACTAAAAAAAATATAATAAATCCTACATTTAAAATAATACC
>NZ_JBOFRG010000278.1:0-2766 GCF_051650885.1 Clostridium sp.
TAGACTCCCTTAATCTTTCAGTACAGGACTTGGCTGGAACTGTCTTCTGTCTTTGAGCCTGTTTACTGCTGCTGCAAAAAGTAAAAAAAAATGAAAAGTAAAATGTAAAAGTGTGGACTTTAACTCAGGCTGCATGTCCAATGGTAAGAAGCGACTACAGGTAACTCTATGCCCACAGTCCCACCTCATGTCAAACGCAAAATCTCAAAAAATCAAATAAGTAAATCAGCCAATGCCATTTAAAATAATAATTAAAAAAGTTGGGTACAAGATCTTTTTCTGACGTCTTTCACCTCCTCACTGTAACAGACCTGTAAGAGTGCAGGAGAAGTTAAGATTGTCGAGATCTGTTAGGAAAGCCTTGTTCTTCGGGTAGCTCCTGGTCCTGCTGGGAGAACTCCTGCTCAGAAGCTTTTATAGCTCTCCTCCATACATCACATCATACTGAAACAACCAGTCATCACTCATCAGGCTGACACCCAGCTGAATCATATTACATTTCAAATTCTTCTCACATCTATAGGACAGTATGTGCAGTCATCAACAATGAACACATAAGCAACAGGAACACATCATCCTAAAAAGAAGGAACTTCCCTCTATAGCTGTTGGATTCCTGCCCAGGAGGTGACACGATCACCTCAGTTTGTCTTTCTGTTCTTTATAAACACAGTAGTTAGTGTGTGTGGGGGTGTATGGTTGTTACTATGAACTGCTTTATGGTCAGTTGACAATGTGAATATTAATCCACATTTTATTAATATCAGAGTTTTGACCACTAGTGGCGCTATGCAGAAATGTTTTGATCATAGGTTTTGATGAGCAGAGCACCAGAGGGGTCACTGGTCTGTGACAATACACGAAAGATACAAACAGAATTGATACACATCATATAAAGTTTGCCCAAGGAAACTATCCTGAGCCTGACTGACGGGTTAGCAGAAGTACTGAGCCGCATTAAGAAGCCACAGCAGCTCTGTTGAGATTTTATGCTACTGGGAGATTTTTGTATTGCTACAAAGAAGTATGTAGCAATACAAAAATCTCCCAGTAGCATAGCACAGTAAAATTTGCTTGTAACCTAATAGTTGATTTAAGCCAAAGCCAAAGTTTATCTTAGTGAAACTGGCCCGACTGTCAGCTCTGTGTTCACAGACTTGGCCTCAATTTTTAATCTAAGCTTGTCGGCCTCAGACTCACTCGCTCAGCTCAGCTGTGTTTTGACTGTAATGTTTTAAAACTGGATGCGTTTTCTCTCTCGTGCCTTGTTCTGTACTGAGGATTTCATGAGCTGAGAATATTCTTCTGAATTCTAATAAAACTTGCCTGCAGTAGGTCTTGGTGTCCTGTGTACATTCAGTATGAACTCATGCACAGATCCAGGGCCAGATTAACCCACTAGGGCGACCCGGAACAAAAATGAGCTGTGAGCCCCTCACAATTTTGCTGTGTGTCCAACGCTGTGTCCTGACGTTTACAATGAGAGAGATGGGTGGAAACAACAAAAGTTAGAAGCAATAAAAGGTTGTGGCTGATGAAGAACAGACCCTCCGCTTCTGAAACGTCAACACTTCCTGTCCTGTCTGTAGCCTGTGAGGATGCCCCAACTCTCCCCAATGACAAAACAATGGAAAACACCTACTGTCAACTACACAAAGAGCCACACTTTACTAATCTTGTACAACTTCCGTCAGCCCATGACTTTACACATTCCCAGGATGTTTTTGCTACAATCAGAACTTCAGCAGAGTGTGAAAGCAAACTGAAGTCAAGGAACAAGAAGTACTTCTCCACTTGCTTCCTTGTGTTACGTCAACACTGTAGAAGTATGGGTTGGATTCATTATAAAGCTGAGCCCAGTCCCACCTTTGCTCTGCAGTACAAAAAGACAGCAATGGCAACTGAGTCAGGTAAGGCAAATATTACTGCTCGAAATGTTTATCAATTCAATACCATATGTTTGTAACTGTATTCCAGCAGCAAATGACATGAAAATCTGTTTTTTTATCCTTTGTCTTCTACAGATAACCTTGGATGTCATCCATTCTCCTTTACACTAAATATAAAGAACACTGTGGATCCACAGCCTGTTAAACCTTTCCCTGTTTCAATTCAATTTTATTTATACAGCACCGGTTCATAACAGAAGTTATCTCATTGAGCTTTTCCTATAGAGCAGGTCTAGAGGGTACTCTGTATAATATTCCAACATGTGGTCAGACCCTCCTTCAGGCAATACAAGCATATCAGAAAACCAATGCTAGGTTTAGGTAACTTATGCAATAAAATGTATTTAGTTCACAATAATGTGTGTAAGCCTCAGATGCATATGTGCATTTTTTTATTATTATGAGACAAATCAGATGAAATCAATCAGCAAGGTTTACAGACGTGATTGTTTTGGAATCATGCTGGATGTAGAACTTCATTATAATATTTGATGTGCCTTATTATTATGTAGAGGCATCTATAACTTAACTAAATTACAACTAGATTGCAGCTGTGTACTGATTTATTACATTTGAGATCAGATCAAATTAAGTGTGTGATCAATAACCCTGATTGATATTTTCAAGTTCATGCATAATTCGCTAGTCACATACGTGAAATGCCACTTTGAAACTCAAAATGAGAGAATGAGAAGAAATGCATTGCCCCTGACTCTGCAGACAGAACTTTAGGTGTATGGTTCCAAGTGGTGAAAGAGTGAAGCAAAGGGTGTTCATTTATATATATAAAAAGTTGCATGTTATTACTTAATGCTAAT
>NZ_JBOFRG010000279.1:0-15788 GCF_051650885.1 Clostridium sp.
AAAAAGTTATAAAGAAGATATATTTAAAAAGAATAAAGAGTCTTATGATGGTGGAGCTAAGTGGGATTATTACACAGTATTATTAGATAAATATGTTCCAGCAGTTTTAGTGGAGGTTGGATATATAGATAATTTAGAAAGTTTTAATAAGCTTATAAAAGAAGAAAATAAATGGTGTGTTAGTAATAGTATTTATAAAGGAATAAAGAAATATATTTTAGAGTAAAGTGTAACAAAAAAATAAAAATAAAATATACTGTATTATGAATTATATAAAGAGAAGAAGTGGTTTTAAGACGACCTCCTAAAAATTATTCTTCTCTTTAATATAATTCTTTTTTTTGCATAAAAGAGAGGAGGAGGTGAATATAATAAAATTGGAAGGGTGTTTTAAGAAAGGGAGGAAGATAAAGATGAATAATATAGTATGTAGAATTTATGATTTTGATATAGATAGAGTTTATGATGGAATAATCTTAGAAAATAAAGTAAACCTTTTGAATAGAGAGGGAGAGGCAGAGAGTGTAAAAAAGATTATAGGAAGCTTTAAAGAAAAAGCATTAGGCTGTTTTTACATAGATGAAAAAGATTTTGATGATATTGGAGAAAATAAGGAAAATTATAAATGGGGATATTTTTATGGAGGCGATGGAAGAATAACAATATTACCAATTTATGATGAAGCTTATCCTTTTGAAGATGGACTAGCTTCTATAAAAATAGATGGAAGATATGGATTTATAGATTATAAAGGAAAAGAAGTTATAGAACCTATATATGAATATACAGATATATGCTTTAGAGGAGGCAGGTGTCCTGCGAAAAGAAATGGAAAGTTTGGATATATAAATGAAATAGGAGAAGAGAAAATTCCTTTTCAATATGAGTTTTGTAGTGAATTTTTAGTTAGCAGTATTATGGAAGGTAAGAAGGGATTATATTCTATAGTAAGAAAAAATGAGAAATATGGAATTATAGATATTGAAGGGAATTATCTTATAGAACCTATTTATGAAGATATAAAAATGACCTTCTTTGGAGAATTATTAGTTGGAAGCTTAGATCACAAATATGGAGTTTTCAAAGTTCTTTATGATAAGGAAAATAAGAAACAGTATGTAAAGTATATTACAGAACATTTCTTTACAGAGTTTGGTGGGATTATAGGGACAAGACAAATACAGAATGAATGCTACTTTTATACCATGAAGTTAGAGAATACTTTGTGTATAATAAATAAGGAATTAGAAGTTTATTTTGGAGAAGAAAATAAGGAATATGTGAATTATAAAGGGAAAAAAATATTAGTTAATAAAGAATCCTTTAGTAAATATAATAATTTAAGATATAGAAGGTTTAGAGGAGAAGAGTGGAGTTGATTTAGAATGTAAAAAAATGATTATTTGTTAAGAAAATTATATAAAAAAATATAATTAACTAAAAGTACACTAAAAATTCATAGAAAAGTCAAAAAAAAGGTGCAGTTTTAAAAAAAATTACGAAAATATTACGTTATAATAAATAATGTAAGAAAAAAGAAGTTTCGGATAGAAACAGGAGGACTATTTTATGGATAAGCCAAATATTTTTAGATACTCAAGAGGATCAGAATTAAATACAGCAATAATAGGATGGATGATAGACAATGCAGTTTATAAAACTAATATAACTGAAATTGGAACTAGAATTTTAAAAAAAATGCTAAAAGAAAATGTAAAAGAGATACGAAAATTGAAAAGTATGAGTATGTATAAAAATATTTCCGTAGTGGTAGAAATTAATGATGATATGTTACTAGCGATTGAAGATATAACATTTGCAAAAAATAGAAGTAGCATGCTTCGTAAAAAAAGAGAAATACTTATTAATGATGAAAGATATAAAGATAGAAAAAAAGTATTTGCATATATTAATGTGGGAAATAAGAATAAGCTAAGTCAAATAAATGAAGAGAATTGTGTAAGAATTCGTAGAAATGATATTCTTCAGTGTTTTGAGGGATTTGAAAATAAAGAGTTATGCTTAGTAGAACAATATATGGATTATTTACTAGAAATAGAAAGTATGACAAATAAACATGACAGAGAGAATGATTTTATAAACTGGCATAGGCTAACTTGGGAAGGCTATTTTACAGAAATAAAAAAGGTAGATACAGAAGCAGAGTGGGAATATACAAGTAGTCAAAAAGGAGATACTATAAATCTTGATTTTAATAAAGTGATAATGAAATATCCTTTAGAAGAAGGGGAAATAGAATATTCAATTTATTTGACTATGGGAACGGAGCTTCCTTGTAGATATAATTATAATCATAACGATCATAAACCATATATGCTATTAAAAGTAGAAGTGTTAGAGAATATTTATAAAACTGAAGTTAGAAACTATGTATGGGACAAGATAAGTGAAATCAAAAAGAAGTATGAATGCAGAAATTTTTTAATAGAGAAAACAAGTCATGCTATCGGAACTCATATGACTATAGGCAAAATTGAAAACATACAAGATAAACAGGCTTTAGAAAAAGCTTTAGATAACTTGAAGTTTATTTTTAATGAATTAAAAAATGAAAATTCTAAGTAATGAAAAACTCCTTAATTGAATAAATTAGGGGGTTTTTATATTGTATCTAATTCAATTATAAAAAAAAGTATTGATTTATGAATCTATTATAACTAAAAAAATATTAAAATTCAAATAATATAATAAAATAGTTATTCTAAATAAAGTTAATTTTATAAATAACTTTGATTTAATTAAATAAAATGATAAGATTTTAAATATAAACTAATGAGAAGAAGGGAGAATAAAAATGATTTGTTTAAATTGTGGAAGAAAATTAAATGATGATGAAAAGGTGTGCCCAAATTGTAAGGAAGAAAATAGAAAGTTATTAGAAATATATGAGAAAAGTTTAGTTAAGAATGAGAATGTTAAGAAAGATATAAATTTAAAAGATGATAAAATTATGTTAGAGCTTGAAGGTGAGTATATAGAACTTCATAAAAATGCAGACAAAACTGTATTATTTAATGTAATAAAAAGCTTAGGGGAAAAGTACAGTGAAGATTTTATAGAAGGGTTTAATAAAGAGTTTAAAGATTTCTATAAGATGCTCCAATATTTAAATAAGGATTTATTAGAAAAGTATTTTTTTATAGGTGATGTTATAAAAAATAAAGGTGAAGTATGGGGCTATAAAGATTTTTCTAAAATGTTTGAAGAAAAAATGAATAGTACTCAGTTTAAGATATATCCAATTTTAAATTATCTAAATCTTATGTATGATGAAGGAACTAAGAAGATTGAGGAAAAAGAAGAAGAGGGTAAGGTTAGAAAAGAAGCGAGAGAAAAATATTATGCTGATGAAAATGGTGGATTAACTGATAAGTTAACTGTAGAAACAAAAAATAAAACTATGGGGGCTTTTCATTCTATTGTAAATAAGGCTAAAAATACTAAAACGAATCTTGAAGTAAAAAAAGATTTTAAAAAGATATACGAAGATATGGATAGAAGAAAATCTATAGAAAATGCAATAAAAGAAGATATAGAAGAGATGACAAATATTGCAATAGATATATTAAATAATAATTTTAAGGCTGAGGTTTTAAAAGATATTTATTCAGAAGAAGATAAAAAAAGAGGGTTAGAGTATTATATAAATCTTGGGAATATGGAAGAGGACAAAGAAAAGATAGATTGTATTAGAAATTCTATTAGAAGCTTTGGAGAGTTTGAAGGGATTTATGTTGATGCTTTTGCATTATATAAAAAGGGATTAAAAGGATTAAGTGAGATTTGTGCTTTCTTTTATTTAGATGAGGAAGAGCTTAAAAATTTAGCTAAGAAAAGAAGAGATGAAATTAAAAAGTTAAATAATATTTATGGAGATAAGGGAATGTATCTTTCTAAATATTTAGATAAAAATGAAGTTTTTAAATCTTATGAATATAAGTTTAATAAAGATATTAATGAAACATTTAAGAAGGTATGTAAAGACCTTGGGGATGATTATATTTATTTAAATGATAAAAAAATAAAAGAAAAGAACTATAATCTAGGAATATTAGCTTTAGAAAATTATGCTTTCTTAGAAGAAGAGGTACCACTTATCTTATATAATTATGAGGGGACTTATAAAAGAGTTTTAGGTGTAGTTATAACAGATGAAAATATTTATTATAAAAATAATGAAGGGGTAGCACAAAAAAGAAAGATAAGTGATTTAGATATAGAATCTTTAGCTTATAATAAGGATTCAAGGAAAATCTTTATTGGTAATGAAAGTACAGGAATGTTTATAGAAAATGAAAAAGATGGGATTAAGGTAATTGATTCTTTAAATTATTTTATTATTTTATTAAAATATAAAAAATGGATAAATGAAAAATATAATTTTGTAGATGAAGTAATGATAAATAAAGATTTCTTTAATGAAGAAGCTGAATTAAAGGGATATAAGGAAGAAGAGAAAGAGTGGCTTCATAATAGATTAAAAAGAAATTATTTTTATCATAAAGTAAAGGAAAACTTTACTGGAGATTTAATTTTAGATATAAATGCCGTATGGAGAGAAAAAGAGTATAAAAAGATATGGGATTTAAATTTCTTTAAAGATGAAAAAGATAGAGAAAAAATAAAAGAAAAGCTAGAAAAGGTTAAGAAGAACTTTTTTATAGATGAAAATGAAATAAGTTTAGTTTTATATGATGATAGTATGCTTGGAATAGAAAAAGAATGTATGCTTATAACAGATTCAAAAATCTATAAAAAAGAAGGAGTTTTAGGAAATACTATAACTATGAGCTTAGATAAAACTACCCAGTTTATGATGGTGGAAGATAAGATAGTATTTTCTAATGAAGGTGTTTTAAGCTTAGAAAATTTAAATGATAAAGAAAAAATAGAAATTAAAAGATGTTTAGAGATAGTATTAGCTCTTATAATTGTAAGAAAAATGAGAGAATAGTTAATATTAAAAGTCTATAGGATTTGATATAATAAATATTTATTAACTCTGTAGATGGAGGATTGAAATGACACAAAAGATAAACGAAGAGATAAAATATGATACAGTAGAATATAGTTATGGATATGATAATGGCTTTAAAATATATAAGAAGACTATGTATAGAAAAAAGATAAAGAAGGAAGGGTTAACTTTTAAAGTACATATGTCAAGTGAAGGAAAAAAGCTAACATATACTTACTCAGAGAAGGGAATTGAATATCTAAATAGATATGAAAAAGATTTTTTTAATGAATTTACTCTTAGTGATTTTAGAAATTTTAGAAGAAATCTTGAAATTATATGTGATAAAAAAAGAATATTTCCAAACTATGGGGAGCTTATGGATGAGTTTGTAAATGAAACAAATTTAAAAAGTAAGTTTAAGTTTTTTAATTACTTATTTACATCAAAATTATTTGAAATAATGGTATTAGAAGGTTTTGGATATTTAATAGACCAAAATACAATTTTAGTTATTCAGACAATAGAAAATACATTGTGTAAAGATAGGAATGCAGATACTTTAGAGAAAGCCTTTGGAATTCATGAAAAAGCGATAAAGCTTTTAGGTGAGAAAAAGGTAAAGCTTGATAAAATCTTAAATACAAAAAAGTTTTTAGAAGAAAGGGGCTTTTATGCCTTTGAGCGTTTGTTTATACAAGCAGAAATAAATATTGAGTATATTAAGCTTGTAGAAGAATTTTTACTTTCAGGATATGAGCCTTATGAACTTGCAAGTTATGTGGAAAAGATAAATAAAAATGAAGGTATAGAAAAAGATACTATAATTTTATTTATTGCAGACATTAAAAAGATAAGTGAACTTTTAAAAATGAAGTTTAATCCATATATGGATGGACTAAGATGGTACCATGATAAGATGATAGAGCTATATAAAATCAAAAAAAGAGAAGAAAATGAAAAGATTTTAGAAGAAGGCTCAAGGCATTTAAAAATAAAGCAAGTTGAATATAAGTATAATTGTAAAATTCTAAAAACCTTAGATGAAGAAAAGTTTTTAGATGAAGAAGAGTGGATTTTAAGCTATGTAGAAAGAATGAAAAAAGAAAAAATAGTGATTCTACATATAACTAATAGAAAAAATGAAAAAGATGTTGCACTTTTAATCTTAAAGGACATTAAGCTTATAGATTTTAAAATTTTTACAAGTATAAGAAAACGCAGAGAAATAGAAAAGTATGTAGCAGACTTAGCTAAACGTAATGGATTTAATGGAAAAGAAGTATTAGAAAAAATCCTTAATGTATAAGGAGACAAAGAGTATTTTAGAATTTAAAGATAAGTATATTTAAAAAGATGTAGAAATTTTCTGCATCTTTTTTTCTTTTGTCATTACTTGTCAGTATACTAGTGACAAAAAGTTTATTCATAGTTTGTTAAAAATATCTTAGAATGAAATTGTAGATAAGAGCTACACAAAAAAAGAAAAGAAAGAGGTAAAAGAATATGGGATTTATAAATTTACAATCAATTAATTTAGATATAAAAGGAAATACAAAAGAGGAAATTTTAAGAGAGCTTGCAAAGACTGCTTATGAAGTTGGAAAGGTTACATCAGAAGAAGGATTTTATGAAGGGCTTTTAAAGAGAGAAGAAGAAGTTACAACAGGGTTTGGATTTGGATTTGCAGTACCACATGCAAAGTCAAAATATGCAAAAGAGGTTGGAGTATTATTTGGAAGAAGCAAAAATGAAATTGAATGGGAAGCTTTAGATGGTAATCCAGTAAGTTCATTTATTTGTTTAATATCACCTGAAGAAGGAGCAAATGAGCATTTAAAGCTTTTATCGAAATTAAGCAGAAAGCTTATGCATAAAGAGTTTGTGGAAATATTAAAAACAGGAAATGAAGATGAAATATTATCATCAATAATAAATGCAATAGAAGGATAAGAGATAAAGGCTCTATACTTAGAGCCTTACATAAAAAATAAGGGGGACAAAATAATGGGAAAATATAATATAGTAGCAATAACAAACTGCCCAGCAGGAATTGCACATACATATATGGTTGCAGAGGCTATGTCTAACAAAGCTAAGGAGCTAGGTCACACTATAAAGGTTGAAACTCAAGGAGCTAGTGGAGTTGAGGATGAATTAACAAGAGAAGAAATTAAAAATGCTGATTACGTTATTTTAGCATTAGGAAGAAGTATAACAGAAAGTGATAGAGAAAGATTTAGCGGTAAAAAAGTAGTTGAAGTTAAGGTTTCAGAAGCACTTAAAACTATAGGAACTATGTTTGATAACTTAGAAGAGAAATCTACAGTTTTTGAAGGAAAAGGTTCAAAGGTAGAGAATAATGAGGGGAATAAAGAAAAGAAAAAAGGCGGTGTTATTACAGGACATTTAATGTCAGGAGTTTCAGCATCACTACCATTTGTTATAGGTGGAGGGTTACTTGTAGCAATTGCAAACATCTTAGTTCAAAATGGTTTTGCATATACAGATATGGCTAGTGGACAAGCATCTTTTGCATGGGTACTAGAGTCTATCGGATACTTAGGATTTAAGTTTATGATTCCTATAATGGGAGCATATATAGCATTCTCAATTGGTGATAAACCAGCATTTGCACCAGCATTTATTATTTCTTACTTAGCAAATGATAAAGGGTTACTTGGTACTGAATCAGGTGCAGGGTTCTTAGGAGCTATGATATTTGGTTTATCAATTGGATATTTTGTTAAATTTATGAAGGGTATAAAAATAAATAAAACTATTAAACCACTTTATAACTTTACTATAATACCATTTGTTACTATATTTGTTTTTGGAGTTATAACATTCTACTTTATGGGACCATTACTTGCAGGATTAATGACATCTGTATTAGGTTTCTTAAACAGTATTCCACCACAATACAAATATCCAGCAGCAGTTTTAGTTGGATGTATGCTTGCTTTTGATATGGGAGGTCCAATAAATAAAACAGCATGGTTCTTCTGTTTCTCATTATTAGATCAAGGAATCTTTGACTGGTATGGAATAGTTGGTGTAGTTACATTAATACCACCAGTTGCAGCAGGAATTGCAGCATTAATTAAGCCACACATCTTTACTAAAATGGAGCAAGAATCAGCATTAAGTGCAATACTTGTAGGTTCAACAGTTGCAACAGAGCCAGCAATACCATTTGCATTAGCAGATCCACTTCCAGTAATTGCAGCAAACACAATTTCAGGAGGAGTTGCAGGATTACTTGCAATGATGCTTGGAGTACAAAGAATGGCACCAGGGCTTGGAATATTTGATCCATTACTAGGACTTATAACTCCAGCTAGTTCATTCTACATCGCATTAGGTCTTGGAATTGCATTAAATGTAACATTAATAATAGTATTCAAAACTCTTAGAATTAAAAGAGATGAAAAGAAAGCTTTAAATAAATAGATAATTAAATTAAGCCAGTAGAACTTTGTTTTACTGGCTTAATTATGACAAAATATATCAATTATTGACAAAGATTACAATAGAGGAGAAAATAGTATTATGAATATAATGTAAAAGGTGATGAAGATATGTTTAATAGTAGGCAGTTTCAAATTATTGAATTATTGAAAAGTAAAAACCTTTCTATGGAAAGGATTTCTAGAATTATAAAGAAGTCTAGTAGAACAATTATGAGGGATATAAATTTTATAAATGATTATTTAGAAAAAATGGAGATAGGAAAAATAATTTTTATAAAAGAAAAAAATGGTTATGAAATAGAAAACTGTGATGAAGAAAAGTTAGATGAATTATTAAAAGGTTGGCTTAATGAAGAGGAGCAGGTTTTGTACAAGCTACTAAAAGAAGAATATGTAACTATTGAAGATTTAAGTGAAGAGCTATATATTTCTATGCCAGTAGTTAGTAGCAAATTAGGTATCTTAAAAGAAAGTTATAAAAACATAATAGATATAGATGTATGTAAAAAAGGCCATTTCTTAAATGAAAGTAATGAGAAAAAAATAATTATTTTAGCAAACTTAATTTATAAAAAAGAAAGATACTTTATAGAAGAGGCGAAGCTGGATTTTTCAATATATGAAAAAATACAAGAGTATTTTAATGAAAATAAACTTCAGATTTTAGAAGAGTATCCATATATAAATGCAAAGCAATTTTTTAGTGTGGTTTTAGCAATTTATATATTATTTAACAAAGGGGAGGAAAAGGTACAGGACTCTATTATAGGAAGGGTGTATACAGAAAATAATATACCTTTAACTAAAGAAATGTTAGAAGCTTTTTCTATGTATTTAAAGAAAATAAATAGAGATTTAAAGAAAGTTACAAGGGGAACTGTTTTAGATATACTTTTAGAAATGGAAGAAAAATATGAGATAAAAGTATATGATATGAATTTAGTTAGAGAATTAGTAGCTCATATAAGTAGGGGAATAAGCTATAGCTATATATTAAAAGTAGATGAAATATATAACTTAGAAAATATAAAGGCTTTAAATCCTTTTTCTTTTGACTTAAGTTTGATTTTTTCAAAGGAGTTTGAAAAAGAAGTTGGAGTGAAAATTTATGATAGAGATTTATTAGCTTTATATTTTATATGCTCTTTAGAAAGAGTGAAAAATACAAGGCAAAAGGTAATTATTGCAGGAAGACAAATTTCTTTAGCTAATATAAATAAAAATATGATTGAGGGAAGTATCTCAAACTTGGATATAGAAATAGTTTCATCTACTGAAGAATTAAATAAAAAAATGTTAGATGGGAATATTGTTCTTTTAGTTGATAACAATTCAAATTTAGATTTAAGTAAAGTTCATATAAGAGTAGTTAAGGTAAATCAAATAATTAGTAGTAAAGAAATAAAAGAAATTGAAAAAACTATTGAAAATATTATTTTAAAAGAGAATATTGAGGATATTTTTAAAGAGGAATATGCCTTTGAATATGAAGTTTTAAATAAATCGTGGGATGAAATAATAGAGGGTGTAGGAGAGAAGCTTGTAAAGATTGGGTGTCTTAATGAGGAAGAAGCCCATGCAATTATAGAAAGGGAAAAACAAGATAATCTTTTGATTATTAATGGAATATCTATTCCGCATTGTATGTCTAAAAGAAAAGATTTGTGTGTTGGAGCTTTAGTGAAATTATCAAAAGAGGTTTTAGTACAAGGGGAAAAGATAGATAGATTAATTATTGTATGTGTTAATCCTGAAAATAAGAGAAATAGTAATATCTTTAGTTATTTATATAGAATTATAAATAATAATAGAAATATAAAGATAAATAATTATAATGACTTTATTTTATTAATGAAGGAGAAAAATTAAGATGGTTGAATTTAATAAAAAAATAGATAGAATGGGAACTTTTTGTACACAGTGGGATTATGTAGAAGATAGATTTGGTGAAAAGGAACTTTTACCTTTTACAATATCAGATATGGATTTAGAATCGCCAAAAGAAATTGTAGAAGAAGCTATCAAAAGATGTAATCATAAGGTTTTTGGATATAGTAGATGGAACCATAATGAGTTTAAAGGAAGCATAAAAAATTGGTACAAAAGATATGATACAGAAATAAAGGAAGAGTGGGTTTTATATAGCCCTAGTGTAATTTATTCAATAGCAAAGCTTTTTGAAATTTTAAGTGATGAAAATGATGGAGTAACTATTTTAACACCAGCTTATGATGCTTTTTATAATACAATTGAAGGAAATAAAAGAAGAGTTTTAAAATGCTCATTAGATTACATAGATGGCACTTATAGTATTGATTTTAAAGCTTTTGAAAAATGTATAAAAGAATCTAAAATCTTTTTATTATGTAATCCTCACAATCCTACAGGAAGAGTATGGACATACGAGGAATTAGAAAAGATGATTAGTATATGTAAGAAATATGATGTTTATGTTATATCAGATGATATACATATGGACATAACATATAAGAGAAAGTATACGCCAGTATTTAAGGCACATGAATATGAAAAGATGGCAATAGTAACATCTGCATCAAAAACATTTAATATTCCAGCTTTTACAGGCTCATACCTTTTAATAAAAGATAAAAAGGTAGCCGATGAATTTTTATTTATGTTGAAAAATAAAGAAGGTTTATCATCGCCAGCAATACTTGGAGTTATAGGAACTATGGTAGCTTATGATGAATGTGAGTATTGGTTAGAAGAACTTTTAGAACATACAAAAGGAAATATAGAATATACAATAGACTTTTTAGAAAAAAACATGAAAGAACTAAAATGCACTATGCCTGATGGATGCTATTTTGCATGGATAAACTTTAAGGACTTAGGGGTTAAAAGTGAAGAACTCCAAGAGGCTTTAATAAAAAAGGGAAAAGTAGCTATAATGCCAGGGAAAACTTATGGTGATGAAGGCGAGTATTTTATAAGATTAAATGTTGGATGCTCTAGAGAAAAGCTAGAAGAAGGGCTTAGAAGACTTTTAAAAGCTTATAAGTATATTAAAAATAAAATATAAAGGCTCCATTTTGGAGTCTTTTTAATTAGAATTTAGGAGGAAGAAAGATGGTAGTTAAGGAATTTTTAGAACTTGTAAAAATAAAGGGGAAAAGTTTAGAGGAAGGGTTAGTTTGTAAATATATAAAAGAGAAACTTACAGAAATGGAAGTTAGCTTTTATGAAGATAATGCAGGAGAAAAGCTTAATGGACAATGTGGAAATATTATTGCAAAAATAGAAGGAGAAAAGGAAGGGACTATCCTTTTTTCAGCACATATGGATACTGTAGAGCCTCTTTTAACTAGTGAGCCTATTATAGAAGATGGAATTATAAAGTCAGATGGGACTAGCATCTTAGGGGGAGATGACAGAGCAGGGATAGCCCTTATGCTAAGGATTTTGAAAAAAGCAAAAGAGTTAAAAGGAAATAGTAAAAGTGTAGTATGTATATTTTCAGTAGCTGAGGAGATTGGAATATATGGAGCTAAGAATTTAGATATTAAAGCTTTAGGAAAAATTGATTATGGATATGTGTTAGATGGAGAAGGAGCACCAGGAGCTGTATATAATAAGGCACCTTATTCAGCAAAAGGAGAAATTGAAATCTTAGGAAGAGAGGCCCATTCAGGAATAAATCCAGAGGATGGAATAAATGCATTAGTGATTTTAAGCAATGCAGTGAGTAAGCTTAGAATTGGAAGAATAGATAAAGAAACTACATGTAATATTGGAATTGTAGAAGGTGGCATAGCTAGTAATGTTGTAATGCCTAGTGTAAAGATAGTTTTTGAAGCTAGAAGCTTAGATGAAGAAAAATTAGACCATTTAATAAAAAATGTTAGAGAGGTTTTTGAGGTTGAAGCTAGAAAAATGAATGGAGGATTAAACTTTAATGTAAAGAAAGGAACACCTGGATTTTTTATAGATGAAAATGAAGAGGTTATAAAGGAATTTAAAAAGAAGTGTGAAGAGAATAATATAGAATGCAAGATAAAGCCTTGTGGTGGTGGAAGTGATACTAATATATTTAATAAAGAGGGGATAAAGTCTGTTATATTAGGTGTTGGAATGGAAAAGGTGCATACAAAGGAAGAATATATAAAGATAGAAGATTTAGAAAATATGGAGAAGCTACTTTTAAGTTTGATTTAAATTGCAATTCAGAGTATATAGGTATAATATAACCTATAAGGAGTGTGGTTAAACATGATGGATAGAAATTTAATATTAAAATTACTAGATAAGAAAAATAGTGTTATTTTAGAAGATAGCATTTTTTATATTATAAATATATTAGAAGTTGTTAGAGGAAAAATTATAAAAAAGGAAGAATTATCAGAGGAAAGTTTAGATAAAAGTATCCAAAAGTTAAGAGAAATAAAAAGCTTATTACTAGAAGTTTTAAAAGGGTTAAAAGAAACTAAGATAAATGGATATACAAACAGTAAATTATATTTAGAAAAATATTTAAATGATATTTTAGATGGAATAGATAAACTTACGAAAGATGAGGAAAAATTAGAAAAAGAAGAGTTAATTCAACATATAAATATATTAATTGATTTAGCACTAAAATATTAAAAAGAAACTTATAAATCATTATAGATAAATGTTAAAAAATGGTTGAAAAAATGTGGGTATTATTGTAAAATAATAGAATATAATAGTTAAAACATATAAAAGCATAAGGATTTATAGGAGGAATTTATGAGAAAAAAAATACTAGGGGTTTTGGGTATTGCTTTTATTACTGGTAGTTTTGTTGGTTGTAGTACTAAGGATGGCATGACGGGTGATGTTATTCCTGAATATTTTAAAATAGAGGCACATAAAGATGTAGATGTGTCAGGATTTAATTCTGTTTATTCAAAGATTTATGATATTAATAATGACGGAATATTTGAAGAAATAGAGCTTGTGAAAAAAGGGGACATGGGTTATATCCTTTTTAAACATGCAGAAAAAGGTGATATATTAAGTAGTGTTAGAATTGAATCTAATATGGAAGCTATAGAAAAAATTTATGACGAAAATAATGATGGAATAGAAGAAATTTTTATAAAAGATAAAGATGGAAAAACTGAAACGTATTCATATAATAAATCGATAAAAGGATATGAATAAATATATAAAATGTGAATTCTCTCTAAGGCTTAGCTTTAGAGAGAATTTTTATTTAAAATAAATTAATTTGACAAAGAAGTTAATAAGTTATTAATATATAATATGGGACTAATTAAACAAAAGAAAATTTAATATGAAAGGATGAAGTAAAATGGGAAAAGTTAAAAAACTTACTTTATTCCAATTAATTGGAATTACTATGGCTTTTTTTGGGAGTATAAGAAGTGTACCAACTCTTGCAATTAACGGATGGACAGAGATAACATATTTGGTTGCAGCAGTTGTTATATTTGCAATACCAATAGCACTGATTGCAGCGGAGCTTGCAACAGGATGGCCAGAAGAAGGAGGCCCACAAGTTTGGGTTAAAGCAGCCTTTGGAGAAAAATGGAGCTTTGTAACATCATGGCTTTTATGGGTTCAAATGATGACAGGTATGACAATGGTAGGAACTACTGTTGGAGTTATACTTGGATATGTTATAGGAATGCCAAGTCTTTCTCAGAATAATATGTTTGTATTTATATGTCTTTTAGTTTCATTCTGGGGAGTTACATTACTTAACTTTAAGTTTGACATGGTTAAGATTGTAGGAAGATTTGGAGCATTAATCGGAGTATATATTCCTTTTGTAATTTTAGTTGTACTAGGAATAGCATACATGGCTAAGTTTGGAATAACTCCACATGGATACTTAGGACATTTTGAAGCTAGTAAATTAATACCAGACTTCAGTAATTTAGGAACAATAACATATTTCTCAGGAATTATATTTATATTTGCAGGGGTAGAAATATCATCAGTTCACGCAAATAATATTGATAATCCTAAAAAGAATTATCCAATAGCTGTTATTGCATCAGTTCTTGCACTAGTAGTTGCAAACTTACTTGCAGGTATTACTGTTTCAAATGCAATACCACAAGGTAAAATAGAGTTAACTAATATACTACAGCCCTTTGCTGTATATATAAAAGCATTCCATCTACCAATGATATTACAAAATATTATTGCGTTAATGATATTAATTGGAGTTCTTGGACAAATGAGTGCATGGGTACTTGGACCTTCAAAGGCAATGATAAAGGTTGCTGAAGATGGAAACTTACCAAAAGCATTCCAAAAGAGAACAAAAAAAGGAATACCAACAACTTTCGTTATAATACAAGCAATCGTTGTATCAGTACTTGCATTAGCTTATGTAGCAATACCTAACGTTAATGGTGTATTCTTTATGATAACAATAGTTACAACTATACTTTACTGTGTTGTATATATTTTAATATGTGTATCAGCATTAAAATTAAGATATTCAAGACCAGAAGTAGAAAGAGCCTTCAGATTAGGTTCAAAAGGAAATACTTTAATGTGGATAGTTGCATTACTAGCATTATTTGGAGTTATATTAACAATAATCGTAAGTTTAATTCCACCATCAGTAATTACAGCTAATCAACATACTTTCTATATTGCATTCCAAATAATAGGAACTATATTAAGTATAATAATTCCACTTATTATATTTGCATGTAAAAAGGATTCATGGAAAAAGAATAGTTAGAAATAAAAAGGCACCCAAGTGATTGGGTGCCTTTTAGTTCATTTTAAAATAAAAGTGAAGAAAAAAATAAAGAAAGAGGAAGAATATTATTTTTAAATGAACTATATCTATAAAATTGAAACTAGCTATTTAATATAGAATGTCTAGAGTATAGACATCCTATTTTGAGATATTCCAACAATAAGGAAAAAATTGTTAAAACCTAATTAAAGTATAACACTTAAAAAAGAAATAATAAATAAAAAAATAGGATTTAAAAAAATTTAAATCCTATGTTAAAAATGTGTATAAATTAAAATCTATTATTCTTTATCTTTTTTTTCTTTATCGTTTAAACCACAAGGAACCCATGGATAGTCAGGATGAGAAGGATCACAAGGGTTTGTAGGATCTACTTTTTTTTCCTCATCTAAAATTTGATCAAAATCTTCAAAATCTTTTTTCATAAATATCAACCTCACTTCT
Source organism: Clostridium sp. (assembly GCF_051650885.1). Lineage (GTDB taxonomy): Bacteria > Bacillota > Clostridia > Clostridiales > Clostridiaceae > Clostridium. Next base: position 15,626 of record NZ_JBOFRG010000279.1, read on the forward strand.
AATTCGTAGTTTTTTTATAGCTTAATTATAACTAAGAGAATAACTATTGTCAAATAATTAAATTTATCTTAAAAAATATAATTAATTCAAAAAATATCCTATATATTTAATATATGTATATAAAATTATAGGTAATATGTGTAATTTCTACAAAATTAATTGT
>NZ_JBOFRG010000280.1:0-37444 GCF_051650885.1 Clostridium sp.
TAGCTTATTTTTTATAAAATACACATATATTAGTTCTGCTAAAAAAACATTCAATATTCCATTAATAATTAGAAATAATATTGTGAATTTATAATAATCTGCAACATCTTTTGTTACTGATAGAAAATATACACTATACATTAATGGAAATATTCCTATAATACTAAATATTATTTCACCTAGGATTATGTTTAACTTAAATTTTTTAATACATACATACCACAAAAAAATCAATTGGATTATATTTATAATACTTATCATCTCTCCATTAAAGAAAATCATCTCCAAAATAATTATAGTCCCTTCTACAATTATTGCTTTTTTTATACCAAAACATAACATTATCAATATAACAAAAACCAATGATATATTTATATTTATTCCAAAAGCTAATTCAACGTCTATTATTCTAAATATTATTGCAAGCATAGTTAACATAATTAATACTACGTCTATCTTAAATTTCTCTCTCATTAGATGCCTCAATTTAACCCTCACCTTTTACATTAATAATAATGTTTACATTATATATATATTTTAACATATATATACATATTTTTCTTCAAGCATTTTTTATTTCAATAAAAAAAAGCTATGCACTTCTCATGCATAGCTTTTTAAACTAAAATAACCCTGGTATATTCATTCCACCAGTTACTTGACCCATTTGACTTGAAGTTTCTTCATCAACTTTTCTTAATACTTCATTTACAGCACTTAGTACTAAGTCTTCTAACATTTCTACATCATCTTCGTCAACAACTTCTGGATTTATTTTTATCCCTAATACTTCTTTTTTACCATTAGCTTTTACAGTAACAGCTCCGCCACCTACTGATGCTTCAAATTCCTTTTCTTCCATGTCTTTTTGCATTTGCTCCATTTTCTTTTGCATTTGTTGAGCTTGCTTCATTAAGTTATTCATGTTACCCATACCTGGGAATCCGCCTTTTGCCATTTTAAATTTCCTCCTTGTTTTAAAAAAATCTATTTTAATTATATAGTATTTGATTAAAGTTTTCTATAATTAATACTATTTAGTAATATACTATTCATCTATTATTTCTAAAAAGTCTTCACCTATAATATTTACTAATTCATCTTCTGCTGACTTTACTTCATCAGCTCCTGCATCAACAGTAAATTCAACTCTTATTCTTGATTTTAATATCTCTGTAAAAACATCATTTACTATTTTATTATTCTCTGGTTTTTCTAATCTATCCTTACTAAAGGAATATTGATTATCATAATTTACTGTAATTACACCACCGCTACATGATACTGGTTTTCCTGTAGTTATAGAAGCATATATTATCATTTGCCTTCTATTTTTAAAGCTTTCTAATATATCTTTCCATGCTCTTTTTACATCATCAATAGTAATTGTACTATTTTCATCAACCGGTTCTGATACAACCCTTTTCTTAGGCGCTGGAGCTTTAGTCTCTACCTTTGTACTTCCTTTTTGTACTTCACTATTCCCCTCTACTGAAGCTACTGCAATTTTTCCTGATTTTAACGCACCTTCAAGCTTATTTATTCTAGCTAAAATAACTTCATTTGATGTATCATATTGTATTTTACAAACCTTTATTACTGATAATTCTAAATAAAGTCTCCCCTGTTTTGTAGCTTTTGCATCATTTTCACATTCTTGAAAAATTCTAATGCATCTCATTATTTCTTCTACTCGTATTCTTTCACTTTGTTCCTTTAAAAGCTTAATATTCTCAAGAGACATATCTAAAACTTCTTCTGGATTACTAGTTACTTTAACCATCATAAGATTTCTATAATGTGCTATCAAATCTTTTATAAATAAATAAACATCTTTTCCTGCATAAACAATTTTATCTATTATTTGTACAGATTTTTCAATATCTCTTTCTATACAGGCAGAAACTATTTGGAATAAGTATTCATTTGTTACAAGACCAAGCATTCCAATTAATTCTGAGTAATCAACCTTACCATCACCCATTGCAATAGCCTGATCTAAAATACTTAAAGAATCTCTCATAGCTCCATCTGAAACTCTTGCTATAAGCTCTAAACTCTTATCCTCTGCAAATATTCCTTTAGCGTCTACAATAGTTCTAAGTCTTTTAACTATTGTTTCATTTCCTATCCTTTTAAAATCAAACCTTTGACACCTTGAAAGAATTGTTATAGGTAACTTCTGAGGGTCTGTTGTTGCTAAAATAAATATTACATTTTTAGGAGGTTCTTCAAGTGTTTTTAAGAAAGCATTTACTGCTCCTGTTGAAAGCATATGAACCTCATCCATAATATATATCTTAAATCTTGATTCTTGTGGTGGATATTTTGCATCATCTATAATATCACGAATCTTATCAACTCCATTGTTAGAAGCTGCATCAAGTTCTGTAACATCCATTAAAAGCCCTTCATCTATCCTTTTACAGTTTTCACACTCATTACAAGGCTCTCCATCTTTTGAATTTAAACAATTTAATGCCTTTGCAAAAACCTTTGCTGTAGATGTTTTACCTGTACCTCTAGTTCCACAGAAAAGATATGCGTGAGCTATTCTATCATTTAATATTTGATTTTTAAGTGTTGTTGTTATGTGTTCTTGCCCTATAACATCCTCAAATGTTTTAGGACGCCACTCTCTATATAAAGCTGTATATGCCAAACTTTGCACCATCCTTTTATAAAATACAAATATGTAAAATTTAATTTATTAAATTCTTCTTTACTATTCATTATACTATAATGAAAAAAAATATTTAAATTTATTTTATATCCTTTTATAATTTTAGCCAATTATTTCTTTTAATAGAATCTTTATAGTATAAAAAAACCTATTTTTTGTAAAAATAAATCTTAGACATAGTATTTTTATATTTTAGATACATTTTTGTAATAGTTTTATATTGTTTTATTCTAATAAAATAATATAAACTTTATTTATAAACTTTGAAAGTAGGGGATAATCTTGAAAAAAAAATTATTACCAAACCAAAAATATAACCTTAGAATCTTTTCTATCGGTTTTATTATAGCAATTATAACTTTAGGCTTAATATTCCTTTCTATACAAAATAATTTCTTATTTGACTTTGGATATAGGGTTCTTCATAAGTTTGGTTCAACAATTGGAACTGTTTGCGAAATACTATTCTTTATAGTTATAGCACTATGGGTACTACGATTAATTATACGATATCTTAATCCAAAAACCTTTAATTTCATTTGGAAACAAACTGATAAAACAAAGCTAAAATTATCTGATGATAGCAAAGAAGGAATCTCTAATTTTCTTATAGCTTACATAAAAAAATTTCTTATTTTTGTTTCTAAAATAATTCAAAAATTCCATGTACCATTAGCTTTAATAGGCTTCATAATAATAATGGTTCACGTATATATATTCCTACACTTAGGATTTAAATGGAATATTGGATATATTTTTGGAGCACTTGCTGCAATAAACCTTCTTATTATATTCTTTTCAGGATTTCTTAGAATATTTAATAAAGGTTTTAAATCACATAAACATTTAGGAATTCTTTTTATAATATTAATGCTTTTACATATCATTTTTATTTAAAAAATAAAAGGCGAACTCCATTTTCAGGAGTTCGCTTATTTTTTATCTTTTACTCATTAGCTCCAACCTTGTTTGCTGCTATTACAAATGGTGTCCAAATTAATACTGATAATAATATTAATCCTGCTGCTAAAATTCCAGCTTTAATATCTCCACCTGTTGTTATAACTGCTGAGAATACTGGTGGCATTATCCAACCTGCATCTATATAGATTCGGTCTGCAAACTGTACGACCTCTGTGAAGAAGTATGCAATTCCAATGCAGATACCTGGTGTAATTACAAATGGTATAAAGTATATTGGATTTAAAACAAGTGGTAATCCAAAGATTACTGGCTCATTAATGTTGAATATACCTGGTGCTATTGCAAGTTTTGCAAGTTCTCTAGATTCTTGTCTTTTTGAGAAGATGAATATAGCTATTAAAAGAGCTAATGTTCCACCTGAACCTCCTGGCATTCCATAAACATCAATAAAGTTTCTTGTTAATGTGAATGTAGCTTCTCCACCTGCGTTAACTGCTTCTAAGTTAGCTATTAATGGTGGCTTGTACATAGTATTTAATGCTGGTTCTATCATGTTTAATCCATGTAACCCAAAGAACCATAAGAATTGTGAAAGTGTTGCTAGTGCTATATAAGTTATTGGTGATTGTCCAAGTGCCATTAAAGGCTCTTGAATAGCTTTTTCTATTAATACCTTTAGCTCTGTTCCAATTCCTGCAACTGTTATTGCATAAACCATACCTGCAAGACTTATAACTATAACCGCTGGTACAACTGCTGCAAATGCTTTTGATACTGCTGGTGGTACTTGTTCAGGCATCTTAATAGTAAAGCCTTTCTTAGTAAACCATACAAAAATTTGTGCACCAATAATTGCAATTAACATACCGGTAAACATAGCGGTTGAGTTAAAGTTGCTATAATGAATCATTCCCCACGACATACCTTCAATTGCTTTTGTTGCTCCTTCTGGAGTTACAGAAACCTTTGCTGTATCTGGCATTATTGTAAAGAATGCTCCTAAACATACTAATGCAGTAGCTAATGGATCAACTTCATAAGTTCTACCAAGAGAATATCCTATTGTTATAACTAAGAATATAGTTGTTAACGCTATAGTTCCCCACCACATATTTGCTGTAAAAGGCACCATATATTTTGTTAAAAATGGCTGTACCGATTCAGCATAACCTGACATTTGATTTAATTTTGCCCCTATTACTGATGTGTCTTGAAATAATACATTTTTTAACAGTGACCCTAAAGCCCCAGCCATAGAAATTGGTAATGTTGCAATAAATCCATCCCTTATTGCACATAATTGCTTTTGACTACCTAACTTTTCTGCGATTGGCATTAAGAATTTTTCTAATCCTGATGCCATCTTGTCCATAAATTTCACTCATATTCCCCCTTTTTATTTTAGGTACTTTAATTGTGATGCTTCAAAAGAAAACTTCTTTTCCCTATCCTGTTATATAATTTCGTTGTTGAAGTTTTAAATTCCATTTTCCTAAAACCTTCTTTGTAACTGGGTCAACTATTTCTGCTGTTATTCCTTCTAATTTCTTATCTTTGCTGCCAAAGACCATTTGAGCTTTACATTTCTTACCTTTCGATACCTTTTCAGCATTAAAATCTTGATAGCCTGCATACTTTTCTAACGCTTCACCATCTTGATCTTTAATTAAAAAGTCACCGCTTGTAATAAATAATTCTCCATCCCCTTCTAATAGTTCGTACTCGTAAGTTATGATAGTTACATCCTTCATATCATCTAGCCCAGTAGTTCTATCAGTAGTTCGTTCAGCCCTGTTAATCATAACGGAATACTTTAATTTTTCTCCCTTTTCATTTTCAGTTTCGAAAACAGCTTTGTACTTCTCCTTCATGTCCATATACTCTTCTTTCTTAGCTTCAATATCTGTCACAACTGGAGGTTTCTCCTCCTGACTTCCACATCCAGCTAATAAAATCGTTATCATAGACATTCCTATAATAGCTTTAATAAATTTTTTAGTTTTCATTTTGCTTCTCTCCAATTAAATGTTACAACCTTATAATAATTATTCACTGTGAAATTCATATGAAATTAAAATTTTTTCCAAAAAAATTTTTTTTATTTTTAATAGTCCATTTTATGATAAAATTAGACATGATTACTTAGAAGGAAGGTGAAACTTATGAGTCTATACGATAAACAATATCTTAACTTAGTAGAAAACATATTAGAGAATGGATATTATGATCAAAATAGAACTGGCGTTGCAACACTTAAATTGCCACATCAAATAATGCAATTTAACTTAGAAAAGGAATTTCCTATTCTAACAACTAAATTTGTTGCATTTAAAACAGCTGTAAAAGAGCTACTTTGGATATATAAAGACCAATCAAATAGTGTAAAAAAACTACAAGAGCAAAACGTTAAGATTTGGAATGAATGGATGATGGAAGATGGAACAATCGGAACATCATACGGCTGGATAGTAAAAAAATTCAACCAATTAGATGAACTTATCCACGCATTAAAAACAAATCCTCAAGATAGAAGAATGATGATAAACCTTTGGCAAATTCCATATCTTGAAACAGGTGCTTTGCACCCTTGTTGCTTCCTTACAATGTGGGACGTAACCGATGGAAAATTAAACTGTATGCTTGTCCAACGTTCAGGTGACGCACCATTAGGAGTACCGTTTAATACAACACAATATGCAGTACTTGTTCATTTAATTGCACAAGTGACAGGTCTTAAGCCTGGTTTATTTACTCATGTTATAAACAATGCTCATATTTATGAAAATCAAGTGGAGGGAATGAAACTTCAACTTACAAGAAGAACTGAAGCTTTTGAAGCTCCTAAGCTTTGGATAAATCCTGAGATAACTGATTTTTATGATTTTACGATTGATGATATAAAACTTGAAAATTATGAATATCATCCTTCAATAAAAATGGAGGTTTCTGTTTAATGCTTTCAATTATTGTGGCTAAAGCCTCTAATAATGCTATTGGTTTAGATAATAAACTTTTATGGCATATATCAGAAGACCTTAAAAGATTTAAGAGTATAACTTCTGGTCATAATATTCTTATGGGAAGAAAGACTTTCGAGTCTCTTCCTGGAATTTTACCAAATAGACATCATTACATCCTAACTAGAGATAAGTCTTTCTCTGTAGATTCAGAAAAAGTTACCGTTCTATATTCAATAGAACAGTGTATTTCTTTATTTCAAAATTCTACTGAAGAAACCTTTGTTATAGGTGGTGGGGAGATTTATAATCTACTTTCACCTTACTGCTCTAAGATGTATATAACTAATGTAAAAAAAGATTTTGATGCAGATACATTTTTTCCACAGATTGATTATTCAAAATGGCAAACTATCCACATTTCTGGTGAACTTGCTGATGAAAAAAGTGGATTAATTTTTGAATTTGTTGATTTAGAAAAACGATAAGCAAAAAGTTCAAGTAGTAACCTTCTACTTGAACTTTTCCTTATATTATGGGTATTATACTATTTTCTACTATTTTTACATCTACATTATATATTTTTTTAATTTGCTCACAAGTCAAAACTTTGTCTGTATAGTCAAATTGAACTACCTTTCCATCTTTCATTAATAATATTTTATCTGAAAAGGCTTTTGCCATATTTAAATCATGTATTATTATCAATATTGTTTTTTTAGATTCTTTTGCTAACTTCTTAATTATTTTCAAAATTTCTATGCTATTTCCTAAATCTAAAAAGCTAATTGGCTCATCTAATATACATATATCTGTTCTTTGTAATATTGCTTTGCATATTAATACCTTTTGCTTTTGCCCACCTGATAAGTCATTAAAATTCTTATCCGTTAAATGTAAAATATTAAATTCCTTCATCAATTCATCTGCTTTTTCAAGCTCTTCTTCGCCAATTTTAAAGCTTATATGTGGCTTAAGTCCTGATAATATTAATTCCATAACTGTTATATTAAAGTTATCACTTAACATTTGTGGTACATATGCTATTTTTTTTGCTTTTTCTTGTAATCCTAGCTTATTAATATTTTCATCATTTAAAAGTATATTTCCTTTATCTAACTTTTCTATACCTAATATATTTCTTATAAGTGTAGTTTTTCCTGAACCATTTGGCCCTAAAATTCCTACCACTTGCCCCTCTTCACATTTAAAGCTTATATCTTTTAAAATTTGCTTTTTCCCATAAGAAAATTCTAAATTCTTTATTTCTAACATTATCTTCTACCTTCTTTTAATTACTAAATATAAGAAGAATGGAACTCCTACAAAGGATGTTATTATCCCTATTGGTAAATCTACTGGATACATAATTGTTCTTGCTATTGTATCTGATAGTAATACTAGTATCCCACCAAATAATATTGCTCCAATTCCAGTATATCTATAATCTCTTCCTAATAAAATTCTAACTACCTGAGGTGCCATTAATCCAACAAATCCTATTATTCCAGTAAAGGCAACTGCTGTGGCTGTAAGTATTGTAGCTATAACAATTGCTAAATTTCTAATCTTATCATAGTCTACACCTAAGCTTATTGCTATATCTCTTCCATATTCCATAATATTAAAATCCCATGCAAATGAAATAACTACAACTATTCCTATTATATCAACCATAGCCATAATTATAACTGCTATCCATGACACATTTGCTATAGAACCCATCATCCAAAAGACTATCTTAGGTAATGCATTTCTGCTACCTGTATATTGTAAAAATGATAGCATTGCTGAAAAAAGATATCCTATAGACATTCCTACTAAAATTATGCTTCCATTTCCTTTTCCTGTTGCCTTCCATATAAAATAAACTAAAATTATTGTTACTAATGCACCAATAAAGGCTGAAATCGGAAGGGCATATTGACCTAAAAATGTTAAATTTCCTCCAAGCACCATACATAATGCTGCTCCAAATGCTGCTCCATTAGATATTCCAAGAGTATATGGACTTACTAATGGATTTTGAAAAACCCCTTGCATTAAAAGTCCTGCTAAGGATAATGCTATTCCCACTAATATATCCATAATTATTCTTGGAAGTCTTAAATCTAATAATACAGTTTTGTCTAATCCACTTACTTCGTTATGCATTCCAAATAAATTGCCTAGCAACTTAAAAATATTTTTAATTCCTCCATTACCACCAATGGAAATTGCTATTATAGTTAATAACACTAAGCTAATGCCTAGTGTTATTAACATAATTATATTCTTTTTCTTTTTTTTATTGTAAAAGCTTTTTAAATTACTAGTTTCCACTATATTCTAATAAACCTTTGCTTGCTGGCTCGCCTAAATCTTTTTGAATTTCTTGCATAACATTTGCTGGATTTATATCTTTAAATTGCTCTGGGTATGCCCATTTAGCAGCATATAATACTCCTGGAATTACGTTAGTATCTGATAATACTAATGTACTATCCATTAAGTGTACATTATTATTTTTTACTGCTTTTAAATCTTTGTATCCTGGTCTTGATACAAGTTCAGTGTATGCTTTTTTAGCATTTTCAGGATTTGTTACATTATTTCCAAGTACACCCATACCATCTGCTTCAAGCTTAATTATCATATCAGGATTTTTACCTAATATCCATGATGGGTTTACTGTTGCAAATTGTCCTTCATTTGCAGCTATATTGTTTATTCCTGCTGCATCTAAGAAGCTTTGTGATGCACTTCCTTTACCTGCTGTTTGGTCTTTTTGGTATTCTTCTATATATGCGCTAACTCTCTTATCTGCTGGTATTTTACTTATTCTTTCTTTTACTAAGTTTAAGTATTTATCTGCTATTTTATTGAATTTAGCTGCTTTTTCTGGTTGCCCTATAAGCTGTCCTATTGCTGTTACATCTGTATTTAATGTAGCAATGTTATCTCCATTTATATAAATTACTTCTACTCCAGCATCTTCTAACTGTTTTACTGCTTTTGGGTTTGTATAATTTGCATATGCTAATACAACATTTGCTTTAAGTTCTAATATTTTAGATACATTTGGGTCTTGCCATGTTCCTGCAACTGTTTTTCCTTTTGCATTTCCTGACTCAGACATCATTTGAGATACACCAACAACTTTACTGTCTCCACCTAACATATTTATAACATTATATGCATCTTGGTCTAAACAAACTATTCTTTGTGGTGCTTCTTTTAATTTAACTTGTTGCCCATTACTTTCAGTTATTGTTAAAGGTCCACTTTCTGTATTGCTTTTTGAGTTATATTTTGCAATTGCAATACCTCCACCTATAACTACTACTGCTGCAATTATTATTGCAATTATACTTTTCTTTTTCATATTTAATTCTCCTTCGTAAATGTAATTTATATAAATTCTTATTAAAATAAGCTATTTAAACATATCTTTTATATTTTCTATGTTTTCTTTAATGTATGATACTTCTTTTAAGTCCACTACATCAATGCTTCCACCTTGATAATTACCTTCTACATCAACCATGCCTTCTTCTATAAAGCCTTCTGTTTCTAAGTAATATTCTTTTAGTTCTTCAATAATTTCATCATCAGTTTCCCAAAGGCCTCTTTCATATGCTTCTATAAGTCTTCTTTCAATTTCTTCTAACGCCCAAGGGTTATTTTCATTAAAGAATTCTCTATTATCATCATCAAATACAAATGTTTTTGTAATTCCATCAAATAATTTATCATCAACTTCATCAGTTGTTGCATCCCAACCATATACTCTTCCTACAAGAGTTGATATTTCTGATGCTCCTGTATATCCATGTTTCTTTTGCCCTTCTATCCATTTAGGATTTATAAGCTTTCCACGAACTACTCTTTCTATTTCTTCACTTAAATCTCTAACTTCTACAGCTAAGCTTTCTCTTGTGTCACCATAGTAAGCCTTAACATTATTTTTAGATAATTTTTTAGCTGCTGCTGTCATTCCTCCATGTGTTGAGAAATATGTGCAACATCCTAGTAAATCATGTGTGTCTGCTGATATTTTGTTATAAGTGATATCTACAGTTGATAATGTATTTTTAAATTCCTCTAAGCTTCTTTTTCCGTAAAGATTTTTTCCATATGAGTATCCATTGTAATACATAAATACATCTGCTATATCTTCTTTTTCTTTCCATGCTGAAGAATATATAAGCCCTGTAACTGCTGAGAAATATGTTCCAGCTTTTGAACCAAATATTCTACTACTTGCAGCTTCAAAGTTTTCAACTTCACCTTTTTCTAAATTTTCTAAAGTATGCTTTCTTACATAGTTCATCTCAATAGGTTCATCTAAAGCCGCTACTGCTCTTATTGCCATATCTAAAATTTCAATTCTTGAGTAGAATGAATCTCTTGTTATTCCTGATATTTTTACAGTAACATCTATTCTTGGTCTGTTAAGTTCTTCAAGTGGAATCACTTTAAATGATTCTACCTTTCCACTTGCTTTCCAAATTGGTTTAACCCCTAAAAGATAGAATAATTGGCACATCCCTTCTCCATCTGACCACATAAAGTCATTTGCCATAAGATACATAGCAAAGTTTTCTGGATATGTTCCCTCTTCTTTTAAATGCTTTTCTATTGTTTTTTCACCTAATCTTTTTCCTATTTCATAAGCTGCTCTAGTTGGTAATGTCTCTGGGTCTAAAGTATAGAAGTTTCTTCCTGTTGGAAGGATATCTTCTCTTCCTTTATTTATTACACCTGCTGGACCACTTTTTATAAAATCTCCATTTAAAGCTTTTATAATTGCCCCAATTTCATCTGATTTTTCAATTCTTTTCTTTATGTCTAAAGTTCTATCTAAGAATTTTATTTCAATTCCAACTAATAAATCTTCATCTATAATTTCATAACCTTTATATATGTTTTTATCTTCTAATAAAGATTTCCCATTTATAAATTGCTTTATTACATTTTTGCTTATAAAATCTAAATCTTGAAGAACACTTGAATTTAATTTTTCATAGCTTCTATTAAACTCATCTGGATTATTTAATAAATATTCTAAATCTAATCCAATGGCTCTTCCTACTAAGTTTCTTAATGATGGTTCATCATAAGATTCATATCTAAGAATAGCATTTATAAAATCTAATAAATTTTCCTCTTCTAAAGGAAGTTCACCTATAATATGTTTTCCACCTTCTAAAGATGTTGCCTTAATAAGACCTATTAATCTAGTAGCTTGAGCTATAACCTTATCTATCTCATTATGAATGTTATCAACCTTTATTTTGCTATCTAAATCAGCTTTCTTTATTTCTTCACCAATCATATGCTCTAAAATATGCTTTTGCCCATTATCTTTAAATTCCATCATTTCATATGAATTTATTAAATTTTCTAACTCTATTAATGGTCCATAAAGTTCCCCATTAGTTATAACAGTTTGCATATGATCTACTATTGTTGCTAATGCTCTTCTTTTTGCTATAGTTCCTTCTGGTGGATTATCTGCATTATAAATATTAAAGTATGGCATATTTCCAATACACATATCTGTATAACAATCCTTGCTAAGTCCTACTGCTTTTCCTGGTAAAAACTCTAAGTTTCCATGTGTACCCATATGAATTAATGCATCACACTTAAACTTTTCTTCAAGCCATCTATATGTTCCTATATATTGATGTGTTGGTGCTACTGCTGGGTCATGTAGTATTTTACAAACTGTTCCATTACAAGTTGGTCCTGAACACCCTCTCTTAGGTTGAACACAAACTACTACATTCCCAAATTGAATTCCTGAAATAATTATTTTTCCATCATAAACCATAGATGGTGGTACATCAAATCTTTCTTCTCCCGGTGGGTTTCCCCAATCTTTTATTATCTTCGCTTTTGCTTCTTCACTAAATTTATTAAACCAAGTCATATATTCTTCTTTGCTTACTAAATCTAGTGCTCCACCTTTTTTAACAATTTCATCAACCGTTGTCCATCTAAACTCTGATATTGCCTTTTTATCTAATATTAATTTAGCTAAAGCCTTTCCGTCCTCTGGAATATCACTTATTTCATATCCTTCATCCTTTAACTTATTTAATATATTAACTACACTTTGTAATGCATCTAAGTTAGATGCTGTTCCTACATTTGCTTCTATTGATGCACAAGGACTGTTATTTAAAATTATCCCTATTTTTTTATCTTTATTAGCCTTTTTCTTTAGTTTTATAAAGTTTATCCCTCTCGAAACGACTTTTTCACATCTTTCTTCTACTGGAACTCTTTTTTCTAAACCATTTTCTTTATAAGTTGCACCTACAAATACTGGCTCTATATTTCCCTCAATTTCCGGAAGTGCTACACTCCATGAAATATCCTTTACTGCACCTTCTAAGCTTTCTTCCCATTCTTCAATTGTCATATTACTTGAAACAATCGGCTTCATTATAGGACAATTTAGCGTGCTTAAAATATTTTCTTCTTCAAAGTCTCCATAGCTTGAATTTCCTTCAACTAAACTAAAGCTTATAAGCTTTATTACAACATCTACAATTCTATTTCCATTTTCATCAAAGAAAAACTCATTTATTGCATTTCCATGTGCAAGTTCTCCATTGTCATTATCTTTATTGTAATATGTAAAGATTGGAACAACTCCATATCCCTTTTCTTCAATTGATCTTATAAACTTATTTTCAATTTCAATATCATTATTTATAAAGTAACTTCTTGATGCAATTATTCCTATATTTCCTTTTTTGCTAAGAGGTTTTTCTTTTAAATATTCATCTCTAGCTTCAAAATATTCTTCAAAGTCAGGGTGAAATAATCCATTCCATGGAATTTCCTTTGGCTTTTCATACTCAAATTCTAACAACTTCTCTTCTGTTAAAATGAATTTAACCATATTTTCTAAATTTCTAATTCCATTTAATGTGAAGTATTCATTTGCTTTAACTCCGATTTCTACTTCTTCTTTAGTTTTTGTAAAAGCTAATAAATCATCCCCCACATAAACTTTTTTCCCTTTACTTTCATGGATAATTCCATCTACTTCTGCCCAAATGCTATCACTAGCTGTTCTATTTAAAATAAGTACATCTGCCTCTTCTATTTCTTTATATAACTTATTTATATTAGCATCTTCACTTAAAAGCTTTGCAGAATATACTGATAAATCTATCATTCCTTTAAACTTTTCTTCTAAAGGCTTCATTGCTATGTAGCTATAATGAAATACTATTGATACTACTTTAATCATAACTTTTAAACCTCCTCAATAGCCTGCAATATATCATCCATTGTAAGCTCTCTATTAACTTCAAAAGGAAGTTTTCTCATTCTATGGAATAAAACTAATGGAGCTGCCTTTAAAATATCATCTCTTTTAACTTCTTTTCTTCCATCTAATGCGGCTATAGTCATAGCTGTTTTCATTAAAGTTAAATCACCTCTATGTCCATCTATGTCAAATTTAATTCCTATCTTCGCTATAAGTAAAAGTAATTCATCACTTATCTCTACATCTCTTACAATATTTCTTGCTTTTATTATTTTTTCTCTTAATTCATTTTCTAATGGCTCAAACTCTTTTAAGAATTTATTTGGGTCTTTATCAAATTCCCCTCTATTCTTAATTACCTTTATTCTTTCTTCTGGATTTCTTATTCCTTTTACTTGTACTGATAATCCAAATCTATCTAATAATTGAGGTCTTAATTCTCCCTCTTCAGGATTCATTGTTGCTACTAATATAAATTTAGCAGGATGAGAAAAAGATACACCTTCTCTTTCAACTGTATTTACACCCATAGCTGCTGAATCTAGAAGTAAATCTACAATATTATCATCTAAAAGATTAATTTCATCTACATAAAGAATTCCTCTATTAGCTTCACCTAAGATTCCAATTTCAAATCTTTTTTCTCCAGTTTTAAGAGCCTCTTCAATGTCTAAAGAACCTACTACTCTATCTTCAGTTACCCCTATAGGTAACTCTACTACCTTCATTTTTCTAAATTCTTCTTCTAAAACCTCGCCCTTTTCTATTCTATTACGGCATTCTATACAAAGATTTTCTTTATCGTGAATATCACAACCAAATCTGCATCCTTTAACAACGCTAATATCTGGAAGTAAATTTCCAAAACCTCTAAGTGCTGTTGATTTTGCTGTTCCTTTTTCTCCAAATACTAATAATCCACCAACATTTGTGTTAACTGCATTTATAATAAGGCCTTCTTTCATTTCTTCTTGACCTATAATTCCTGTAAATGGGTATACTATTCTTTTCATGATACCTTCACCTTCTATTCTTTAATTTTATTTACGCTACCTAATATGTCATCCTTTTTTAGGTTTTCTATATGTAAATATTCACCATTCATTGTTTCACTTAAGGTTTTTGCTAAATTGAAGCTTAGCATTCCCTTCTTTTCTACATCTAAAACAATTGTTTTTATCTCTTTATTTTTTTCAATCTCTTTTCCTATCATAAGCATTTCTTCTTTTGGTCTCATGTTTCTATTCATAGCTACATTTCCTTTTCCATCTGAAATAACTACTAAAATAGGCTTTATTGAATCATCATTTCTAAGCTCTTTTTTTATTAATTCTAACCCTTTAACAAGTGCTGAATTTAATGGTGTTTTACCACCTGTTTTTATCTCTTTTAATAGCTTATATCCACGCTCTACACTATTCGTTTTAGGTAATACAACCTCTGCCTCTTGTCCTCTTGCTAAGACTAAAGATACATAATCACGCTTTACATAAGATTCCTTAAGTATAGAAAGAATTGCTCCCTTAACCTCAATCATTCTTTTATTAACCCCTAAAGATCCACTTGAATCCACAATAAAAACTATAAAACTACTACTCTTTCTTTTTCTAACTTTTCCACGAATATCTTCTTTTATTATTTTTATTGCCATCCCATTTTTCTCACGGCTTTTTTGGTAAGGTGCTGCATATCTTATAGTATCTAAAAGTGCTATATCATTTCCTATAACCTTATTACTTGATCCTACATATCTTCCTCTATTATCTTTTGAATTACTGCTTATTCTTTTTCCTCCACCTTTTCTTTTTTTCTTATCTTTATTTAAAAGAAACTCCTTAAGCTTTAATTCATCACCTATTTCAAAAGTCTTTGTTTCTTCACTACCTTGTGAATTATTTGAATTACTTGAATCATCTCTATCTTTTCCTGATTCAGTTTCTTCTTTCTCTTCTTCTCTACTTTCTTCAGGCTTATCATTATTCTTTTCTGAATTATTTGATTCATCTTCTTTTTCTGAATCCTCTAATTCTTCTTCATTCTCTGAACTATCTTCCTGTTCTTCTGAATGGTCATTTTCCTTTTCTTTCTCTTCATTATCTTCTTTTTCTTCATCTGGAAACCTAGTAAGTCTATGTGGTAATACATAGCTTGCTGCTTCTAAAACATCTTCTTCTGTTACAGTTTCTCTTCCACTTAAAGCTGCTATTCCTATTGCTACTTTTCTCATATATATATCAGCTCTATGTCCAATTACTCCATAATCTAAGCATATCTTAGCAATTTTTTCTAATATCGCCTCATCAGTTTTAACCTTTAAAACTGCTTCTTTTGCCTTTAATATTTCTTCAAAAATAGCTTTTTCTTTTTCTCTATACTTTAAAATAAATTTAACCTTATCTTTTTCGTATTCTGCTACTCTTTTTAATATATCAACTCTTAAATCCTCTTCTTTAGTTGATTGAATGTCTATGTACATTGGAAATCTATCTAAAAACTCACTTCTCAGTTCGCCTTCCTCTTTATTCATTGTTCCAATTAAAATAAATTCATTTTGCCTATATGCCTTACCTTCTGCATATGTATGTCCGTCTATCGAATCTAATAAAAGATTTACAATTCTATCCTCTAATAGATTTATCTCATCAATATATAAGATATTATCTTTAGCTTTTTGTAGAAGTCCTTTTTCCTTTATCATCTTACCTTCAGTTATGGTCTTTTCTATATCTATATTTCCAAGAAGTGCATCCTCAGTTATATTAAGAGGTAATGTAATCACCCTTTTTAAAGATATATTTTCTAAAGCTCTAACTATAGTTGATTTGGAAACGCCTTTTTCTCCTACTATTAAAATCCCTCCTATAGTATCATCAATCAAATTTAAAATTAATGCTCTCTTTAATTTTTCTTGACCTACTACAGCCTCAAAAGGATATCTATTTAGAAAATTCTTCATAAAACAAATTCCTCTCTTTTTTATTTATACTTTAAAATTAATAATCTTAATTTCTTTTATTTTCTGAATTTGTATAAATCCATTGTATATAAAAAATATATCTATTATTTGAACAGTTGTTTTTACTCTTCTTTGCCATATTTATAATGTATTATAGGTATTTTTAACACTCTTTAATTAATTAAAAGTTAATTATTAACAAAAACTTAATCCCTCACTTTATTATAATTATTTGAATTTTTTGAATTTAAAATGCATTTTTTATTTAAATGTATTTTTTATGTCTCATTTAAAGTATTTACCATACTTTTTTTCTTATTCACAATAGCCTTTTACCATTTTCTATGATTTTATTCTCTCTAAAATCATATTTTACATTTTAATTTTGTAAACTTATTAAATCTTCTAATAACTTTAATTTATATAAAACCATAGTTTTTTCTATATTTTTCGTTTTATCTATGAATTATATTTCTTTTCTATTTCTAAGATTTTACTAAAAAATGTTATTTGTCTCTAAAAAAATAAAAGTTCAAATAGCCTTAAAACTACTTGAACCTTCTTTTTATGTTCCACAATATGTTACATATACATCCTTTTTCTCAGGAAGTTTTGTATATTTCTCATATTCTCTATTATATTCATAAGGATTTTTTAAAGCTTCTAAAAGATTTTCCATTACAGAAAAGTCTCCTTCATTTCCAGCCTCTAAAGCTTCTTCAACTCTATGATTTCTTGGAATTACAAATGGATTAGATTTTTTCATTAATTCCATTATTTCTGCTTTGCTTTTTTCTTCTTTTTCTAACCTAACTTTCCACGCTTCAACCCACGCTTTAAATTCTTCTTTATCTTTTAATTCTGTAAAGCTATAATCATCAAGTGTTAATGCTATAAATGTATTTGTATAATCTGCTTTATACTTTTTCATCAACCCTAAAAGACTTTGAATTAAATATTCATCCTCTTCTTTTTCTAGCTCTAGTCCTAGCTTTCTTCTCATCCCTTTCAACTGTTCTACTTTATATAGAACAGTAAATTTAGCTACTTCTTTTTGTGCTATTTCTATAGCTTTTTCTCTATCTTCATGGATTAAATCTAATAAAGTTTCTGCAAACCTTGCAAGGTTCCATCCACCTATACTAGGTTGGTTTCCATAAGCATATCTTGCGTACATATCTATTGAACTAAATACAGTATCACTATCATAAGCATCCATAAAAGCACATGGTCCATAGTCTATTGTTTCACCTGAAATAAGCATATTATCAGTATTCATTACTCCATGAACAAATCCAACTAACATCCATTTTGAGATAAGCTTAGCTTGGTTCTTCACTACTTCTCTTAAAAGATATATATACTTATCTTCACTACTTTCATATCCTTTAAAATGTCTATCTAAAGTATAATCAGCTAAAGCCTTAACTTCTTCTGTTCCCCCTAAAGCTAAAGCATATTGGAATGTTCCAACTCTTATATGACTCTTTGCAATACGTGTTAATATAGCTCCCTTTAAAGCACTTTGACGATAAACCTCTTCTCCTGTTTCTACAACTGCCAAACTTCTGCTAGTTTCTATATTAAGCCCATGCATTCCTTCACTAATAATATATTCTCTTAACATTGGTTTTAATGCCGCTCTCCCATCTCCACCTCTTGAATAAGGGGTTCTCCCTGAGCCTTTAAGTTGAATATCCAAAAGTGTACCATCCTGGGTTAAATGTTCCCCTAAAAGAACTGCTCTTCCATCTCCAAGCATTGCAAAATTTCCAAATTGGTGTCCTGTGTAAGCTTGTGAAATCGGTGTAGTTTCTTCAAAAACCTTATTTCCCGATAATATATCTAAACCTTCTTCACTTTCAAAAAATTCTCTGTTTAAGCTAAGCTCTTTAATTAAATCCTCATTAATCTTAATAAGCTTTGGCTTTTTTACCTTTGTTGGTTCTTGAATAGAATAAAACATATCTGGTAATTCTAAATATGTATTCTTTAAATTAAATCCATTCTTCATAAAAACCATCCTTTCTTTTATTTATTTCTTATAGTATACCATTTTACTCTGAATTAAAATAGGAGTAGATTTTAAATCCACTCCTATTTTTTATCATTTCATTTCTTTTATTCTTTTTAATAGCTTTATTTTTAATTAATTAAAGGATTCTTTAATTTTTACATAAGAAAAAGAGGGCTATATTGTGTGGCAATAATCCCTCTTTTTCTTGTCCTATTGTTTTATATGTTAATCCTATTGAAGAGTAACCTATTTTAATTATTTAAAATGCGTTTTTTAATTTATGTACGCTTTTTATTTTTTTCATAAAAAAACTGCGCACCTCACTTCGACAGTAGCTTATAAGCGTTACCTATGTAGTTAGCTCAGGCCAGATTTATCCACGGCACACGGAAAGACACCACTTATTGCTGCTTCCTTCCAGACCTGACAAGGTTCATGGGCTTCCATTGCGTGGGACCCAGCCATCAACACCACTTTCATAGGGCAGACCGAACAAGCTAAAGCCTCAATTGAGGACTTCGATCCTGCTATAGCGGATTGCAGGTTACAGGGCACCGCTAACTCCCCATCTAGCACAGTTCTTTTTCATTCTATCACAAATGCAACCCCAGTTCAATATTTATTTAATTAGATGCTAAATCTTGTTGAAGATTTGATATGAGTTGTGTTTGCAATCCTAGTATATTGCTTGCACTATCACTTCCTACATCAGGTATCACTGCATTTAAATCTTTCGCACCTTGAACTGTTAAGCTTCCCATATTTCTCCCACTATCACTTTGTAATCTTTCTTCCATATTCTGAATTCTAAGGTTATTTACTTTTATTGTAGCTAACTGTTCTTCTGTGTATTTATTTCCATTTTTATTTATGTACGCATACTCAGTTTTTTTATCATAAACTTTTACTCCTATTATAATTGCAAATATAGCTATTATAACTATAACTCCAATTATAATTGTAATTATCCTCTTCTTATTCATCCTCTTCTCCTGTGCACATCTTTCTTAAGAATTCATATCCTTCACTATTTTTCTCACCCCAATCACACATCGCCTCTAGTATGGGATATAAACTTTTTCCTTTTTCACTAATACTATACTCCACTTTAGGAGGAATTGTATTAAACGCTTGTCTCTTTATTAAGCCATCCCTTTCAAGCTCTCTTAGCTGATTTGTTAATGTCTTTTGTGATGTATGTTTTATTATACTTTTAAGTTCTCCAAATCTCTTTTTTCCATCTTCTATAAGTACATATAATATTATAGGCTTCCACTTCCCACCTATTACATCTAATGTTACTTCTATTTCACACGTTACCTTTTTCATTTTCCCCTCCGTCAATTTTATCTTACTATATTATATTCTACAGTATCTCTTCTTATAATAGTATAAAAAAGCCTTAAGAAATTTCTTCCTTAAGGCTTATGTATTATTTATTCTTATTTAATCTTCTCCAGTTTATAAATCCGTACACTCCGTTTAATGTAAACTGAATCCACATTATAGCTCCTGATAATGAGTTAAATGAGAAACTTCCTGCACTTACTAATGAAAGTATGAATAAGATTATTCCTACTGCGTCAGTTAATATCCAGAAGTACCATTGCTCAACGTATCTCTTAATTGACATTATAACTGCACAAATCATTAATGTTGATGTTAATCCATCTATAATGAATTGCTTGTCTGGATCTATTGTTACATGGAATAATGTTGTGAATATGCTTGGTAACTCTTTTAATAATAATGCATATAACACCCAAACAACTATAAAGAATATTCCTAAAACAGTCCAACTTTTCCCATTCATTTTTCTTACTTCAAGTTCACCTGAATTACCTTGCTTTAAGTTTTTATTCCATAAATAGAAACCTATAAACTGCATTGGTATTTGGAAAAGTACATATAAAATTACTTGTCCATATATATGACTGAAATAAGCTACACATGCATATGCTGCTGCATTGAAGAATCCCCAGATGTAACAAACCACACTTGCTCTAGCTGTATAAATCGCTGCAAAAAGACCTGCAATAGTTGAAATAAATCCAAGCACTGCTGCTACTGTGAATATATCCTTTGTTGAACCTGCCATAAATGCTGGTGCAAAGAAAAGAATAACGTTTAATACTAAGAATACTAGAAAATAAATCTTGTGAAATTTAGAAAACGATTTAAAAAAGTTCATTTTTTTCTCCCCTTAATCCTTTGTTTTTAATATTATCTTTTCTCATAATACTAAAGATTTTATTAAAATAACAATTATCTTTACATAAACTTTTTAAACATTTTGTTACGAAAACATTTACTTTAACATTTACATACATTTCTCCCTTAATGTATTAGTAACACTCTTATTTTTTTATCCATATTCTGTTGTATTTCTTAACATTTTCTTTTTCAAAAAAGCTACCATAATATAAACACATTACGGTAGCTTCAATCTATGCTTTCTTTTTTATTTTCACTATATAAATTATCCCTAAAATCCCTGCTATAATCCCTGCTAAAGATATTAGTTGCGCAATTCTTAACCCAAAAAACATTAAGCTATCTGTTCTTAATCCTTCAATAAAGAATCTTCCAACTGAATATAATATCATATAACTACATATAGTTATTCCTTCATATCCCTTCTTCACTTTATAAAGAATAATCACTAATAAAACACAAACTAATATGTTCCATATTGATTCATATAAAAATGTAGGATGATAGTATTGTCCATTTATATACATTCCATCTCTAATAAACTTTGGAAAATGTGATATAAATTCTTTAGATACAGGTCCTCCATGAGCTTCACTATTCATAAAGTTACCCCATCTACCTACTGCTTGAGCTAGTATTATAGATGGTGCCACTAAATCAGCATATGCTAAAAAGTTTATCTTTTTAACTCTTGTGAATATAAACGCTGCTAGAAAAGCTCCTATAAGTCCTCCATGTATAGCAAGTCCTCCTTGCCTTATATCAAGCATTTTTAATATATCACCTTTATAATAACTCCACTCAAATATAACGTAATATGCTCTTGCTCCAATTATGGCACATGGAAAAGCTACTAAAAACAAATCTATTAATGTATCAAAATTTAAACCCTTTTTCTTTGCATTAAAATATGCTAAAACAAAGGCTAATATTATTCCACAACCAATTAATACGCCATACCACATAACTTCAAATCCACCAATTTCAAAAGCTACTGGATTATTCATAACATCCCTCCTGTTTATTCTTTTTTAATAATTATAACCTTTTATTCACATTTCTTCTACCTTCAAAAAAATCTTTAACTAAATCACCACATTTTTTATCATAATGCCATATAACTTCTACATAGGAATTTAAATGTCTATTTTGGCTCAAATCTAGAACAGTTCCACAAGCTCCCATATCACGATTAAACCACCCTATATGTAACTTTGAAATTCTACTTTGTATTATTGCGCTTATGCACATAGCACAGGGTTCTAATGTAACATACATTTCTGCACCCTTTAATCTCCAGTCCCCTTTATTTTTCACTGCTTCATTTATAGCAATAATTTCTGCATGTGCCAAAGGATTTTTAAGCTTTTCTTTTAAGTTATAGCCTTTTCCAATTATTTTTCCCTCTAATACAATAATTGCACCAACTGGAATCTCTTCGCTTTCTAATGCCTTTTTCGCTTCCTTTCTTGCTAATTCTAAATAATCCACATACATCACCTCTAAAAAATTAGGACAGCTAATAAGCTGTCCCCTTTTTACGTATATATTCTTACTTTTTTCACTCTATTTTTATCTAGCTCTTCAACTATGAATTTAATTCTATCTATTACAACTTCCTCTTTTTCTTCAGGAATTCTTCCAAGTGCACCAATTATGAGACCTCCAACAGAATCAAACTCCTCTGACTCCATATTAACTCCTATAAGCTCACTTACATCATCTAATCTTGAGCTACCATCTACAATATATTCATCTTCTTTAACAACTTCAATCATATCATTTTCTTTATCATATTCATCTTCAATTTCACCAACAATTTCTTCAATAAGGTCTTCAATAGTAACTATTCCTACTGTTCCACCATATTCATCTAAAACTATTGCCATATGATTTCTTGTTTTTTTCATTTCATTAAATAACTCAATTATTTTTTTAAATTCAAATGTAAAGAACGCATCTCTAACATAAGTTTTTAAACTAAAATTTTCATTTCTCTCTTCTGCCAATATAAGGTCCTTAACATTTAAAACACCTATTATATTGTCAATTGTATCTTCATAAACTGGTATTCTTGAAAATTGATCTTCTTTTATAACTCTTATAACTTCATTATAATCATCATTTATATCTAAAGCTGTAATATCAACTCTTTGCATCATTACATCTTTAACTTGTAAATCAGCAAAGTCAAAAACGTTAAAAATCATTTCTTTTTCAACATCTTCTAAGACACCTTCTTCTTCACTTACTCCAACCATTGTTTTAAGTTCTTCTTCTGTAATAAATGGCTCTGATGCCTTTGGATCTCCTCCAAACAGTCTTATAAAAACTGAAGACACCGCTGTAAAAATAGCCACAAAAGGTCTAAATACTCCTACACAGAATCTTATAGGCTTTGAAACCTTTAAAGATACCTTTTCAGATTTTTGTTTTGCTATAGTTTTTGGGGTTATTTCACCAAAAATAAGAACCAATACTGTCATTACACCAGTTGATATTGCAATTGCCGCATCACTTCCATTAAAAACTTTAACAGCTAAAGAAGTTGCTATAGACGATGCTCCAATATTAACTATATTGTTTCCTATAAGTATTGCTCCTAATAACTTATTTGGGTCCTCAGTAAGCCTTTCTACAAGCTTTGCACCCTTCACACCTTCCTCAACCATATGTCTTATTCTAATTTTGCTTAAAGACATTAATGCCGTTTCTGACATTGAGAAAAATCCTGATAAAATAAGTAATACTACTAATAAAATAATCTGCCCCGTATAACTAGAGTCCAACCATTATCACTCTCCTAATTTATTTATATATTTTTTCCATTATATCATATACTATGAATATTTTATAGAATGATACATCTCTTCTCTATTTAAAAGTTAAAATTATAACAATCTTTATACCTATTGTTAGAATTTTAACAATATCTATATTTTATACGAATATATTTTCTTATTATCTGTTGATATTACTTACTTTATCTCGTTCACATTTTATATTGTTAATTAAATAACAAATATTTTGTATTAACTTATTATTCTTTTTATGGTTTTTTTAGGATTTTTTTAGTAGCTTTATAGATTTATCTAAATCTCCTTCTACTTTTTCTATTACATAGTCTAAATTTGTCATTCCATTTTTTTCAATAAAATCATAATTATCTATTCCAATTCGTTTTACCTCTTCAACCCAAGCTAAAACCAAAGCTTCATTAACCTTTTTATCATCATAATTTATTTCTAGTGTTGCTTCTTCAAAATTAGCTACTATTTTTTCAATTCCATCTAGCTTTTTTAATGCAATATGTAAAAATTTCTCATATTGCATATTTTCTTCACTAATTTTTTTAAGTCCACTTATTTTAAAGATTATCTTCCCCTTCTCTTTTTTTAAAATTTTTATTTTCATCAAATTGGCTATCATCATTTTCTTAAACATTTCATCTCTCCTAAAATCTTTCTATAAAATATATCTATTCTAAGAGCATATTTTTTATTCTTTGCCACTTAATTCGAAAAATGATGTTAAACAACACGTTTAACATCATCCCTATCAATCCCTATAATCTTTCCATCCCTTGCATCTAATAATATTACAATTTCATTTCCATCTTTATGCACCATACCTTCATATGTAGGAATTTCAGCATCCCCTTCAAATTTAAATCCTTTTATCTCTCCACCTGTCGCCCTATCTAAAATTATTTTATGAGCTTCTTGAACAGTAATCACCTTACCTTCATAAGCTTTCATACTTTCATTTATTTTTTCTTCCTTGTAATCTAAAATCACTCCTGTTTTTGCATCTAAAGAAATTTCATATTCTTTTTCATTTTTTATAAGCTTCCCTTGAAATACAGGAATAAATCTATCCTTATCATATGTAAATTCTACTATTTTACTGTTTGGAACTTTATCATACATCATTTCCTTTGCTATTTTTTCATTAATTAACCCACTTTCCTGTTCAATTCCATCTTCAACTTCTGTCGCAAAAACACTTTCTATCCCTTTATCCTTCAATATAATTATTAAAGATAATACAGATACAAGTACTATTATCATTCTAAAATTAAGCTTTTTCATCTCTCTCACTCCTCTTTTGCTATATTTTCCCTCACTTTTATTTTTTTATACATTTATATAAAAAAAAAGAAATAAGGAAGGTTTCTTCCTTATTTCTCATATATTATTAAGCTACTGCTTTTCTATGCTTTTTGTTGTACATCTTTTTCCATAAGTAGAATCCATATATAGCTCCTACTCCATATTGTATCCAGTTAATTGCTCCTGATAAGTCATTTACAAGTCCTGATGCTGTAAAGTGTGTTGTTGTTACTAATCCTTCAATGAATAATACTGCTCCTATATTACAGAATATCCAGAACCACCACTGTTCTATATATCTTCTTGATGTTAAGAACATTGCCATTACTGTTAATACTGTTGTTAAAGAATCTAATTTAGGACTTGGGTCTGGTGCAATAAGCTTTCCACCAAATATTCCTTGTATTATTTCTGGTAAGTGAGTTAAGAATAAATAATATAATCCCCAGCACACTACCATTGCTACTATTGTTATTACCCAATGAACTGTTTTAAATTTCTTAATTTCAATTGTATTATCCTTTGACTTTGCCATACTCTTTTTCCAAGATATTAGTCCTGCAATCTGTATTGGTAATAGTAATATTATATTTTGAATTATCTGTCCATATAATGCACTTTCATATGATATCCATGCATATGTTATTGTGTTTATTATTAGGAAAAAGTATACTATAACTTCTCCTCTCGCTTGATATATAGACGCTAAAACTCCTGTTAATGAACATACTAAACCTATAATTGCTATTGGTGTAAATAAATCACTTACTTTCGATCCTAATAAAATAGGACTTATAAATGAAAATATACTTGCCGCCCCAAAAATAACTAAAAATGCTCTTTGGAAATTCGTAAGAGAGGTCCAAAAACCTTTCTTTTCTACAACTACTCCAGTCATCTCCATTAATCACACACTCCTCTTTCTTCTTTTGTATATAAACTTTTATTTCTTTCTTCTATGCTTCTATTATCTTTTTTTCGGTAACCCTTTTCAAGGACATTTGTCCCAAAAGAATTTAAGTTTTTTTGTACAAAATAACAGTTTTTTTAACTTCTTTTACAAACCTTATAATTTTACATAAAACATTTGAACTAAAACCTTATTTTTGGTAGGTTTATTATATACATCAGCAAGTAAAACTTTAATAGAAGAAACTCATTACACCTAAGTTTTCAAAAAAGAAGGTACATATTTATGAATAATGAAATAACATCAATCTTAAAAAAATATAAAGAACATTTTAAAACTAAAACTTTTAAAAAGAATATCCCTTTATTAACTCAAGGTAATCGAATTGATAATGTTTATGTTCTTATAGAAGGTACAGTAAAGCTTTGTCACTCAGACTTTACTAGCGATACCTATCTTATTGACATAGAAGAAGCCGAAACTATCTTTGGCGAAATTGAGGCACTGCAAAACAAACCTGTCGGAGTTACAGTTATTCCTCTAACAGAATGTAAGGCTTTAGAAATTCCTAAAGAAGCATTTCTAAAACTTCTCGCTACAGATATAGAGCTTTCTTTACTCCTTAACTTTAAATTTTCTAATAGAATGTATGAAAGTTGGGCAAGAGAAATGCGACATGTTACACTTCCTTTAAAAGATAGGATAATTTATTTTTTAATAACGATTGAAAAGAAAAATCTTTCAATCCCTTTAACAAAAAAATTATTAGTAGAAGGAGTCGGCTCAAATATCAGAAGTGTAAATAGAGCCTTACATAATTTAGTTTCTGAAAACCTTATAACATTAGAAACCTCTGTAATAAAAGTAATCTCTCTTACCCTCTTAGAAGATTATTTTGATAACTTGATTTAAAATATTTTAAGTCTATCTTATATAGTACTAACAGATAATTAAGTTTTCTTTTGAATACTTTTTTAATTTGTTAGTATTATCAATAATCTACTCCCATTTATACTATTGAATCAATTTGACCTCTTCTATGATAATGTTTACAATACTTTATAAAACAAGGGGGTTTTTATATGAAAGTTTTAACATTTCTCAAACCAGCACCAATTTCAAAAGTGATGGTACCTGAATCAAAAATCAAAAGTACCTATACCAAGCGTAGATTTTCAGTTTTTATAAGTATTTATATTGCCTACGCTGCGTACTACATTGTTAGGGACAACTTCACAATTAGCTCTCCCTACCTTATGCAATACTATCACTTTGATAAAGCAACTATTGGTTTAATTCTTTCTTGCTTAGCAATTTCCTATGGAATTTCTAAATTTATTATGGGGTCTTTAGCCGATAAATGTAATCCGCGATATTATATCGCAACAGGTTTAATCGGTTCTTCTGTTTTAAATTTTCTCTTTGGTGCCACTAGTAATAAATATATTATGATATTACTCATCGTTCTTATGGGAATTTTTCAAGGAATGGGAGCTCCAGCTGCTCATAAAACATTAGCCGTTTGGTTTTCAAATAAAGAGCGTGGAACTTATGTTTCTACTTGGAATACTTCGCATAATGTTGGTGGTGGATTAATTCCATTACTTGTTACTCTAGCTTTATCTATATTTGGTTTAAGATATTGGAAATCAATTTTCTTTTTTCCATCTGTTCTATCTATTATTTTAGCTATTATTGTTATTTTATTTGGTGCAGATACTCCTGAAAGTGTTGGTTTACCACCTATAGAAGAGTTTAAGAAAAATGATTATTCTAATGAAAATGGTAATGTTACAGTAGTTGAAGCTCATAACAAGCTACCTCTATTCGATATTATTAAACAATGTATATTAAAAAGACCTGCAATTTGGATATTGGCACTTTCAAATGCTGCTGTTTATATCATACGATATGGAATTGAAAATTGGATTCCTATTTATCTACATGCTGTAAAAGGATTTACTCTAGCCCAATCAAGAGACTGTTTTTCTATTTATGAATTTGCTGCTATTCCCGGTACAATATTAATTGGTATTATAAGTGATAAAATATTCAAAGGAAAACGTTCCGGCCTAGCTGCAGCTTTAATCTTTTTATTAAGTTTAACATTTATTGCTTATTGGGTAACTAAATCTAGCACTCTTATCTATTTTGAGGTTGGTATAATGGGAATTTTAGTTTATGGCCCACAAATGCTAATTACCGTCTTAACTATGGATTTAGTTCCAAAGTTTGCTGTTGGTGGTACTGATGGGTTCGTCGGATTATTTGGATATATTTTTGGTGAGGTAATTGCTTCTTATGCAATTGGAGCCCTAGTCGATTCATTAGGTTGGAAAGCTTCCTTTTTCACAATTATCATTGCCTCAATTATAAGTATCATATGTTTTATTATTTTAATTAATGTTGAAAAACATATAAATAAAGGACTTGATAAAATTTATTCTCACTTTAACTTAAATCAAAACTAATATATATTATTAATGGTAAATGAGTCGATTATTTTTAAACGAGCCATTTACCATTATATTTTTGTATTTCTTTTTATGCTACTTTTTATTTATATATTCTAGAATAGCTAAACTCAATATGTCTATAACCTTTTTCTCTTTGTGTTTTTTAAGATATTTATTGAATTTATCATTCACTTCTTTATAAAGTCTTATTGAACGAGTTGTAGTTTCTTTTGTATTTTTTATTGTAATTACATTTTCACTTTTAGACTCTCCATTTTCTAAAACAGAAATTCTTTCCTCAAGCTTCATTAATAAGTCTCTAATGTCACTTACTTCACTTGTATCTTCAAGATTTGCTCTATTTTCATTTGTAACTTCAGTCTTTATTTCTTCATTAACTACATCTTTCTTAGTTATTTCCTTCTCTACACTTTCCTTTTCCTTAGTTTTATTCCACAAACTCTCTCTAAGCTTACTAAGTGCTTTCTCTACTTCAAATTCTGCTGGTTCTATTACAGCTTCTTCATCTATATTACCTTCTTCAACACTTGCTATAGCTTCTTCTATATTTTTAGCTACTTCAATTTCTTCTATTATTTTCTTTTCTTCTTTTAATTCTTTAGCCTCATTAACCTTCTTAGGAGTTTTAGCCTTTTCTACATCTTCACTTTGGCTATCTACATTTAGTTCTACACTTTTCTTCGCCTTAGCTTTTTTAACTTCCTTCACTTTATCAGCTTTCTTCTTAACTGATTTCTTTTTAGCCCCTTCCTCAATAACCACTTTAGCTATTTCACCCTCAATAACATACTGATTAAGTTCCTTATTGTATACATAACCTTCTCTTTTAAGCCTTGTCAAAACACTAGATCTTGCAAGATTAACTTCCTTACATATAACAACACCACTCTTACCAGCCTTAAGTCCATCATTAAATAACTTCGCTAACTCTTTCGTTTTATAATCACTAATCTTCATCCGTATAACTCTCCTTTTAAATTAACCTTTTCCTTAATTATATAGCATTTAAAGTATATTAAAAACAATTTATTACTAAACATAATACAAATTTTAATGTACTCCTTTCCAACTCTTAACTTTTCCTTATTAACTCTTAACTTAAAAAAAACGCCTTAACTTTTAAATCCAAAGCTAAGACGTTTTCTACATATTTGGCACCCCCAACAAGAATCGAACTTGTATCTATCCCTTAGGAGGGGACTATTCTATCCATTAAACTATGAGGGCCTATAATAAAATACTATTATAAGTTTCCTCTTCTGTCAATTATTTATTATTTTTCTATGTGTCTTTTAGTTCTGATTAAACTTACTACAATTGCAAGTACTGGAATTGATGCAACTACAGTTGCTCCTGATATTAACCACTCCATTTTATTTATTGGTGCTAATGAGAATATCATTCTTCCTATTGGTGTTATAAATGCTAATGCTATTATCCCACTCATAATAAGTCCTAATCCTATTTTGAAAGGTGTTAATGGTAATGATACTTTAAATAAAATTACTATACTTACACCTGCCAGCATTAATACTGCTAGTGTTTGTGATTTATGAAGTCCAACTCCTGCATGATACGATATCATAAAGGTTCCTGTTACAAATATTGAAATCAAAATTCCATTTGGTATACTCGCTGTTAGTATTCTTCCTAAGAACCCTTTTTTTACTCTGTTTTGATTTGGTAATACTGCTAAGAATAATGCTGGTATTCCAATTGCACAGCTTCCTATTAATGATAGTTGTATTGGGTCTATTGGGAATGGCATCATTAACACAGAAAACACTACTGCTAGTATTATTGAGTAAGTTGTTTTTGATAAAAACAACTGTGCTACTCTTTCTAAATTGTTTATTTGTTGTCTTCCCTCTGCAACTACCTTTGGTAATGCACTAAAGTTTGATTTCATTAATACTAATTGTGCTACAGCTTTTGTTGCATCTGAACCATTTGCCATTGCAATTCCACAATCTGCTTCTTTAAGTGCTAATACATCGTTTACTCCATCACCAGTCATTGCAACAGTATGGTCTTTTGCTTGAAGTGCTTTTACAAAAGCCTTTTTCTGATGTGGTGTAACTCTTCCAAACACAGTATATTTTTCAACTGCTTCTTTTAAAGCTTCTTCATCTTCTCCAAGTTCTCTTGCATCTACATAATTTTCTGCTCCAAAAACGCCTGCTCTCTTTGCTACTGCTGATACAGTTACAGGGTTATCTCCTGATATAACTTTTACATCAACACCCTCTTCATTAAAATATTTTAGTGTTTCTGGTGCATCTGCTCTTATTATATCTTCAATCAAGATTAATGCTATTGGCTCCATGTCTGATAATGTTTCTGTTTTTACTGTTTTTAAAGAAGTTTCTCCAAGAGCTAAAACTCTTCTACCTTTTATAGCTTCTTTTTCTACCATTTCTTTAATTTCAGAATATCTATTTCCCATTACAATTTCTGGTGCACCTAAGATAAATGTTCCTTTATCTTCTATTATTAATCCTCCCCATTTTCTCTTTGATGAAAATGGCATTTTTTCTATTATTTCAAAACCTGGTTTTTCAGGATATTTATCTAAAATAGCTATTTGTGTTGGATTTTTACTTGGAAGCTCATGTGCTATTGTGCTTAATATATCATCAACTTCTTTTTCAGAATATTTTTTTGATAAATCTTCTACTCCAACTAAATTTAATCTACCTTCTGTTATTGTTCCTGTTTTATCAACACATAAAACATCTACCCTTGCAAGAACTTCTGTTGCTGATAACTCTTGAACTAAAGTATCATATTTAGACAGCTTTATTATTGCTACTATAAATGTTGCACTTGTTAAAAGTACTAAACCTTCTGGCACCATTCCTATAATACCTGAAACTGTTCCAAGTATAGCTTCATTAACGCTTGTTTTTATAAATACTAATTGGCTTACTGCTAAAAGTATTCCTATTGGAACTATCATTATTAGTAATATTTTAAGTATTTTATTAGTTGCATTTTGAAGTTCTGAATTTGTTATCTTAAATTTTCTAGCTTCATCTGCAAGCTTTGATGAGTATGTATTGGCTCCAACTTTAGTAACCTCCATATACCCTTCTCCTGCTACTACAAAACTTCCTGATAACATTCTATCATTAACTTTTTTCCCTATTGGATCAGCTTCTCCAGTTAACATTGATTCATCTATTTCAATTTCGCTACTTTGAAGTAGTTCTCCATCTGCTAGAATTTGATCTCCTGTAGTTAAAAAAACTACATCATCTTTAACTATTTCTTCAATTCCAATGGACTCTTTCTTCCCATTTCTAATAACGTTACAATGCGCTTCACTTATTACTGATAGCTTTTCAATAATATTTTTAGCTTTAACCTCTTGAATCACTCCAATTAAACTATTTACTATAATAACTCCTGCAAATATTGCATTTTTAGGAGATCCAGCAAAAATTACTGCTGCTGCTAAAACTAAGTTTAATGCATTGAACATCGTAAAGAAATTTGACCTAATTATTTGAGGCATTGTTTTAGAAGGTGCTTTTTGAAGAAGATTAACTTCTCCTTTTTTTATTCTTTCTTCAACTTGTTCATCTGTTAATCCAAAAATGTCCTTTGTTTCATTTTTCATAGATCTACATTCCATGCTCAAACTCCTTACAAAATATTTAGTTTTCCCTAATTATATTTTATACACTAAACCTTAACTAATCCTTAAATTTTATTCCTAATTTTGTGTAATTCGTTATTTATTTCTTCTATATCTTTATTTTTAGCTAAATCCTTTAAAGAGTTTATATATCCCGATATTTCTCCTATCCTGTATTTCTTTTCTTTTGTCCAATCTAGTAATTCTCTTACTTCTTCATTGTCACTAGGTCTATTGTTTATTATCCAATTTATATTTTCTCTTTCTCTTTTCATTATATTTTTACTTATTTTCACTTTTTTTGTATCGTTATATGTATTGTTTTTTATAATGTATATGTTGTATCCATTTTGAGCTAATTTTTGAAGATATCCTACACTTTTATTTATATCATCTTCTTCATCTAAATAAATTATATAACCTGTAACGCCTCCTTTTTCCTTTGGTGATAATTTTATATATTCTCTATAGTTATTCACAGAAACCATATCCTTATCCACATATTCAGCATAATTCTCTACACCTTCTTGTGCATAACTTATAACCATATTTGTCATACATAAAAATATGCTAATTATTATTATTCCTAAAATTTTTTTATATTTTTTCATTTTTCTCACCTCTCTTTATATGTTTTCCCTAAATTAAAATAATTAAAACAACTCACTTTAAATTTTCCTGGATTTATACTATACTTTTTAATAGACTTAATAAGTTTTAATTAATTTTAGGAGGAAAACTTATGCTTAGAACTATAATCTTTTATCCTTGTGTAGTTTTCACATTATTTTTATCATTCTTTGCTTCATTTAAGTATAGATTTAGTGATAAACCTGCAAGTGATAAAGAATTTAATAAAAGTGTCTATAAAATATCTTCTGCTTGGGCTGGTCTTATGATGAAGCTTAGTGGTGCAACTGTTAAAGTTTATGGACAGGAAAAACTTAATGAAGATGAAACATACCTTTATGTAGCAAATCACCAAAGTAACTTTGATATTCCACTTTTAATGAGTGCAATCAAAGGCCCTAAAGGATTTATTGCTAAAAAGGAACTTGAAAATATCCCATTCCTTAGTTTTTGGATGAAAAAAATGCATTGTGTCTTTATGGATAGATCTAATGTAAGAAAATCAGCAGAAGCAATCGTTCAAGGAATACAATTTTTAAAAGCAAGTCAGTCTATGGTAGTCTTTCCTGAAGGAACTAGAAGTAAAGGAAGTGCTGTTAAAGAATTTAAAGCAGGAAGCTTTAAATTAGCCTTAAAATCTAAGGTAAAAATAGTACCCGTTACAATAAATGGTTCTTACAAACTCTTAGATGCTAATGGCGGAAAAATTGTCGCATCTGATGTAGAAGTTTATCTTCATGATCCAATAGATGTAATAAATCTTTCAAAAGAAGAAATAACAAATCTTCATGTAACCGTTAGAGATATTGTTGTAGCTAAATTACCAGAAAATCAAAAATAATTATAAGGTGCCCTAAATAAAATTTTATTTAGGGCACCTTATAATTTATATTTTGTTAATTTTTTGTTTTTTTGTAAATAATATTTTGGATATATAATTATTTTTTACCAATTATTTTTAGGAGGATTAATTATGTTACCAAATTTAGATTCTAATATCTATAAAGAAATTTTAGATAGTCTCCCTTATGAAGTGTTTGTTACTGATGATAAAGGATTTGTTTTATATTGTAATGATGCTTTTTCAAAAAATTATTGCTATGACGTTGATAATTTACTTGGAAAACATGTTAAAACAATCTCCCCTTCTATAAAAAAGGGAAAAGCTATAATACCACTTGTTATAAAAAATAAAAAGGAAATATCCCTTTTTCAAGAAACAATACATGGAAAAAAACTACTTTTAACTGCAAAACCACTTTTAGATACTGATGGCAACATAAAAATTATTATTGAAAGTGGAAGGGAACTTTTAAATGCTCCGCATAATCTCAATAATTCTACTTCTGAGGATAATTTTCTTAGTAGTCCCGATTCTACTTTAGATAGTTATAACCCCGAACTTTCTGTGTTTACTAATTTGAATAATTTTAAAGCTCTAATTAAAATAGCAAAGTATGATGTCACTATTCTACTACTAGGTGAATCAGGCACCGGAAAGTCAACTTGTGCTAAATTTATACATGCCTCTAGCTTAAGAAAAGATCAACCCTTTATAACTGTCAATTGCACAACTATACCAGAATCTTTAATAGAATCTGAACTATTTGGTTATGTTAAAGGTGCCTTTACAGGTGCTTCAAAAGATGGAAAAAAGGGACTTGTTGATTCTGCCAATAAAGGAACATTATTTTTAGATGAAATAGGAGATTTACCACTGCCATCTCAAAGCAAACTCCTTGAACTTATACAAGAAAATACCTACACTCCTGTTGGTGGAACATCAAAAAAATCTGCTAACATCAGAATAATTGCAGCAACTAATAAAAACTTAGCTCAAATGGTTAGTATTGGCTCTTTTAGAGAAGATTTATATTATAGACTTAACGTAATTGAATATACACTTTTACCTCTTCGTGAGCGGAAAAATGATATATCTACTTTAAGTAAAGTTTTACTAAAAAAATTAAATACAAAATACAATACAAATAAAATTTTTAGTGATGAACTTCTCCATGAAATTTCCACTTATGATTGGCCTGGGAACATACGTCAACTTGAACATGTACTTGAGAAACTTATCATCACATCCGATATTGATACATTAACTATGGAACAAGTGTACGAGCATCTTAATTACACAAAACCATCTTTAGAGGCACCTCATATATTAAAGTTTCCCTCACTTAAATCTCATCTCATCTCAGCTGAAAGAGATTTAATCATAGCTGCTTATAACGAATATAAATCTTCCTATAAAATAGCTGAAGCCTTAGGTATTTCACAGAGCCAAGCCTCTAGAAAAGTTAGAAAATATTTATTCAAATAAAAACTACGACTTAATATATCGCCTGTATTAAGTCGTAGTTTTTGCTTTTATTTTAATCTTTAGTACTAAAAGCATGCCTCATTTTAAGTCTTTTATGCATTAATTATTATTTTTCATTTAATACCGTAAGTTATAAATGACTTACAGTATTAACCATTATTTGTTTTATAAGTTTATTTTGACTTGTTTTGTAACTACGCCTCATATTTATGTCTATTTTAGGCACTTTTCTGAATAGTAATTTTTATTCTTTTAAATTTCTCTATGAATTTTTGGCACAGGTTTTGCTTAATATAATCTTGTAATAATTTAATTTGTTATAAAATATTCGTAATAGGAGTTGATTTATATGTCTACTATTGAACAAAGTCTTAATTCATTCTCAAATATGATTTGGGCTGTATTCATTCCAATCTTAATAATTATAGCGCTTTACGTATCAATAAAAATCATTTTTAAAGTCCAAAAACAAATTACATCAGGTGGTACTTTATCCTTAAAAAAAGTAGTTGGTCCAGCTGCCATTTCTCTTGGTAATATGCTTGGTACCGGAGCTATTATAGGTGTTTTAGGTTCACTTAGCCAAACTGCTGCTGAAGGTCAACATTTTATAGAAGCTCTTTGCTTTTGGGCACTTGTTGGTGCATTATTCTTAATTCCACTAACATATTGTGAAACCTTAATTTCTAAGGCTACTAAACTTTCACCAAAGGATTATATTAGTAAGTTTATAACACCTAAAGCAGGTCTTGTTTACTCAGTATGCTTTGTAGTTTTATTTGTATTTGGATTTGGAGGATTCCAATTTAGTGGTATAAATGCTGCTTTTGCAATAAGTGCTAATAAAAGCTTTCATATTGCATTATCTTCAAGCCAGATGTTTTGGTTTATTGCATTTCCCATAATACTAATTTTATCTTTAATAGTTTTATCAAAAAAGAATAATGTATTTTTAAGCGCACTAACATTAATAATATCAGTTGCCGTGGTTCTTTATTTAGTATTCTTTATTTGTTTTCTATTTAAAACTAGAAGCTACTTACCAGTATTCTTTGGTGATATGGGAAAAGCAATAGAGAACCCTGTTGCTATGTACATCGGTATTCCAGTCGGAATAGTTTTAGGAATGCAAAGAACTATTCAAACTGCTTCTTTAGGACTTGGTGCTTTAGCAATCGCTGCTGAAGAGGCTGATAATGCTCCAATTCCAGCTGCTCTCATTTCCTCTATTTCCGGATTAATCGCAGTTTTTATTGCAATTTTTGCTACTTCATACATAACATCATACGGAGTATCTCATTCAATAATTACATTACCTTCTGGAAGTTTTGAGAGACTTATTGGATTCTATAATACTGGAATTTCTGTAACTGGTATATTTGGACTTGTTTCAATAGCTGCCTTTTCAATACTTTCTGGTATTGCTTCATTATTAGGTCCATATTTCTATTTGCAAAAGCTTTTAAATATAAAAGAAAACTATAAAATAGCACTTTATATCGTTTTAATTTCCATAGCTGGAATTCTTGCTGTTGTAGGATTCTCAATAGTTTTTGCATTAGTTAATTTCTTGTTATTCCTAGTTTGTGGAATAAACATTATAGCTCTTACTATATTTGCTATTAAAGGCTTTAAAGAATACAGACTATCCTCTTAATAAATAAGATAAAAAAGCTCCCAAATCGTTTGATTTGGGAGCTTTTTAAGTCTCTAATATATTATCTAAAATCAGCTGTTACATCTTCATAATTTCTTTCCTTAGTAAGTGGCATTCTTAATTTTTTACCATCTTCTTTAAAGTTCAATTTATTTAATTCAATTCTTCTTATATTTTGATCATTTATATCTTTTACATACATTATTCCATTAGTTAAATCTTTTACTAATGTAAACTGTGTAATTTCTGTTACTCCGTCTTCACTTACTGGTAATAAGAATTTACCCATTTTTTTAATCATTTCACTTGGCATATGTTGGCATGTTGACCCTGCAACTATATCAAATGAATTTAAGATATGAAATGCTACATCCACTACTGTGTTATCATCATAATGTGCATTTTCAGTTAAAAATGATGCTCTTACAAATCTAGACATTGGAGTCATATCACCAGGTAAACCTAAAGCTCCTGATCCTTGACCTAAATGTGCTATTGTTCTATCACCAAATTTAACTGTTGGTCTACAATATTTATCTAAATTTGTGTAATTACCTAAGTTTATTAATTGCACTGGGAATTCTGGTGAATTTGTTAAAACTCCAAAATCATTTTCATAAATTTTAATTTCTTTATTAATAAATTCAACAACTATAGCTTTTCCA